>JBBQHC010000094.1:0-11658 GCA_038323615.1 Rhodobacterales bacterium | reverse complement strand
TCGTCTTGCCGGTGCCATTAGGCGCCAGAATGCCCAGACTGCGCCCCAGTTCGACACGAAACGACGCGCGGTCAAGGATCACCTTGCGCTGCTTGCCGGTCCAGAACGATTTGCTCACATTCGTGAATTCGAGCATATGCTTTCCGATTTGCCCCGTTCGGGCTTCGCACCTTATGACGACGGATCGTTTACGTGCTGTGACTTTATGCCTTTTCACGCAGTATGTCGGATCATGGCCCCGCTATACAGCGGTTTCAGCGGACAAACAGCTGGTTTCCGCTTCACTTTGCGCTGAGTTCAGCAAAAGTCAGCCGTCTTGCTTGACCACACCCGTCAATTTCCCCACCGCAAAGGCGACGAACGCAGCCGCAAAGCTGAACAGTGCTCCCATCTTGGCGGCGTCGCGCACGTTGATGTCGCCCAGCATGGCAGAACCGTCAAACGCAACCGATGCGATGAACAGCGACACCGTGAATCCGATGGCGGCGACACAACCGATCACCAGCAGGTCGATGGTGCGCATTCCTGCCGGCAGGCCCAGCTTCATCGGATACGCCGCAACCCAGCCGAACAGCAGGATGCCCGCCGGTTTGCCGATCAGCAGCCCCGCCAGCACCAGCCAGGTGGGCGATCCGATTGACGAAAATTCGACCCCTGCATTGAGGAAGCCAAAGAAGAACAGGATCACCTCGACCGGGTGTTTGAGCAGATGTTCGATATGGTTCAGCAGGTCCGTCAGATACTGTTCGGCTTCCGAGAATATACCGAACGCCCGGTCGGCATGGGGGATCGTCGGAACGATGGGCAGCAGGCCAAGGGCGGGATGAATCCCGGCCTCTTGAAAGCCATACCAGCTAAGCGCGCCGGCAATCAGATAGGGCCAGAACGACAGTTTGTCGCGCACCCAGGTTGAATTCGGTCGCGCCTCGTTGCCCCGGTCCAGTCGGCGGGGCAACCAGTTCGCCAGCACAAACACCGCGATTGCCGCCCCCAGCGACAACAGCAGCCACAGCGGCGTCAGATCGCCCGAGGGATAGAACACGGCGAGAATGATCAGCCCGGCAGCATCGTCTGCGATCGCCAGCAGCAGCAGAAACCGCACCGCCGGATGGCCCGCCCCGAATACCATGCGCCCGACAAGATAGCTGAACGCGATATCCGTCGCGGTCGGAATCGCCCAACCGCGTGCGACCGCATCGTAGGTATCGGACCCCAGAAAGGCGGCCAGACCCAGATAGACGGTAATCGGCCCGATCATGCCGCCCAGCGTCGCAACCAGCGGTGTCGCCGCCTTTTTGCCACGCAGGCTGCCGTTTTCAAGGATCACCGCCTCCCAGACTTCTTTGGCGGCGATGGCGAAAAAGAACGCCATCAGGACATCATTGACAAGGTAGTGCAGGGTCAGCGTGCGATAGGCGACCGCACCGCTGTCATCGTAATGGGCATAGCCGATGAAAAAGTCATCGATCAGGGCAAAGTCGACAAGTTGGTGATAACTATCGGGGAAAGTGTTGACCCAGATCAGCGCCAGCAAAGCCCCGCCGATCAATAAAAGCGAGTAGTTGGTCACGAAGTTCCAGACGCGATACATCGGCAGCCCCTTGTCGTTGTGGCTTGGTGATTAGGACATATGCAGGCCGGGGGCAACGGGACGGGGGCTTTTCATTGCCGGGTCGGCGGCTTAGGCCAAGCGGATGGATGGATTGATCGGCGAAATCACCCGTTGTCGTCTGTGTGCGGACAGGTTTGCCGCCACCGCAACGGGCCACGCGCCGCGTCCAGTGCCGTGGTTCGCGCCAACCGCCCGGCTGTTGATCGCGGGGCAGGCACCGGGGGCGCGGGTGCATCAAAGCGGGGTGCCGTTTTCGGACCCCTCGGGTGATCGTCTGCGCGACTGGCTTGGGCTGTCGGCGGATGCGTTCTATGACCGTGCCCGTGTGGCGATCGTGCCGATGGCGTTCTGTTTTCCGGGCTATGACGCCAAGGGGGCCGACCTGCCGCCGCCGCCGATTTGCGCGCAGACATGGCATAGTCGGGTGATGGATCTTTTGCAGGCGGTCCGGCTGGTGGTGCTGGTCGGGGCGCATGCCCATCGCTGGCATCTGGGGATCAAGACCGGAGTCACTGAAACCGTGCGCAGTTGGCGGGCCCATGCGCCAGAGGTGTTCGCCCTGCCGCATCCGTCATGGCGCAATACCGGGTGGATCCGGCGCAATCCCTGGTTTGAGGCCGAGGTGCTGCCCGCGTTGCGGGCGCGTGTCGCGACGGTGATGGCAGATGCAGACTGAACTGGACGCGGCCCATGCCGCGATGGAGGCCGCCCCCGACGACGGCACCGCCCGCCTGCGGTTTTATGAACGGCTGGCCGACGGCGAAGTGTTTTTGCTGCTCGAGGCGGCGCCGACCGACGACCGGGCGTCGCCCGACCTGTTCGACGTAGAGGGTATATCCTACGCGCTGGTGTTTGACCGCGAGGCGCGGCTGGCCGAATTCGTCGGCAAGCCCGCGCCCTTTGTGGGGATGTCCGGGCGGGCATTGGCCGCGATGCTGGCGGGGCAGGGGATCGGGGTCGCACTGAATCCCGACGTCGCCCCCAGTGCCATGCTGATCCCGCCTGATGCGGTCGACTGGCTGGCCGCAACGCTGGCGCAAGGCCCGGCGATGATGTCTGCCCGCCCGGTCGAGGTGTTCGCGCCGCGTGGTCTGCCCGGTGGGCTGTTGCAGGCACTTGACCGCAAACTGGCGGCAGCGGGCGGTCTGGCGCAGGCGGTCTGGCTGGTCGGGGTTAAATACGGCGACGGCGGGCGCGGTCATATGCTGGGGTTCGTCGGGGCATTGCCGGGGGCCGAAACCGCGCTGGCGGCCGCCGTGGGCGAGGCGCTGGTGTTTTCAGGCATCGATGCCGGGGTGCTGGACGTCACGTTTCTACCCAGCGCCGACCCGATCGTCGGGCGGTTGGCGCGGGTCGGGCTGCGGTTCGACCTGCCTGAACTGGTGGTCCCTGCCGCGCCCGCCGCACCGGGTATGGACCCCGACAGGCCGCCGAAATTGCGCTAAAGCGGAAAGACTGAAGTCATACCCGAAAAGCCGCAGGTGTCAGATCTGCGACATCTTGATGGGCTTTTGATCCGGGTTCAGCCGCGCCAATTCCACGTTCAGCGCCGCCGCTATGCTAACCCAGATCAGATAGGGCACAAAGGCCAGCCCGGCCCAGAAATCCAGCTGGAAATGCGTCACCGTCGCACCCGCCACCGCGATCCACAGCCCGGCCATGACAGGCAGCGACCCGCGCAACCGCCGCAGCCCGAAAAAGATCGGGGTCCAAAGCGTATTAAAGGCGATCTGCGCACCCCAGAACGCCATCGCATAGGCGTTGCCTTCCAACACGGCAACCCGCGCCCCGGCAAATGAAATCAACAAATAAATCGACGTCCAGACTACTGGAAACACCCAGTTGGACGGCACCCATGTCGGTTTGTTCAGCGATTTGTACCACGGGCCGGTCGGAAACATTGCGCCGGTGGCGCCGGCGGCGACGGTGGCCAACAGAAAGATCAGGAATAAGGTGATATCCACGGCGCGGCCCTTTCTGGACGGTCGGTGTTTATCTAGGCCCGCTATCCGCCCCTGCCAACCCCTGCCTGCCGCGCCGACCGGCGGCATCGGTCAGAAACGCCTCCTCGTGCAAGGGCGGCACGGAAATGACGGTCGATTGCGACAGCCCCGCGATCCGTCGACGCCTTCAAAGGGCAGAGTCGGCAACGCTGCTGCGTAGTCGCCGAGCCGGCACGCCACCCCACAATTCGCCCGCCGGCACCTCGCCGCGAACAACGCTTCCGGCCGCGATGATTGCCCCGTCACCGATGCGACACCCGGCCAGCAACGTGCAATTTGCCCCGACCCAGACATCGTTGCCCAGAATGACCCCGGTGCGGACCTCGTCCCACATCGTGTCGATGATCCTTCCGTCTGCGGCTGGCTTGTGGTTGGCCGCCACAACGACGCAGTTCTGGCCGACCGCCGCGTATTTGCCAATTTCAATCTGCCCCCCTGCCGCACGGATGCGAACCCCGGTCGAGATAACCGCGCCATCGCGCAGGACCAGCTTGCCGGGGACGGCGCTGCGCGGGGACACCCGATAGACAAGGATTTCGGCAAATGCGCGGACGCTGACGTTCCGGCCAATCTCGATAGCGTCAATGTCAGCATAGCCATAATCCCAGATCGTCGACGGATCGCAAAACATGTCGGGATGACGCGCCCTGATGCGATGCGCCAGGATCCGCTGGGTCAGGCGCAGACGCGATGTTTTCCACAGCGCGATCAGGTGATCCATAATACGCATGTTCATTTTCCGGGTTCCGGCGCGGTGGCCTGATGTTCACGCATCAATGCGTCGATGGTGCGGCGCAAACCTTCGTCAAGCAACACCTGCGGTGCCCAACCCAAACGCGCCAGCGCCAGCGCGTTCGACCCCGATACCTCGTCGAGGTCCATTGCACGCCCCGGCAGTGCGCCAAATTTCAGTAGGTCGGTCGCGCCAAGAAGACTGCCGATCTTGAGCGCCACTGACCGCATCGCCACAGCTTTGCCGGACGAAATGTTGATCACCGCGCCGCGCAGATCGTCGCGATGCCGGGTCAGCATGAAAGCCGCGATCATGTCGTCCACGTAAAGCAAATCACGGCGCTGCAAACCGTCACCCATTGCGAACACATCCTTTCGCAGCAGGGCCGCGATCAGCGCCGGAATCAGGAAACCGTCCCCTTGGCCGGGCCCGTAGACAAGGGCCGGCCGCAGGGTCGTCAGCATGATCTGCGTCTGATGCTGCAAGGCGGAAAACCAGCCGGTGACGGCGGCTTGGCTTGCCGAATAGGGCGATGTCGGGGCCGTTGCCTGCGTTTCACTGGCGGGTTTGGGACCGTCGCCGTATTCTTCGAGCCCGCCAGTACGGATGATCCGCTTGACCGGCGCACCGGATTCCATCGCCGCGCGCAGAAGGATGAGAGAATTGCCCACATTTGCCGATTGCGCCCGGTCGACCGCCTGCCAGTCGCCGCTGAAATGCCGCACCGACGTATCGCCGGCCAGATGAAAAATGGTTTCGGGTTGGGTGCGGGCGATCAGCGCGGTCAGTGCGGCGCGATCCTCAAGCGCACAGATCGCGGGGGCATGATCGCTTCCGATGCGGCGCAGTCGCGACAGGTCCGACTCTGCACGCGCGAGCGATATCACAGTGTCACCGGAGCGCCGAAGGGCACCGACCAGATGCGCCCCCAGAAACCCCGTCGCGCCGGTGACAAGAATGTTCTGCGCCGCTGGCAAGACCTAGTCGCCCTTGCCGATGATCTCGACCTGCGGAATCGGCACGATGAATTTGCCGCCCCGATCCAGATAATCCTGCTGTTGGGCCAGGATTTCGTCGCGGAAATTCCAGGCCAGCATGAGCATGTAATCGGGATTGTCTGCGGCGATCCTGTCCACCGAAACCACAGGAATCCGCATTCCGGGCGTCAGCCGACCGTGTTTGAGTGCATTTCGGTCGGCGATGAAATCAAGTGTGTCAGGGCCGATCCTATAATAGTTCAGCAACGTGTTGCCTTTGGCCGGCGCACCGTATCCGGCAATCGATTTGCCCTCGGACTTGAGGCGTTCAAGCAGCGCCATCAGTTCGGCGCGGATGCCGGCGACGCGGGCGGCATGATCGACATAGGTCTGCTTTTCAAACAGCTTGGCCGCGATTTCACGCTGCATGAATTCCGCGACCACTGGCTTGGGCGTGCCGCCGCGTCGAAGATAGAACCGCATCGACCCGCCGTGTATCGGCAACTCCTCAAGATCGACGATCTGCATGCCGACCGGTTTACCCAAAGCCGCGACCGAAGCGGCGCTGAACACCGACAGATGTTCGTGATAAACCGTATCAAATTCGTTCAGGGTCACGCAGGTCAGCGCCTGCGGTACTTCGATGACAAAGGTGCCGTCATCAGCCAGCAGCGTCGCGACGCCATCCATGAACCCATGCAGATTGTCGATATGGTTGAAGGTGTTGGTGGTCACAATGACCTGCGCCGGACCGTAAGCGTCGCGGACCCGCGCAGCTGATTCAGCGGTGAAATATTCGTTGAACACCTCGACCCCCTTGGCGCGGGCCAATTCGGCAATGTTGGCCGACGGATCAATCCCCAATACCGCCATCCCGGCGTCCTTGCAGGCGGCCAGCAACAGCCCGTCGTTACAGCCGATATCCATGACGATCTGACCCTCGCCGGTCACCAGTTCAGAACGGAATTTCTTGGCCAGGGCACTGAAATGGAGCGGCATGGTCGTCGATCCCGACGGTACGTAAACGTAATCGACATAAAAATCAGACGGCAGCGGATCCGCCACCTGAATCAATCCGCACGACAGACAGGCAATCGTGTTCAGCGGATAAAGGCTGTCGGGCCTGTTTTCGTTCTCTGCCCGCACAAAGGCGTTGGCGGCAGGGTGATCGCCCAGTGGCAGATAGCAGAACAGGTCTTTGCTGTCGCAGGCACGACATTGGTTCAATTCAGTCATTTCAGGTCCTTTTGTCTGGCACGACCCACGTCGCGCACGATATCCAAAGTTTGACGCGCTATTTCGTCCCACCGTAATTGCCGGCCACGTTCGATCGAACGGCGTCGCAAATCGTCGCGCAGTCGGTCCTCGCTAAGAACCCGGCGCAATGCCTCCGTCAGGCTGTCGATACTCGGCGGATCAAGCATCAGCGCGTACCCATCCGCCACCTCGCCCAACCCGCCCCGTTTGCTGGCGATCACAGGCACGCCGCACGCCATCGCTTCGACCGTCGTCATCGACCAACCTTCGTTTTCCGACGGGTGCACAAAGACATCCGCTGCGCCATAGACGGGGACGATGTCGCTGTGGCGTTCCAGTTTGCCAAGGGTCTGGTGGACATCGTCCGTCACCCCGAGTTTTGCCAACAACGGCGGCAGCGGCGTGTCGTCCTTGTAGGGGCCGAACAGCACCAGACCATGCGGAAACCCCTCGGCCCTGAGGCGGGCAAAAGCGGCGATCAGCATCGGGATATTCCGGCGATGCGACCCGCTGCCCACGAACAGGATATAGGGCCTGCCGTCCGGAAAAAATCGCCTGCGGGTTTGCGCGATGATCTCGGGATCGGTAGTCGGGCGAAATGCATCCGATGCCCCCTGATGCACGATACTGACCCGCGACTCGGGCACGCCGTAATAGCTGATCACCGCCTGCTTGGTCATCAGGGCAGGCACGATAACCCGGTCAGCAATGCGCGCCGAATGCCGATAAATGCGCGAATAGGTTTGCCGGTAGCGAAATGTGTGGGCCGCGGAATTTGTCTCGTTGACGCTGTGGGTCGCGACGACCAACGGGCCGCGGTAGAAGATCGGCACGGTATAGGCCGGGCAGAACAAGACGTCGTGTTGTGCC
Source organism: Rhodobacterales bacterium (assembly GCA_038323615.1). Taxonomy (GTDB): domain Bacteria; phylum Pseudomonadota; class Alphaproteobacteria; order Rhodobacterales; family Rhodobacteraceae; genus JBBKXP01. Next base: position 4,206 of record JBBQHC010000094.1, on the reverse strand, counting down.
GCGGCACGTCGCAGATGCATGTTTTCCCACGGAATACCGGACCCCGCATAGGCCAGAAGACTTGCCTTGACCCGTGCCCCGAATTCCCCCGGCCCATCTTCCAGCGGCTGCCGGGTGAACACCGTCAGCGTATCCTCGGGCGGCAGCATGTCGTTCCAATGGTGCAGCAGATATTCGATATACCGGCCAACGCCAAAGCGCTGTCCGGCAAGCCGCTGACCGTTGAATGCGATCCGCATCAGTCAATATCCCTTGGCAAATGCACGGAATTGGTCATGAACATAGGCAAGATCTTCGGGAACTAGGCCGTGGTGGCAGGCCATCAACATGCCGCCCCGCATGACCCGGTCGGCATTTGGATATCCGCCCGCCAACTCGCGCCGGGGGATGTTCTTGAATCCCGGCTGGCGCAGGATGTTGCCAGTAAAGACGGTGCGGGTCTGAATGCCGGCCTGTTCCAGAAAAATCTGAAGTTCACGTCGTTTGAACGGCGCATCGTCGCGGACGATCATTGGAAACGCCAGCCAGCCGGTGCGCACGTCGGCCAATTCGCGGGGCATCATGAACCAATCCTGATACTCGCTGAAGAACGCCTTTTGCTGCGCGAACCGCGCGATCCGGATGTCGATATTATCTTCCAGCCGACCAAGCTGAACCAGACCAAAGGCCGCACCTACCTCTGACGGTTCAAGATTGTAACCAATCCGCGAAAAGACGAATTTCGCGTCATAGGGAATTCCTTCAAGTTCGACGTTGAAACGGTTTTCGATGCTTTCGGAATCGCTGAACAGGGACGAATCCCGGCCCCAGCTTCGCAGCAGCAATGCCTCTTTGAGGATGGAGTCGTCGTTGACGCAGATCATGCCGCCGTTCCCGGCGCAGTTGATGACATGGCTGCCGTAAAAGCTTGTGGTGGAAATGTCGGAATAGATCCCCGTGCTTTTGCCGCGCAACGTGGCACCCAGCGTGTCGGCGCTGTCCTCGATGACTTTCAGCCCATGCCGCCGGGCGATATCGGCGATTGCCTCCCAGTCGGGCAGGTTGCCGATCAGCGACGGCACCATGATCGCGGTCGTCTTGGCCGAAATTGCGGCCTCGATCTGTCCGACATCGATGTTGAAGGTGTCGGGCTCGACGTCGACGAAAACCGGGATCAGGTTGTTTTTGACCAAAGGTGCAACGGTTGTCGCGAAGGTCAGTGCGGGAGTGATGACCTCGGACCCCGCCTGCAGATTTAAAAGTTCGACGGCGAGATAGTTGGCGCTCGATCCCGAATTGACCATGATGCCATGCTTCTTTTGGAAACGTGCCGCGACTTTGGACTGAAATTCCCGCACATTCTTGCCCATCTGGGTCGATGTGCGCAGGACCTCGGTCACCGCAGCGATTTCGGCCTCGCCGTGGACGGTGCGGCCATAGGGCACGCGGATTGCCGGATGCGCATGTGGTTTCATAGTGCCATGTCTTTCGTTTGAGAGGTGAGTTTTGATGAATAATCCGCGATCTGCGCCTGAGTCAGACGTTGCGCATCGGCAGGGTTACGCGCGTAGGTGGCATACCAGTCTGCCGTCAGATCAAGCGTTGCCACGAGGTCCAGTTGCGGCACCCAGCCCAAGCGGGTCCGGGCTTTGGCGCAGTCAAGGCGCAGCACCGGCGCCTCGTGCGGACCGTCGGGATTTGCGGCAAAATCGGCTGTCACGGCAGGCCAACGATCTGCCATCGCCGCGACGATTTGCCTGACACTGACGGTGGCACCGGGGCCGGGTCCGAAATTCCAGCCGCCGGAATAGGTTGCGCCATCGGTCATCAGCCGGTCGGCCAGCATCAGATAGCCGCGCAGCGGCTCGAGAACATGTTGCCAGGGGCGAACGGCGTCCGGTTGACGGATGACGACCGCGCGGTCAGACATTGCCGCGCGCACGATATCGGGGATGATCCGGTCGTCTGACCAGTCGCCGCCACCGACGACATTGCCAGCGCGCACCGATGCGACCGCGATACCGGAACCGGCAAGAAACGATCGCGCCATTGCAGTTGCGGCAATCTCGGCCGCACCTTTTGACGCCGAATACGGGTCGTGCCCGCCCATCGGGTCGGACTCGACAAAGGCCCGGCCACGCCCGTCGTTCTCATAGCACTTGTCGCTGGTCACATTGATGATCGCCCGCAAATCCGCGACCTGCCGGGCGGCATCCAGCAGATTGACGGTGCCCATGACGTTCGTCGCAAAAGTTGCCACCGGATCATTGTAAGACCGACGCACCAGCGACTGCGCCGCGAGATGAAAAATAATCTCGGGCCGGGCCGCACGCAAAACTTTGTCGAGGGCATCTCTGTCACGGATATCGCCGATGACCGAACGCATGCCGTCACCGACCTTTGCGGCCGCAAAAAGGCTGGGCGCGGCAGGCTCCAGCGCAAAGCCGGTCACGTCGGCGCCAAGTTTCTGCAACCACAGACTCAGCCAGCCGCCCTTGAACCCGGTATGCCCGGTGACCAGAACGCGACGCCCGTCAAACCCGTCAAAATGTCGCGTCATTCGGCACCGCGATGCGTCCAGGGCGCGTCACCCTGCTGCCAGATTTCTTCCAACAGTTTCTTTTCGCGCAAGGTGTCCATCGGCTGGAAAAAGCCGCGGTGGCGAAAGGCCCGCATCTGGTCCTGCGCCGCGACCTTTTCAAGCACGTCTTTTTCCAGCGAACAGGTCGGCCCCGAGATGAAATCAAGAATCCCCGGTTCGAAAACGAAATAGCCGCCATTGATCCAGTCGGTGCCTGTCTGGCGCTTCTCTGAAAACTGCGCCACCCGGTCTTCGTCGAGGTCGAGCAGGCCAAATCGGGCGGGTGGATGCACCGCCGTCACGGTCGCCAGCTTGCCATGCGACCGATGAAAGGCGAGCAGGGCATCGATATCGACATCGCATAGCCCGTCACCGTAGGTGCACATGAATGTGCCCTCTGACAGCGGTTTCGCCATCCGCTGCAGGCGCCCTCCGGTCATCGTATCGATGCCCGTGTCCAGACAACTGACCTGCCAGTCGGGGGCATCGCGGTTGCTGATCGAACGTTCGCCATCACCCAGCGACACCGACACGTCGGCGTTCAGATAATGATATTCCGCAAACCACCGCTTGATATATTCGCCCTTGTAACCGCAGGCGATGTAGAAATTGTGCAGCCCATGCAGACCGAATTTGGTCATGATGTGCCAAAGGATCGGACGGCCGCCGATTTCGACCATCGGTTTGGGTCGCTCGCCCGTCTCTTCCGAGATGCGGGTTCCGTAACCCCCGGCCAACAGCACAACCTTCATGTGGTTGGCCGGCGCGAACGAACTGTTTTGTTCCAGAGTCTGATGTTTTGTCATTCTGATTTCTCTTCGGCTGCTGTTTCGCAAAGGGCACGAAATAGGCGGACCGGGCACAGCGTGCCCCGTCTGAGAAATCAGATGATCGGTGGTGAATCCGGCGGATCAGGCGCAAGCAGGTCCGGTCTGTCGTCGCGCGGTGGCCAAAGGAGCAAGAAATGTGAAGCGGACGCCGGGAGAACCAGGTCAGCCGTCACCCAGAACACATCAAGATTGACGGCATGTTGGTGCGGGTCAGGCACATCTTCGTCATCAGCCACCGGAGGAGTTACGATTTTGAGATCAGAGATCACTGCCTGCTGCTGAATGCAGCTGTCATCGTCAAAGTCGCAATCAGTGACAAGCAGCGCGGCAAAAAGGCCAACGACGAACACCAATAACCGGTAGATGGGCACATTCAACATTTCGCATCCCGCCATGGGCGAAGGTCGTCAAAAAGATGACGGCAAGTCGTCATCGGTCGTCCAATAATTAACGACCATGTTCTGAAAAGATCATTTTCACAAGAAAAATTGCCTGAATTGCGCCACTTGTGGCAAACCTCCTCTGCAAAAGGGGGCGATTACCTCAACGGGCATGGCATTAGACCGATCTATCTGTGCGGCGACGCCGATAGATCAACTGTTGCGTGCATGGAAACAGTTTCTAGGCAAGGACACGAAAGCGGACCCGGACACTACTGATCTTGTGGCGATCCCACGAGGACTCGAACCCCGAACCTGCTGTTTAGATGTCTGTGACTTCTTGTGTCCCACCGAGTCCAACGCGGTCCGAAGAAGTCTATTTTTCTATCTGATATCATGCGGTATTTTGCTGCATCTCCTTGACTTTTCGTCCAAG
>JBBQHC010000093.1:0-11768 GCA_038323615.1 Rhodobacterales bacterium | reverse complement strand
GGCTCTCTCATGGTCTCCGGTCTTAGATTTGGGGCCGCTATCGTCATCGAAATTGGGGGGCTCCATCCCAGCAAGGTCGAGCGGCAGGACAAAGTTGAACCAGTCCAGATCAAGCTCTTTGCTTTCGAAGAAGGGCTGCCGGTAGAGGTCATCGCTCTGGCCTTGGTCAGGCTGCTTGAGGGCCTCGACGCGCTTCTGCTTCTGTTTGGCACGCCACCGCCGCTGCGCTTCTGCATTTGGGTTTAGGTTTGTCATCGGTCGTCCTCCTGTTATTACTATAACGTAGTAATACCAATCGTAAGTCAAGAGGATTCTTTATTTGAAACGAATTTGGCACCCGAATTTGCAACCGCCCACCGAGTGATGTCATCGGTTCCTACACCAAATCGCAGCTGTTTGACCTGGCGGGCTACCAGATAGGAAATGTAGCCCAGCTGTAGCCCAATACGGACCACTTCAGAGCATCGCCAAAATTGGCTTCAGTTTTAGATATATATTTCTGATGTTTAAGTGGTGCCTAGGGGCGGAATCGAACCACCGACACGAGGATTTTCAATCCACTGCTCTACCCCTGAGCTACCCAGGCACCGGGACGGGGGCGCGCTGGCCTGACCGTCGGGTATCGGGCTTTTAGGCGACGGTTCGGGGGGTGTCCAGTGCCTTTTGGCCGCGGCTTGCCTAATGCGGTTTTTCCGGCACCTTGGCGATTTCCTGTTCCAGCTCGCCTGCATCGTCGGGGCCGTTTGCCGGGATCGCATAAGACCCGGTCAGCCACTTGCCAAGGTCCACGTCGGCGCAGCGTTTGCTGCAAAACGGGCGATAATCGGCTATTGTCGGACGGTTGCAGATCGGGCAGGTCACAGGGCTAACCCCTTGATCGTGCTGGCCAAAGGCAGGCGTTCGCGTTTGCGTTGCAGTTCGAACAGCCCCATCGGGGTCCAGCCGACCAGTGATGTTTCGATGCCATCGGTCCGAAAGCAGGCCCGCAGCGACTGTTCCACCTGTTTGCGGTGCGCCTTGGACATCGGCGCGAAATCGACGCTGATCTGCCCCCCCAGCCCACGCAATCGCAACGCACGGGGCAAGGCGCGACAGGCCGCCAGATTGGCCTTGAGCGCAGCCGCAGGCGAGGTATCGCCGCCGGTGTTCACATCGACCGCGATCAGGGCGCGGGTCGGTTCGACATACATCGTGCCCTCACCCAGCTCCACCTTGGGGTCGCCCAACCCGGCGATCTGGTCCAGCACACCATGCGCCGCGAAACAGCCCGGATCGGTCACCACATTGGCGCGTCCGGTCCATTCGCGCCACGCCACGCCATGCGGTCCGTCGCCTTCGGTCAGGGCTTCGGGATCGGCCCCTTCCGCATCGGCCAGAACGGCGGTGGCAAGGTCGGCCATTGCGGCGATGTCGTCGGCAATGTCGTCGGCCCCGGCACCCAGGCAGGACGACCGCAGGATCAACCCGAAATCGCCGGTTTCGACCCCTGCCGCGATCCCCAGCAGGCGGTCGCGTTCATCGTCTTCGGTGATGGCGCGGCTGACGTTAATCCCCGGCGCGCCGGGGGTGACGATGGCATAGCGGCTCTTGAACAGCACGCGGTCGGTGACCGGCACCGCCTTGCCCCCCTCGGCGTAGCCCGTCACCTGGACCAGCAGCGGCTGGCCGGGGCGCAACCCCTTGCCCGCCCGCAAAAATCCGGTGTCGCCGTCGGGCAGGCGCAGCATCATCCCGCCCTGCCCTTTCAAGGGCCGATCACAGATCGCGCGAAAAATCGCACCGGGGCGGGGCATGTCAGGATCGTCGATCAGAAGATCGTCCAGCCGCCCCTCGGCCAGCATCGCCGCCGCCTCGCGCCCGTCGATATGATCCAGCAGGATGGTCCAGCCTTTCATGCGCGTTCTCCGTAAACCGGGTAGCCGGCAGCGATTAGAAGGCCTGCCGTTTCCGCCAGTGGCAGGCCAATCACGCCGGTGACTGATCCGTTGACGGCAGGAATAAACGCCCCCGCCGGGCCTTGGATCGCATAGCCGCCGGCTTTGCCCTGCCAGTCGTTGGTGGCAAGATAGGCGTTGATTTCGGGGTCGGACAAGCGTTTGAAATGCACGGTCGTCATCACGTCCTTGTACCACGCCCGATCTGCCGTCTTGACCGCGACCGCGGTGATGACGCGGTGCCTGCGCCCGGACAGCAAATGCAGAAACGCCGCGGCCTCTCCGGCATTCGCGGGCTTGCCCATGATCCGCCGACCCAACGCCACGGTGGTATCGGCGCACAGCACAACCTCGCCCGCGCCCACCGCCACCGCCGCAAGTTTTTCGGCGGCGATCCGGCGCACGTAGTCGCGCGGCAGTTCGGCCTTGCGCGCATCCTCGTCGATATCGGCGGGGCGCACCGCGAACGGCACGACGCCGATCTGCGCCAACAGCTCCAGCCTGCGCGGCGAGGCGGACCCGAGGATCAGGCGCAGACCCGGATCAACCGGGCCAGCACTCATCTGAATCGATAGTTGATCCGACCCTTGGTCAGATCGTAGGGGGTCATTTCGACCTGCACCTTGTCGCCCGCCAGAACCCGGATCCGGTTCTTGCGCAGTTTTCCTGCCGTATGGGCGATGATCTCGTGGCCGTTTTCCAGCTCGACCCGAAACGTCGCATTCGGCAGGAGTTCCTTGACGACGCCGGGAAATTCGAGCAGTTCTTCCTTGGCCATGTGATCTCCAGTTGTATCCATCCGCCCAATATCGCGGACCGCGCCTAGATGCGCCCGTCATTCGGGTTTTTCAAGGGCTAATCGGTCAACCTTACAGGGGTAACGCTGGCCACCCGGTGATCCTGTTCGGCCCAGTGCGCATAATTGCCGACCTGCCCCGATTTGCGTGGTGCCGCGATGGCTGCGGGATCGACATCGGCGATCACCCAGCCCGGCGCATTCATCGGCCCCAGCGCGATGATCCCGTCGTCGGGCAGGCCATAATCGGGCGGGCAAAAGAAACCGGCGGCGCCGACATCGGTATCGACGATCTCGCAGCCCGGTACCGGGCCGAGGACCGGCGACTGGATCATCAGACATTGCCCCTCGATCGCGCGGGCCCGGCAAGACTGGCTGACGCGAGTATATCCGGCGGGGAAACTGGTGGCGCTGGGGACCAGGATCATTGTCGCCCCCGACTCCACCAACACCCTGGCCTGCAAGGGAAATTCGCTGTCATAGCAGATCAGCACGCCGATCCGGCCAAGGTCAGTGTCAAACGCATTTATCCGGGTGCCGACCGCCAGTTGCATTTGGATCCGCTCGTAGGGCGTCATGATCAGCTTGTCCTGATGCGCGACATGGCCATCCGGAGCGCAGAAAAAGGCGCGGTTGACGATCCCTTGGCTGGCTTGCGTGTTCAGGCTTCCGGCAAGGATGTGGACGCCATATTTGCGGGCCAGCCCGACATGCAGATCGCGCCAATCGTCCGCAACAGCGACCATCCGGTCGCGCCAGACCAGCGGATCGGTTTCAACCTGCGGCGGGCCGATCAAGGTCGACTCGATCCCGCCGTATTCGGGGAAAATCAGCAATGCGGCCCCCTGCCCGGCGGCATCGGCGACCCAGGCATCCAGCTTGGCCGCCATCGCAGCCCAGTCAGGGTGCCATTCGGGGCGATAGGCGGCGGCGGCAATTTTCATGGGTTCTCCATCCGGCTTGGGCCCCAGCGGTCGATGAGGCGGGTCATGATCTGATCGCGGGTCAACCGATAACTGGCCAGCCGGGTGTCGCGCCCTTCGCCAAGGCCGGTCGGGTCAAGGATCGGCCAGTATTCCACGTCGATATGATAGAACTGGGTCAGGTCAAGCGCGCGCCGTTGGCTCGCCGGCGATAGCGCCAACACAAGATCGAACGACGACAGATCGTCGCCCCAGTTTTCCATGACATCGAAACTGCGCGAACGATGGCGTGACAGCTCGACGCCGATCTCGGCGCAGACGGTGATCGCGAAACCGTCGATCTCAAGGTCGTTATGGACGCCGACAGATTGAATGTAAGCCTCGGTGCCATAAAGCTTTTTCATGATCCCTTCGGCCATCGGGGATCGGACTGCGTTGTGGTCGCAGCAAAACAGCACCGATTGCGGCAGCGGCGGAAATATCTTGGAAGGCTCCACCCCTGTCAGCCCCCGAAATGCAGCACGCAGATCAGCGTGAACAGGCGGCGGGCAGTGTCAGTGTCGACGGCGGCCTTGCCCTCCAGCCGTTCCTGCAGAATGCGCGCGCCTTCGTTGTGGATGCCGCGCCGGGCCATGTCGATGGTTTCGATCTGGCTGGGGGGCAGGGTTTTCACCGCACTGAAATAGCTTTCGCAGATCTGGAAATAGTCTTTGACGACCTGCCGGAACGGCCCCAGCGACAGATGAAATTCGCCCGCCGGCTCGGCGGTTTCGGTCGCGATTTCAAAGACCAGACGGCGTTCGCGGATCGACAGCGCCAGATGATAGGGGCCGTCCAGCACCGCTTTGCCGTCGCGCGGCGGCAGGGCGAATGCGTTATCTTCGAGTAGATCGAACATCGCCACCTTGCGTTCCTGCTCGATCTCGGGCGTCGGCGGCGGCAGGTTGGCGTCGTCAAGGGTGATCTGGGATATACGGGTCATGGGTTAACCTTGGTTCAGGCGGTCAAGGCGCGCAAGCACCGACAGGCCGTGGGCCTGCAGGCCTTCGGACGCAGCCAGCCGCGCTGCGGACGGGCCGATGGCGCGCAAGGCACCGGGGGTCATCTGCGCCAGCGTCGTGCGTTTGACGAAATCCAGCACCGACAGGCCGGACGAAAACCGCGCCGACCGCGCCGTGGGCAGCACGTGGTTGGGGCCGCCGATGTAATCGCCGATCGCCTCGGGGGTCCAGCCGCCGATAAAGATCGCCCCTGCGTGGTGGACCTGCCGCGCCAGCGTTTCGGCGTCGGCCACGCAAAGCTCCAAATGCTCCGGCGCAATCCGGTCCGACAGGGCCACCGCCTGCGCCATGTCGGTGACCGTGATCACCGCCCCGAAGTCACGCCAGCTGGCGCCTGCAATCGCGCGTCGCTCCAGGGTTTCCAACCGCTTGTCAACCGCCGCCGCCACGTCCCGTCCAAAGCCGGCATCGTCAGTAATCAGGATGCTCTGCGCGCTCGCGTCGTGTTCGGCCTGACTTAGCAGGTCAAGCGCGATCCAGTCCGGGTCATTGTCCTTGTCTGCAATCACCAGAATTTCGGACGGTCCGGCGATCATGTCGATGCCGACCTTGCCAAACACCCGCCGCTTGGCCGCTGCGACATAGGCATTGCCGGGGCCGGTGATCTTATCCACAGCCGCGATAGTGGCGGTGCCATAGGCCAGCGCCGCGATGGCCTGCGCGCCCCCGACGCGGTAAATCTCGTCGACGCCTGCAATCCGGGCGGCCAGCAAAACCAGCGGATTGCACACCCCATCGGGAGTCGGGACCACCATCGCCAGACGATCCACCCCCGCCACCTTGGCCGGGATCGCATTCATCAGAACCGACGACGGATAGGTCGCCAGCCCCCCCGGCACATAAAGCCCCGCCGCCGCAATCGGGGTCCAGCGCCAGCCAAGGGTCGCGCCGACATCGTCGGTCCACTGCGCATCGGCAGGCATCTGACGGGCGTGATAGGCGCGGATCCTCGTTGCCGCCAGTTCCAGCGCGGCGGCGTCCTCGGACGACACAGCGGCGCAGGCGGAGTCGATCTCGGCGGCGGAAAAGCGCATCGTTTCCGGGGACAGGTTCAGCCGGTCGAACCGCGCTGTCATCTCGATGACAGCGGCATCGCCGCGGCTGCGCACGTCGGCGATGATCGCGGCGACGACGGCATCGACATCCGGGCTATCCTCGCGCTTGGCCCCCAGCAGGGCGACAAAGCGGGCCTCGAAATCCGGGTCGGTTGTGGACAGAAACTGCGGCATCGAAAACTCCCTGACGCCCCGACATAACCGCCGATGGCCCGGCCTTCAATGCGCCACGCCACTGCTTCTCTCGGCCTCAATTACTCTCGCGCCAAGCGCACCACGGCGGGCCGCAGGCCCGGTGCAACCCCTTAATCGGGATGCCCCGGCATCCGGCGCGACGGGGCTACATAGGGGCGCGTCACATCCTTCAGCACGACCTCGAGGGCCTCGACCTCCAGCGATACCGCGCCGTCGCCTGCCAGCGTCAGCACCACCCGGCCCGTCCCGTCCGCGCCCGCCTCGAAACTGACCGACAATAACGACAGCACCGTGTCGGCGTTGCCCCGCGCCACGCCCTGCGACTGCACGCGCATCACATCCTCGACCAGCAGCACCGACTGCACCCGTTCGACCGGGCGGGCACGGGTTTCGGCGCGATCCGCGTCTTCCCAGCGAAATCTGTTCAGCAACAGCGCAAACCGACGATCCTTGCGGGTCCAGATCATCTCGGAAGCCGGAAACACCGCATCCTGCACCAGCGCCGACAGCACTGTCAGATCATCGGCGTCCAGCGCCTTGAGCCGCAGCGGGCCGTCACCGCCATCCTCGAACCTTGCATCGGTCATTGGCCCGGCACCCGCTTGATCTTGGCCCCGACGCCGCGCAGCTTGTCCTCGACATGTTCATAGCCGCGATCAAGGTGGTAAACCCGGTTCACCTGGGTTTCCCCGTGCGCCGCCAATCCGGCAAGGATCAACGATACGGACGCCCGCAGATCGGTCGCCATCACCGGCGCACCCTTCATCCGCTTGACGCCCTTCACGGTTGCGGTGCCGCCATGCACCTCGATCTCGGCGCCCATGCGGATCAGTTCCGGGGCGTGCATAAACCGGTTCTCAAAGATCTTTTCCTCCAGCACCGAAACCCCGTCAGCGCAGCACAGCATCGCCATCATCTGCGCCTGCAAATCGGTCGGAAAGCCGGGAAACGGCTGGGTGATGACGTCGACGGCCTTGGGGCGGTCGCCTTTCAGCTTGACCTTCAACCCGGCGTCCGTCTCGCTGATCGACACCCCCGCCGCGTCCAGCTTTTCGGCAAAGGCCCCGACCAGATCCAGCCGCCCGCCGATGCATTCCACCTCGCCCCCGGCGATCACCGGGGCCAGCATGTAGGTGCCCAGTTCGATCCGGTCAGTCACGACGCGGTGCGTCGCACCACCAAGCCGATCGACACCCTGCACGGTGATGGTCGATGTCCCTTCGCCCTCGATCTGGGCGCCCATCTTGCGCAGGCAGGTCGCCAGATCGACGATTTCGGGCTCGCGGGCCGCATTGTTGATCACCGTCGTACCCTTGGCCAGTGTCGCGGCCATCATGATATTTTCGGTCGCCCCCACCGAGGCAAAGTCAAAGTCGATGACCGCCCCCTTCAACCGACCGCCCTTGGCCTTGGCATGCAGATAGCCGTCTTTCAGATCGATCTTGGCCCCCATCGCCTCGAGCCCGTGAATATGCAGGTCCATCGGCCGGGCGCCAATCGCGCAACCGCCCGGAAGCGACACAACGGCATGCCCCTCGCGCGCCAAAAGCGGCCCCAAAACTAGGTTCGAGGCCCGCATCTTGCGCACGATGTCATAGTCGGCGTGCGACGATACCTTGCCGTGACACGACATCGCCTGCACCTTGCCGTCCTGCAGGGCGATGATTTCCGCCCCCAGCGATTGCAGCAGTTGCGTCATCGTCGCGATATCCGACAGGCGGGGCGTGTTGGTCAAGGTCAGCGGTTCTTCGGACAGCAGCGTGGCCGGCATCAGGGCCAGCGCCGCGTTCTTGGCCCCGGCGATGTGGATCTGACCCTTGAGCGGCTGGCCGCCGGTGACGACGATGGAATCCATGTATTAGTCTTTCTTGTTGTTCTTGGTGTCGGCGGCATCTGCCCGCGACCGCGCCTGCGCCTTGCGCTTGGCCATATTGGCCTTCAAGGCCGCTTTCAGCCGATCCTCGCGGGTCGGCGGGGTCTTTGCGGCCCCTTTGTCACCTGATTTCTGCTCCATGCCCGCCCTGTTAGCAGCCACGGCAAAAACCGTCCAGTCAGGGCTTGCACGATCAAGCGGTTCCCGCTAATTGGCCCCGCAGACGTGCTGTGGTAGCTCAGTGGTAGAGCACACCCTTGGTAAGGGTGAGGTCGAGAGTTCAATCCTCTCTCACAGCACCATCTTTTTCCCTTATTTTACTGGAAATCCTTGACAATAAGGGGTTCTGGCCGTTTTGTTGTTACAAAATATGTTACAAACGGACCCCGGACATGGCTGGAAAAGTGCGCTACCTGTTGAACCGCAACGGACGGTATTTTGCCCGCCTTGTCGTTCCGGCAGACCTCAGAAAGATACTTGGCGACAAAACTGAACTGCGCACGCCCCTTGGACCGGACTACAGGACGGCACTTAAGCTGCTGCCCGGTGCCGTCGCGGAACTACAGCACCAGATCGGACAGGCCGAGCGCAAGGCGCATCCCCAAACCGCCATTCGTCACGTCGCACGATACCCTTTGATGCCCAAGGAAATCGCAGCGGTGAATTATGCCGAACGGCTTAGCTTTGATGAACTGATCCGCAACACTGATCCGCGCTATGCGAACATGGGCATAGACGACCAGTTTGCCGAACGCCTCAGGGATGCCCGTTCCGGCAAACTTGACGATGATGAACTGCGCCAACTTATTGGCCGTCGCATTGAACGCTATCGCACATTGGGCAACACGTCTGCCGAGTATGGCACGCCGGAATGGCGCGAACTTGCGATTGCGATATCGCTTTCAGAGTATGAGGCATTGGCACGCACTGCTGAGCGCAACGATGGCGACTGGGCAGGGCAACCTGCATTGCCTCACCTCACCACCCCGCCAGTCGAAACGATGGAACTACCGCCGGTCAAGTTGCGCCGGTTGTTCGCTGACTACATCGCAAGCCGCAGTTTGGTCGGCAAAGGCACCGAGGCGAATCGCCGATGGTTGCCGGTGATTGACAGCCTGATTAAGCACATTGGCCACGATGATGCGCAAAAGCTGACCAAGGCCGATCTACGCGGCTGGCGTGATGCCCTAATGACGAAACTGGCTCCTAAGACCGTTTCAGACGTTTATCTGGCCAGTGTGCGCACAATCTTGCAATGGGCCGTGACGAATGACCGGCTCGAAATTAACGTCGCCGCGAACGTCCGGCAAGAGGTGCCTAAGAAGGTCCGCAACCGTGAGAAAGGTTACACGCTGACCGAGGCCACGCACATCCTAGCTGCTGCTAAGGTTTATGTGCCGCCGGTGCATGACTTTGCACACGTTCAAGAGGCACCCCTGACAATCGCCGCAAAGCGTTGGACCTCGCTACTTTGTGCCTTTAGCGGCGCTAGGGTTGTCGAAATCACGCAACTGCGGAAACAGGATTTTCGGGATGAAAGCGGCGTCTATGTCATGCGGATCAGTCCGGACGCCGGAACCGTCAAGACAGGTCTTTATCGTGATGTGCCGGTTCACTCGCAACTTATCGACATGGGCTTTCGTGATTTTGTCGATCAATCTGACGGGCCGTTGTTCTACATCGCACAAACAGGCCGAAGCCCGGTCAGGGCCGCTAGGACCGTCGCGGCGTATGTCGGCAAATGGATGCACGCGAATGATCTAACCGTCGCATCGGTCGCGCCAAATCACGGCTGGCGGCACCGCTTCAAGACCGTAGGGCGGGAAGCTGGCATTCAAGACCGCGTGCTAGATGCCCTGACCGGCCACGCATCCACAACCGCCGGTGATGCCTATGGTGACGTGACGATCGCGACAAAGGCCAAAGCGATTGCGAAACTGCCGAACTACGACCTATAGGGGCTATTTTGGGAATAATTGCATCCTTGAACAGTTTGCTTTGCATCTTTGCATTATCCTTGAGGCACTTTCGCTTTTTCGGCTCACTTCCAACGACCTCAGGCATCACGGTATCGGCGCATTCAGCCATGCGCGTCACTGCCGTTGCCTGCGCCGTGTCGCTGATCTAGGAAAGCATCGGCACCCTGCCTGCCCCCGACCCGGCTCCTTCGGCCAGATGGCCGCATGGACCTCGCTCGGTGGCCGTGGCGGTGCCATTGGCAGACGCAGATCGTCCAACTGCATCTACAGTAAAGCCCATCGTGTAATTGGCGTGGTCATTGACTCCATCACGATCGACGCGCGCAGGCTCGGTCGCCCGAGATCATTCTGCGTGATCGTGACCCCACACAACCTTGGCGTATTGGCCTGCCATGACTAACTGTCGAGATGAAGGGTCACACGATGCAAAAATTCTCACTACTCGATCTATCGCCGATACCGGAAGGCAAGACCGCGGCCGATGCGCTGTCCAATACGGTCGCACTTGCGCAGGCCGCGGAAAAGGCGGGATACTATCGCTTCTGGCTGGCCGAACATCACAACATGCCCGGCATCGCGAGTGCCGCGACCGCGGTCGTCATCGGCCACGTCGCTGCGGCGACGCAGACAATGCGCATCGGTGCCGGTGGGATCATGCTTCCCAATCATGCGCCCCTCGTTGTGGCAGAGCAGTTCGGCACGCTTGCAACGCTTTACCCAGACCGGATCGATCTTGGCCTTGGCCGAGCACCCGGAACGGATATGGCCACTGCCCGCGCCCTGCGTCGGCACATGGCCCCCGAGGACAGCTTTCCCCAAGATGTGCAGGAACTGATTGCGTATTTGGGCGATATGCCGGACGGTGCCCCCGTTCGGGCCATTCCAGGGGCTGGCACGCATGTGCCGGTCTGGATCCTGGGCTCGAGCCTCTATGGCGCGCAACTGGCGGCCTATCTGGGCCTGCCCTACGCGTTTGCCTCACATTTTGCCCCTGATATGCTGAAAGAGGCGCTGTCGATCTACCGGTCATCATTCCGCCCCTCGAAGGCGCTGGCACAGCCGTATGCGATGATGGCGGCGGGGGTCTGTGCAGCGCAAACCGACTCTGAAGCCGCGTATCTGCGCTCGTCCCAGATCCTCGCGTTTTCGAGGATGCGAACCGGGAAACCGGGCAAATTGCCTTATCCGACGGACGATCTTACCCGCCAGGCGCCGGCGTCGGTGAGGACGCAGGTCGATCATGCTCTGTCGTGTTCGGCGACCGGATCGCGGGCGACCATCAAGGCGCAGTTGGCGGCACTCATCGACACGTATCGGCCTGACGAACTCATGGTGACGGGCATGATCCACGATCACGCAGCGCGGGTCCGGTCCTTCGAGATTGCCGCCGACGTGTTAACCGGCCTATGCCAGATGACCAAGGTCGCCTGAGCCGCGGATGGTGCCGATCCGCTTCGGTCAAGGTCATGGTGACCACCCCCCGCTGCCCGTTCTGCGCAGCGGCTGACTTAACCCAACGTAGAAGTCGCTATTCCGCGACCTTGGTCGGCTCCGGTCTTAGCGGTGTATCATCCCGAAGTGAGATTGTCTGCCGTTCAATCATGCGATGCACCTTGGGCGGCTCTTTGCCGCGATGCAGTTTCAGAAGGCGCTCATAGGATCCGGCATCAGACTGCGTTCGCCGCTCATGGTGACGGACATATTCAACCCAAGTGGGGACATGATAGGTTTCGGTCCAAATATTTGGGTTTTCCAGATCGCGTAGCAGTGCCCATTGTTGCGCCCCGTCGCGAATTCTGACGCGTCGGCGCGCGTTCATCGCCGCCAGAAACTCAGGCACATCGTCTTGAGCAATCTCATAATCGACCATGATCATAATGGGCCCGCTGCGCTCTTTCAGATCCAGCCGCAGGGACGGCTCTTTGAAGGTGTTCAGCGGGTCGAGATTGAGG
>JBBQHC010000092.1:0-12048 GCA_038323615.1 Rhodobacterales bacterium | reverse complement strand
CGAACAGGTCGAGCCAGCGAGGCAGGAAATGCAACGCGGTGCCGGCTTGCGAAATCAGCGACAGATAGATGATCCCCGTCACCGCGATCACCCCGATCAACAGCGGCGTGCGGGTGCTGGGCTGGGTGTGGTATCGCGAATTCAGCAGAACCGTCAAAAAGATGATCGGAAAGATGAACAGGACTGCGGCCATGAAACTTGGGATGCCGGTCAGTACGATCTCGGGCGTGACCAGCAGATAGAACAGCAGGATCACCGGAAAGGCGAGGATCAGGTTGGCGAGGAACGACAGGAAGGTGTCCAGCCGCCCGCCGTAATAACCCGCAGGTAGGCCCAAGGTGATGCCGACCAGAAAGGCGAACACCGTCGCCAGCGGCGCGATCTGCATCACGATCCACGACCCGGCCACCATCCGGCTGAAATTGTCGCGGGCCAGATTGTCGCCCCCAAGGATGTAGTGCGACCCAGGGATCATTTCAGTCGCACCCGGTACGGCTTCGCCGGGCAGGGCGTTTTTCATCCCCGATGTGGGCGATATCGGATCATGCGTCGCGATCAGATCGAAAACGCCGGTAAAGATCGCGGTGAACACCCAGAACATGACCAGCGCGAAACCGATCATGCCGACGGTGCTGTCGAACAGCTTGCCATACAGGCCCAGACGCCTTTTGAACCGGATCGACAGGGCAAAGGTGACGATCAGTGCCGCCCAGACCGGCCAGAACTGTTTGGCCATCGCCCCGACGATCCCGGTGGACCCATAGGGCATGGCGACGCCAAGGACGATATAGGCCGCCAGAATAATCACCAGCAGCAGCCCGATCCAGCGCATCCCCGATTCGACGCCACCCAACATTCCGCCGCGCGCCATCAGCGTGCCATCGGCGTTCGATTGCAGCGTCACCGGGGCGGCGAACAGACCCATCACCAGTTGCGCCACGATCAGAGCTGCGAAAATTGCGGCAGCGATCCCAAGGGCGGGGTCAAGGAAAGCGCCGGGCGATCCGGTCCAGCTAAGGGGTTCCATGCGATGCTCTCTCTTCAGGAAATACGGATGCGGGGGTTCAGGAAGACGTAACCGACGTCGGAAATCAGCTGCGTAAACAGCACCACAAAGACTGACACAACGGACACGCCGAGCAGCAGTTCGATGTCATTGTTGCCGGCGGCCTGCACCAGAACCCAGCCAAAGCCTTTGTAGTTGAACAGGCTTTCAACGATGACCACACCGTTCAACAGCCACGGGATTTGCAGCATGATGACGGTGAAAGGGGCGATCAGGGCGTTGCGCAGGGCGTGTTTCATCACGATGTTGGGGAACGACACGCCTTTCAGACGGGCGGTGCGAATATACTGCGCCGTCATGACTTCGGTCATGCTGGCGCGGGTCATCCGGGCGATATAGCCCATGCCATAAAGGGCGATGGTCAGCACCGGCAGGGTAAAGTTCGAGAATGTGATATCGTCCATCGCCGATGTGGCCGATCCGTTGAACCATCTCAGGCCGAAGGCAGACGAAGCGAACACCGCAATGAACACGACGCCCGACACATATTCCGGCGTCGCGGTGGTGACGATCGACGCGGTGGACAGGGTGCGGTCGGTGCGCGACCCCTCATTCATGCCCGCCAGCACCCCGATCAACAGGGCTGAGGGAACCATGACCAACATGACGGCCAGCATGAGCTTGCCGGTCAGGGCCAGCGAACGGCCGATAATCTCGGTCACGTCGCGGCGGAAAACGGTGGAAAAGCCCCAGTCGCCCTGAAAGATGCCGCAGAATGTCCGGGCCTCTGCCGCGGCTTCAACGCTGACATTACCGTCGATGCAGCGCCCCGTCATGCGTCCGTCGTTGGCGGTGTAGGTCCAGCCGGGGATCACCCCCAGCCATTCGCCGTAGCGGGTGACGATGGAACCGCCATAGCCGTTCTTGATCAGCCAGCTTTCGACCTCGGCGTCGGTGATCCGCGCGCCCAGTTCGGATTTTGCGACCTTTTCAAGGTTGGGCGACAGATTGGTCAGGGAAAAGACGATGAACGTCAGGCAAAGCGCGGTCAGAAGCATAGTTCCGATCCGGCGCAGCAGAAATTGCAGCATGGTTTTCCACCTATGTTGTGACGCGGACTCGGGGCGTTTTGATGCCCTCTTGGTTCCCGTCACGTGTCCCTGTCGTCGCTTGCGGCTTGTCCTTGAGTGTCTTCATGGCGCGAACCCAGGGGGCCGCGCCATGACAGATTGCTTCAGTCGATCAGGCCTGCATCCACCACTTGTAGTGGTGGTGTTCAAACGTCGGATGCATATCCGCACCCTGCACCGCCGCCGTCGTGTGGCGGTAAAGGCTGCGCCAGAACGGCTGGATCAGAACCCCTTCGTCGCGCATGATGGTCTCGATCTTGGCCATCACCTCGCGGCGTGCGTCTGCGTCCGAAATCGACATCGCTTCAGCCAGAAGGGCGTCGAATTCTGGGTTTGCAAACGCGGTCTCGTTCCAGGCCGCACCCGAAACATAGGCCAGCGCCAGAACCTGAACGCCCAACGGGCGCATGTTCCACTCGGTGGCCGAGAACGGGTATTTGGTCCAGTCGTTCCAGAACGTCGAGCCGGGCAGGATCGTCCGCTTGACGTTGATCCCGGCGTCACGCATCTGCGCGGCGGCGGCATCGCAGCTGTTCGATTGCCAGCTGTCGTCGATCGAGATCAGTTCGAACTCGGTATCGCCGTGACCGGCGGCGTCCAGTGCGGCCTTGGCGGCAGCCGGATCGATGACCAGCGGTTCCAGCTCGGCATATTCCGGGTGGATTGGGCTGACGTGATGGTTTTCCGCCACCGTACCCAGACCGTTGTAGCCGAGTTCCAAAACAACGGCGTTATCGACCGCCATCTGCATGGCCTTGCGGACCTCGACGTTGTCGTAGGGCGGCTGCTGCTGGTTGAACCGGATCGCGATCGTGGCCGCGGTGACGGCCTCGGTCTTTGCCCAGCCCAAACCGTCCATGATTTCGACGTAATCCGCAAAGGTTTGATACAGCGCGTCGATTTCACCCGAGTCGGCGGCGGCAAGAAAGGCCGCCGGATCGGTGCCGTAATCGATGTATTCGATCCGGTCGAGATACGGGCCGCCATAGACCTCGGTACCCCACCAGGTGTGGTCGGCATTCAGAACCAGAACCTGCTTGACGCCAACTTCGTTGCTTTCCGGCAGATAGGCCCCGGTGCCGATCGGATTGGCCGACGGATCGCCGCCATCGTACGAACTGTGGACAACGGATGCCGGGTAATCTGCCATGCCGACAATCACCGAGATGTCGGGGGCCGAAAGTACCAGCTTGACGGTGTTTTCGTCCACCACATTGATCGCGCCTTCGCGGGCCATTTTGGTGGCTTCATCGACCAACGAGGTCATCCGCGATGCCATCGAGTTGCCTTCGACGTTACCGTCACACCAGCGGGTGATGTTGCGTGCAACGTCATCGGCGGTAAACGGATCGCCGTTGTTCCATTTGACGCCCTGACGCACGTTCAACGTATATTCGGTGGCGTTGTCGTTGGCTTCCCAGCTTTCCAGCAACATGCCGCGCAGCGTCCCGTCACTCTCGTATTCGACCATATAGTCCAGCCAGCCGCGCGCAAAGTTCGCCAGTTCCGACCAGTCGTAAAGGCGCGGGTCTTTTTGCGCCTTGGTTTCCATTTGCATCCGCAGGGTCCCGCCGGCGGTTGCGTGGGCCTCGGCATGGGCCGGGGCGACACCCAGCAGGCCATAAGCGGCGGTCGCGCTCAGTCCGAGGGCGGTTGAACGGGTCAGAAACTCGCGCCGACTCATCTCGCCTGACTTGGTTTCATTGGCATACATGAGCGCGGCGGGATGAACCGACAGGCCCTTGTGATTGATTTGCGTCATTCTTCTCTCCCTGTGACACAACTTTTTACGATCGGGTGAACAAGCATTCGCAGGCCATTACTGGCCCGTGTTGCGATTGCAGCGTATCCCCTCTCGGTGGGCATTCGGCATTTTTTTGCGTCGCAGGTCAATGATTGCTTTGGGATCGCTGATCACAATTGCGACGTAACCCCTGATCTAAAACGACATTTCTGCGTTGCAGCGCAGAGATGTTGCGTCGCGGCAAAGACTGTCGGCGGTCTAGCGGGCGGGTCTTTCAGTGGTTCCGCCGCGCCGGAAGGCCGAGGGAGTCAGCCCGGTTTCGTGCTGAAAGCTGCGGCTGAAATAGGCCGCCGACGTGAACCCGAGGTTTAGCGCGATCTGGTTGATCGGTGTCTTTGTGTCCCGCAAAAGCTGGCGTGCCTCGAACAATATCCGGTCGTTCAGCAGCGCGAGGGCGGAACGCCCGCAGGTAATCCGACAACAGCGCGTCAGATGCGTCGGTGTCACACCCAGCGTCGCGGCATAGCCCGCGACCCCCAGGTGGCTATGAAAATCACGTTCGATCAGATCGGCATAAGCCGCGACCAGACGGGCTGCCGCGGTGCGGCTGCGCAGATTGGCAGGGTCGGCGGCGCGCCCGTCAAGCTGGCGTTCGAAATAGACTGACAGGATGCCAAGGTGATAATGCGCCGCCCGGCTGTGGCCGGTTTTGGCCGATGCCAGTTCGCGTTCCAACTGGTCGAACAGCGTCGCCAGTTCCTTTTGCGCCACGACGTCACGCAGCCGCAGATGCACCGGGTCTTCGGGCCATTCGTTCGCCATTGCCGCTGGGATTGCCAGCATCTGAGCGAAAACGCTTGGTCCCACCTCGAAGCCGAACATCGTGCGGGCGGGCAGAAATATCAGGTTGTTGGGTCCGTAACCGCTGGTCAGTCCCGACACCGTGATCCGCCCCTGTCCCTTGCCGATAAACAGCAAGCGGGGCGAGGCATAGCTGCGCATCGCCTCGGTCCGCCATCGGTTGGGCAGAGACGTCTGCGCGATTGCGGTCAGCGACAGCCGGTTGGCAAGCGGATCGGTGGCGGGTTGCATTATATCTCCAGAGGTTCGATTTGTGCAAGTTTGGTGTAGTCTGGCACAACTTGCAAGAAGTCTAATATGGCAAATCCACAACCGATGTGGATCAATTTGTGGATGGAGTGTGGATAACCTGCCAGTTGCGCATTCGCTTGCGAAACCATGTGCGTTGCCGTTTGGCATACTGCCGACTGCCGGTGAGGATTGCGTCGCGGGTCTGATCGGCTGTCATTTGGCCCCGCAGAAGGGCGACCAGTTCGGCGGCACCGATGGCCTTGGCTGACCCGTGATCGGGGTTCCAGCCGGGCAGCATCGCCCGCGCCTCGTCGAGCAGTCCTTCTTTTAACATGGCATCGAAGCGGGCCCCGATTCGGGCGTTCAACAGGTCGGGGTCGGCCTGCACCAACAGCGTCGTTGCCTGTGCCAGTGGCAACAGTGGTGCGGGCGTTTCGGCCTGCCAGTCGCCAATCCGCCGCCCTGTCGCCTGCAACACCTCGTAGGCGCGCTGCACCCTTGCCCGGTTTGCGACATCAAGACCGGCGCGGATCTCAGGGTCGAGTGGGGCCAGCAGATCGGCCAAGTCCAAAGTGTTGGCGTGGTCGCGGATCGCTTCCGGTGTCGGCGGAATATCGGCCAACCCTTCGGTCAGCGCGGCAAAGTTCAGGCCAGTCCCGCCGACGATGATCGGGCGCTCTGGCCCTTCCAGCAGCGGCGTCACATCGCGCAGCCATTGCCCGACCGAATAGGGGGCATTGAACCGCACATGCCCGTATAGCGCGTGGGGCGCTCGGGCCAGATCGGCGGCGGCGGGCCGCGCAGTCAGGATGCGCCAGCCGTCGTACACCTGCAAAGCGTCGGCATTGACGATGATGCCGCCCTGCGCCTCAGCGATCCGCAGGGCCAGCGCCGATTTGCCCGACGCGGTGGGACCAGCGATCAGAACCGGGCGATGCGGCGGGATATTCGATAAATCTATCATGGGCTTATGTTGCGTTTCCACGATTTCCGGCGACACCCTTGGCGATCTAATCCGGGTGGATACCCCGAATCCACCCCGACCGCCATTGAACCCCGGCCCGCTTTGCGACATTTTGCGCGCCGAACCCGTTGCCAAAGGAAACTCCATGCCCGACACCGATCAATCGACGTTCCGCCGGGTCATGCTCAAGATTTCCGGCGAGGCGCTGATGGGCGATCTGGGTTATGGACTGCACCCACCGACGGTGCAGCGGATCGCGGCCGAGGTCAAATCGGTGCATGATCTGGGCGTCGAGATCTGCATGGTGATCGGCGGCGGCAATATCTTTCGCGGCCTGCAAGGGTCGGCGCAGGGGATGGAGCGGACCACCGCGGATTACATGGGGATGTTGGCCACCGTGATGAACGCGCTGGCGATGCAATCCGCACTGGAAGAACTCGGGATTCATACCCGGGTGATCAGCGCGATTCCGATGGATCAGGTCTGCGAACCCTACATCCGCCGCCGCGCCGTCCGCCACCTTGAGAAAAAGCGCGTTTGCATCTTTGCCGCAGGCACCGGCAACCCTTATTTCACGACCGATACAGCGGCGACCCTGCGCGCCAACGAGATGTCTTGCGAGGCGATTTTCAAGGGCACCAAAGTTGATGGCGTCTATGACAAAGACCCCAAGAAATACCCCGACGCCAAACGCTATGACCGCGTCAGCTATGACGAGGTGCTGCAAAAACACCTTGGCGTCATGGATGCCAGCGCCATCGCACTGGCCCGCGACAACAACCTGCCAATCATCGTGTTCTCTTTGGACGAGCCCGGCGGGTTCCGGGGGATTCTGGCGGGCGAGGGGACCTACACCACCGTTCACGGCTAGGCGGAACTGCGCGGAATTTGCGCACCTTCTGCGCCGCAACTCCGTCCGCTGCCCCTATACAACACGCCCTCCTTGACACTATAGAACTCAAAACAGGATTGATCCCGCTAAGGGAGAGCAGAACATGGCTGACGATTTCGAACTGGATATTGACGACCTGCAACGCCGGATGGACGGTGCGATTGCGGCATTGCGGGTCGAACTGGCGTCGTTGCGCACGGGCCGCGCCTCGGGCTCGATGCTGGAACCGATTTTGGTCGATGCTTACGGCTCGCCCACACCGATCAATCAGGTTGGCACGATCAACGTCCCCGAACCGCGCATGGTCACGATCAACGTCTGGGACAAGGGCCTTGTGAACAAGGTCGAAAAGGCGATCCGCGACAGCGGATTGGGGATTAATCCGCAGATGAACGGCACTATCATCATGCTGCCGATCCCGGAACTGAACGAAGAACGCCGCCGCGAGTTGACCAAGGTGGCAGGCCACTACGCCGAAAACGCGCGCGTCGCCGTGCGCAACCTGCGTCGCGACGGCATGGACCAGATTAAAAAGGCCAAGGCGGACGGCTTGTCCGAGGACGACCAGAAATTTTGGGAATCAAGTGTCCAAGAATTGACCGATTCTTATATTAAAACTGTCGATCAGACGCTCGAAACCAAACAAGCAGAGATCATGCAGGTTTGACCTGCAACAGGATGAGGGCCCGCAATGGCTGACGGAACGAACCCAGAATTACGGATCGGCCCCGGCCATGTCGCCATCATTATGGATGGCAACGGACGCTGGGCCCAGATGCGTGGCCGCCCGCGCCTGTTCGGGCATCACGCCGGGGCCAAGCGGGTCCGCGAAATTGTCGAGGCGTGCCCCGACTTTGGTGTCAAATACCTGACAGTCTTTGCCTTTTCGACCGAAAACTGGAAACGCACCCAGACCGAGGTCGCGGGCCTGATGAAGCTGTTCCGCCGCTATATCCAGCGCGAAGCCGCCGATCTGTTCAGTGCCGGGGTCCGCGTGCGTTTCATTGGTGACCGCATCAAGCTGGACGACAAATTGGTGGCGTTGATGGACGATCTGGAATTGCTGACCAGCAGCAACGACAAATGCCATCTGACCATTGCGATCAACTATGGCGGGCGCGACGAAGTCACCCGCGCTGCCAAACGCCTTGCCTACGAGATCGAACAAGGTCGGTTGTCCTACAAGGATGTCGATGCCGAAACGCTGGCAAAATTCCTTGACACCCATGTCCTGCCGGATCCTGATCTGGTGATCCGCACGTCGGGCGAGGCACGGATTTCAAACTTTTTGCTGTGGCAGTCGGCCTATGCCGAATATGAATTCGTCGATACACTCTGGCCTGATTTTACCGCCGCCGAATTCGGTCGCATCGTCGGACGTTATGGCGTGCGCGACCGCCGGTTCGGCGCCGTCCGAGCCTGACGATGGCCGCCGCTCCCTCCGGCAACTGGGCCGACCTGCGCATTCGCCTGATCTCCGCCGCGGTCCTTGCGCTGATCGGGGTGGCCGGCATCGTGTTGGGCGGGCTCTGGTTCCAGCTCTTGGTGACCG
This sequence comes from Rhodobacterales bacterium, assembly GCA_038323615.1. Taxonomy (GTDB): domain Bacteria; phylum Pseudomonadota; class Alphaproteobacteria; order Rhodobacterales; family Rhodobacteraceae; genus JBBKXP01. The sequence continues at coordinate 3,668 of JBBQHC010000092.1, read as the reverse complement.
CCAGCATCGGCATCATCGTCTGGGAAATCTGGACGATGATTTCGCCTGAACAATCGGGCAGCGGGCCGATCATCGCGGTCCTGGGGGCCGCCACGGTATTTCAGACCAGCGGATTGCCAACACCCATCGCCCTTGCGCTGTTGCTGACCGCCCCGGTGATCGGTGCCGCCCTGATCCGCCGCCACGCGATCTTGTTCGCGGTTTACGCATTCTCGTGCCTGCTGGCGGGGTGGTCCCTGATTAGCATCCGCGCCTATTCCGACGGCACGGGCCTGCTGCTGGTCGTCCTTCTGGTTGCGATCGTCGTCGCCTCCGACACCGCGGGCTATTTCGCCGGGCGCAGATTCGGCGGGCCGAAATTCTGGCCTGCGGTCAGCCCCAAGAAAACATGGTCGGGCACCATCGCCGGGTGGATCGGCGCAGCCCTGATCGGATTCGCCCTGATCCTCTGGGGCTGGGCCAGCTGGGTCGTGATGCCCGCCGTCGTCCTGATCGCCTTTGCCGGACAGATGGGCGACATCGCCCAAAGCGCCCTGAAACGCAAAATGGGGGTCAAGGACAGTTCCAACCTGATCCCGGGCCACGGCGGTTTCTACGACCGTTTCGATGCCCTGATCGGCGCCGCCCTGATGATGTTCGTTTTTTCCCTGATCGGTAACGGTTTTTGAGGCGGGTCAGTATCCTTGGGGCGACGGGCAGTATCGGGCAGAACACTATCGACCTGATCGCCAGCGATGCTGATACCTACGAGGTCGTCGCCCTGACCGGTGGGCGCAATCTGGACCTCTTGGCGGCCGACGCGATACGGCTCAAGGCCCGCTTGGCGGTGACCTGTCATGACGACCTTTATGAATCGTTGAAGGAAAAACTGGCCGGCACCGGGATCGCGGTCGCCGCCGGTCCAGCGGCGGTGGCCGAGGCGGCAACCCGCCCCGCCGACTGGGTGATGTCCGCTATCGTGGGCGCCGCAGGTCTTGTGCCAGGGTTGGCCGCGATCGGGCCGGGGGCGGTGCTGGCACTGGCCAACAAGGAAACGCTGGTCTGCGCCGGGGCCCTGGTCATGCAGGCGGCACGCGACGCAGGCGCGACGATCTTGCCGGTCGACAGCGAACATTCGGCGATATTTCAGGCGCTGGTGGGCGAAGACATCGCGGCGGTCGAGCGGATCATCATCACCGCCAGCGGCGGCGCGTTCCGCGACTGGCCGACCGAGCGGCTGTTTCACGCAACACTCGCCGAGGCGTCAAGCCACCCGAACTGGGCGATGGGCCAGCGGATCACCATCGATTCGGCGTCGATGTTCAACAAGTCGCTGGAACTGATCGAAACCCGCGAGTTTTTCGGCGTAACGCCTGATCAAATCGAAGTGGTGATCCACCCCGAAAGCCTGATCCACGCCCTAGTCGGGTTCCGCGACGGCGCCCTGATGGCCCATGTCGGCCCGCCAGATATGCGCCACGCCATCGGCTATGCGCTGCACTGGCCTGACCGCAAAACGCTCCCGGTCGAACGGCTGAACCTTGCCAAGATCGGCGCACTCACATTCCGCGCCCCCGACCTGAAACGCTATCCGGCGCTGGCATTGGCGCGCCGCGTCATGGACATGCGCGGGCTTGCCGGGGCGGCGTTCAACGCGGCCAAGGAACGCGCGTTGGATGGGTTCATCGCCGGGCAGGTGGGGTTCATCGACATGGCGCGGGTGGTCGGCGCGACCCTTGACATCATGTCGTCCCACGACGGGCTGGAAAATGCCCCGATGACCCTAGATAACGTGTTGGAAACTGACCGGCTGGCGCGTATCCGTGCCGCCGAAGCCATAACAAAACTGGGATAAACCGTGGACATGACTCAAATCTTGCCGACCTTCGGCAATGTCGGCCTGACCGTGCTGGCGCTGATCGTCGCGCTGTCGATCATCGTCGCGGTGCATGAATACGGGCATTATATCGTTGGTCGCTGGTCGGGGATTCATGCTGAAACCTTCAGTCTGGGGTTTGGCCCGGTGATCTGGTCGGGTGTCGACCGACGGGGTACCAAATGGCAGATTTCGGCCCTGCCTTTGGGCGGTTACGTCAAGTTTTTGGGCGACGCCAACGCGGCCTCGGTCGGCGGCACGGGTGGCGCGCGCAATACGATGCTGGGGGCACCACTTTGGGCGCGGGCAGCGACCGTGGCGGCGGGGCCGGTCTTTAACTTTATCCTGTCACTGGTCGTCTTTGCCGGATTGGCGATGTGGTATGGCAAGGTCACCGACAAAATGGTGATTTCATCTATTCCCGCCTTTCCCGACAGTTTTGTCCAGGAATTGCAGCCCGGCGACGAGGTGATCGGGATCGACGGCCAACGGTTTGCCACGACCGGCGAATTGAACGCCATCGTCGATACCCTGTCATCCCAACCAGCGGTCGATTATCTGGTCATCCGCGACGGTGGCGAAACGACGGTGCGCGGGCCTTATCCGGCCCCGGCTCTGGTCCGCGGCGTGAACCCGCGCACGGCGGCAAGTGCGGCAGGTCTGGTCGAGGGCGATGTCGTCCTGACGATGAACGGCAGCCCGGTCTATGCGTTCAGCGATATGATCAAAGTCGTCGCCGCATCGGACGGCGCCGAAATTCCGATGACGGTCTGGCGCAACGGCACGATCCGCGATTTCGCCATCACCCCGCGCCCAACGGCAGTCCAGCAAGACGACGGCGGTTTGGCCGAAGAGCTGAAACTGGGCATTGGCGGCGGCAACCTGTTTTTCGACGTCGAAATTCAGCCGGTCGGCCCGTTCGAGGCGCTCTGGTCGGGCGCCAAAAGCGTCTGGTATGTGATTTCCAGTTCACTTACCGGGATCTACAGCATTCTGGCCGGAAAGATTTCGCCCAGCAACGTCAACGGCCCGATTGCGATGGCACAGATCAGCGGCCAGATGGCGACCACGGGGCTGGCCGATTTCATCGGTTGGGTGGCGATCCTGTCAACCGCCGTCGGGCTATTGAACCTGTTTCCGATCCCGGTGCTGGACGGTGGCCATCTGGTTTTCCATGCCTACGAGGCGGTGACCGGCCGCCAGCCCAGCGACGGCGCATTGCGTGTTCTGATGGCGATCGGACTGGGGTTGATCGGGACATTGATGATCTTTGCGCTGTCCAACGACCTGTGGTATTTCTTCAAGTATTGAACGCCTCGCCATTGTGTTGACACATTCATTTGGCAACTTTGTTGTCAGAGATTTTTCGGACGGAGCAGGTAAAATGCAGACCATCGCCAGCGGCTATCGTGGATTGTCGTTTCTGATCGGCCTGAACTGGGACCGGCTGTTGTATGGTGCAACCATTGTGTTTGCACTTTGGGCCGGGGCATTTCTGGGGTCGCTTTGACGCCAATCGGTGTTTGACCACCACATCTTGATATTTTTCGACAATGCGCCCCTATCAGGGCGCATTCTTGGTTTTGACAACCTCCCCCATTCCCGTTAGGCACAACCCAACAGGAACCATTTTAATGGCGGGACAGATGGGCAGATTTTTGGGTGGCGCTGTCGGCGGCTTATTCAGTCGGGCAGGGCGCATGTTTTTCGCGCTTTCACTTGCGGTTATCGTATTTGGCGCAGCGCAGGCGCAGGCCCAATCGTACAGCTTTTCGAACATCACCGTCACCGGAAACCAGCGGATCGAAACGCC
>JBBQHC010000091.1:0-12402 GCA_038323615.1 Rhodobacterales bacterium | reverse complement strand
TGGGTATTTGTGTTTGCATGACCGATATTGACCAGACCGCCCCATCCGCGCCGCTTCATCAACAGCGTTTCCCTTGCGAACGTTGCGGGTCCGACCTGAGGTTCGATCCCGCCGGACAACAACTGATCTGCGACTATTGCGGCAATACCCAAGCCGTTGGCGATACCGGGGCCGCCCCCGCCGCCCTGCGCGAACTGGATTTTCGCAGTGCCGTGGCCGACCAATTGCCCGCCGCCGAAATGGCCGATACCCGCGTTATCACTTGCCCCAACTGTGGCGCGACGTTTGAGTTCGACGCGAAAATTCACTCTGCTGTCTGTCCGTTCTGCGCCACCCCATTTGTCGCCGATACCGGCGTGCAACGACAGATCAAACCGCGCGGCGTCTTGCCTTTTGCCTTGGATGAAAAAGCCGCAAGGGGGGCGCTGACCGACTGGCTGGGCAGCCTGTGGTTCGCGCCCGGCGGGGTGCAGGATTACGCCCGCAAGGGGCGCACGATGTCAGGCATTTACGTGCCCTACTGGACCTTCGATGCCGACACCAAAAGCGCCTATTCCGGCGCCCGCGGCACCCATTACTATGAAACCCATACCGTCACCCGCAACGGCAAGACCGAACAGGTCCGGGTGCAGAAAACCAGCTGGAGCAGCACCTCGGGCCGGGTCGCGCGGTTCTTCGACGACGTGCTGGTGCTGGCGTCCCGCAGCCTGCCCAAAAGATATACCGACGCGCTGGAACCCTGGGATCTGTCGGCGATGCAGCCCTACCGCGACGCCTACCTCGCCGGGTTCAGGGCCGAGGGGTATCAGGTCGAACTTCAGGACGCCTTTACCGAGGCGCGGAGGTATATGGACGCGATGATCCTGCGCGACGTGCGGTTCGACATCGGTGGCGACGAACAGCGGGTCGATAACGTGAAAACCGACATCGGTGCGCTGACCTTCAAGCATGTGCTGCTGCCGGTCTGGCTGGCCGCCTACAAATACCGTGGCCGGACGTTCCGGTTTGTGGTCAACGGGCGCACCGGCCGGGTCCAGGGCGAGCGGCCCTGGTCGGCGTGGAAAATCACCTTTGCGGTTGTGATCGGCCTGATCCTTGCGGCGGGCCTTGGCTATATTATCGCGATGAACCAGTAAGAAAGGAAACCTTTGATGATCCTGTCCTGTGGCGAAGCCCTGATTGACATGCTGCCGCGCAAATCGGCGGCGGGCGAGGATGCGTTTGCCCCCTACCCCGGCGGCGCGGTGTTCAACACGGCAATTGCGCTGGGGCGGCTTGGGGTGCCTGCGGGGTTCTTTTCGGGGGTCAGTTCGGATTTCCTGGGGCAGATGCTGCTGGATTCGCTTTCCGCCAGCGGCGTTGATCATTCTGCCGTCGCCCTGTCAGACCGCCCCTGCACCGTGGCTTTCGTTAAACTGGTGGACGGACAGGCCACCTATGCGTTCTACGACGAAAATACCGCCGGGCGCCTTTTGTCCGTCGCCGATCTGCCAAAGGTCCGGGCCGATGCCCTGTTCTTTGGCGGTATTTCCCTGATGGTCGAACCCTGCGGTGCCACCTACGAGGCCCTGATGGCCCGCGAGGCGCCACGCGCGGTCACCATGATCGACCCCAACATCCGCCCATCGTTCATCCGCGACCCGCGCGCCTATCGCGCCCGGATCGACCGGATGCTGCGACTGGCCGATATCGTCAAACTGTCGGACGAAGACCTGCATTGGCTGATGGGCGAGGGCGGAATTCCCGAACTGGCCCGCAAGATCCTTGCGATGGGGCCACGACTGGTCTGCATCACCGAAGGTGCCAAGGGCGCGACCGGGTTCACCAACGCCGACAACGTGTTCGTCGCGGCCACCCCGGTGACGGTGGCCGATACCGTGGGTGCGGGGGATACGTTCAACGCCGGAGTGTTGGCGGCGCTGTATCAACGCGGTGCGCTGAATAAAGAGGCGGTGGCGACGCTGGACGCGGCCGCAGTGCGCGCGGCACTGAGCATGGGCGTCAGGGCAGCAGCAGTGACGGTCAGCCGCGCCGGGGCAAACCCGCCGTGGGCACGCGAATTGTGAGGGCACTGATCCAGCGGGTTTCACAGGCTGCCGTCCATATTGAGGGAGCCGAGGTTGACGCAATCGGGCCGGGGTTGCTGGTGCTGGTCTGTGCGATGACGGGCGACGACGAGACGATGCCTGCGGCACTGGCCGCCAAGATCGCCAAACTGCGTATCTTCAAGGATGACGCGGGCAAGATGAACCGTGCGATCGTCGATACCGGGGGTGCCGTCTTGGTCGTCAGCCAGTTCACGCTGGCCGCCGATACCTCGCGCGGCAACCGACCGGGCTTTTCGCTGGCGGCGGCGCCAGATCTGGGCGAGCGGCTTTACGAGGCGTTCAAGTTCGAATTGTCGGGTCTGGGGATCAGTGTCGCCAGCGGCCGGTTCGGGGCGGATATGCAGGTGTCGCTGGTCAATGAAGGGCCGGTAACGATTTGGCTTGAAACCTGACTTTTGTATTTAATATCAGTTCATTGCAGATCCACTTCTCTAGAGAACCAGAGGCGAAGATTTACTTTTTGAATGCCGCTCTCAGCACGCTGACGCCGAACAGCCCTGCCGCGGTAACCACGATTGTCGGCCCGACTGGCGTGTTCAACAGATAGGCCAGCCGCAGCCCTCCTAACGCCGCCAGCGCCGCCGCACCTGCCGAAATCGCAGCCATCCGTTCAGGCGTCTGCGCCAGCCCCCGCGCCGTCGCCGCCGGAATGATCAGCAGGGCGGTGATCAGCAACGCGCCCACGACCTTGAGGGCGACCGCCACCACGACCGCCAAAAGCAGCGTCAGGATCAGCTGTTCACGGCGCGGATTGATGCCCGCCGCATAGGCCAGATCGGGCGACAGCGTTGCCGTCAACAGCGCCGCCCAACGCCACCACAGCACCCCTGCGACGATCAGCGCACCGCCCCAGATCACCGCCAGATCGCCCCGCGTCACGGTCAGAACGTCGCCGAACAGATAGGTATCCAGATCGATCCGTGCGCCGGGGATCAGCGATACCGCGACCAGCCCTGCCGCCAACCCGGTGTGCGCCAGCACCCCCAGCGACGTGTTCACCTCGCGTCCCTGTCCTTCCAGCACGAACAGGATCAGGCCCATCGCCAGCGCGACCACCGCAACGCCGGCGAACACCGACACCGAAAACACCAGCGACAGGGCAACGCCCAAAATGGCCGCATGGGCGGTGGCGTCGCCAAAATAGGCCATCCGCCGCCAGACTACGAAACAGCCCAGCAGACCCGCCGCCAACGCCGTGCCCAGCGCCGCCAACGCCGCCCGGATCAGGAAATCGTCGAGCATTCAGGCACCTTCATGATCATGGTGGTCATGACGATCATGGCCATGATCATGTTCGTGCCGATACAGCGCCAATGCCCCACCGGTCCCGGTGCCAAACAATTCGCGGTAGGCGGGCGCGGCGCTGACCACTTCGGGGGTGCCTTCGCAGCAGACATGACCGTTCAGGCAGATCACCCGGTCAGACGCACTCATCACCACGTGCAACTCGTGACTGACCATCAGCACGGCGCAGCCAAGGCGGCGGCGCAAGGCTTCAATCTGGTGGTAAAACGCGGCCGATCCGGGCTGGTCCAACCCCTGCGTCGCCTCGTCCAGCATCAGCACTTGCGGTTTCCCCAGAATGGCGCGGGCCAGCAGAACACGCTGAAACTGACCGCCTGAGAGGCTGCCCATCTGTTGCCCTCCAACACCCGGAACGCCCGCGTTTTCAAGGGCTTCGCGGGCGTCCTTCGGGTCGACACGGCGCGGCAGGTCAAGAAACCGGCGCACCGTCATCGGCAGACTTGGATCGACATGCAACCGCTGCGGCACATAGCCGATGCGTAGCCCCGGCGCCCGCGTGACCTGTCCCGACTGCGGTTTGATCGCCCCGATCAGGACTTGCAACAGCGTCGATTTGCCCGATCCGTTGGGTCCGACAATGGTGACGATCTCGCCTGAATTCAGGGCCAGCGACACGTTGTGCAGAACCTCGTGCGCGCCGTAGCGCACACTGATCGCATTGACCGACAGCAGGCTCATGCTGCCGCTCCGGGCTGGCAATCGGGGCAAAGCCCCTGCGCCTCGACCACGGTTTGTTCGATCTGAAACCCGGCGCTGGCGGCCTTGTCGCGCAAGCCCACGCCGGGGTCGCTATCAGCCTCGGCCACGGTGCCGCAGGTGCGGCAGATCATAAAGGCCGGGGCGTGGTCAGTCCCCGGACGGGCGCAGGCGACAAAGGCGTTCAGACCTTCGATACGGTGGGCAAAGCCCTGATCGACAAGGAAATTCAGCGCTCGATAGGCGACCGGCGGCTTGGCCCCGAAACCATCCGTAGCAAGCCGCGCCAGCAGGTCGTAGGCACCAAGTGCTGCGTGGGATTCCAGCAGAATCTCAAGGGTACGGCGGCGCACCGGGGTCAGCTGCGCGCCCCGTGCCGCACAGGCAGCGTCCGCCGCATGCAGCGCCGTCGAAATGCAGGCGGCATGATCATGTGGGGCAAAGTCGGCGTGGTGGGGCATCACAAAGCCTTGTAATAGTATAACATCACATATTAGAGTTTCAGCACCCCAACCGCAAGAGGTCACCGATGCGCGTGCTTTCCTTCGTTCTGCTTCTCTCCGCCACCTCGGCCCTTGCCGAACCGCCCAAAGTGATGACCGACATCGTCCCGGTGCAAAGCCTCGTCGATATGGTGATGGGCGACATTGGTCAGGCGGACGCATTGATGCCCCCCGGCGTTTCGCCTCACAGTTTCGCCCTGCGCCCCGCCGATGCGACCGCTTTGGCCAACGCCGATGTGGTGATCTGGACCGGACCGGGCCTGTCGTTGTGGCTGGCCGAACCGCTGACGACACTGGCGCCGGACGCCGCAACGCTCGTCCTGTTGGACACATCGGGGTGGCAACGGCTTGATGTGCGCAACGATCCGTCCTTTCCCGTCGCGCCGAACCCTGACACCCCGTCCGCCACCGACCCGCACGCCTGGATGGACCCGGATATCGCCGCCGTCTGGCTGGGTCATATCGCCACGACGCTGGCCGACGCCGATCCCGACAACGCCGCCATTTACAGGGCCAATGCCGCTGCGGCGGCGACGGCCCTGCGCGACCTGGGGGCAGAGATCGCCACCCGTCTGGCCCCGTTGGCTGACCGGCCATTCGTACTTCCCCACGATGGTTATCTGTATTTCGAGAACCGCTTTGGCCTGCATCCCGTCGGCGCGATCACCCTGTCGGGTGCGACCAATCCCGGCCCGGCGGATCTGGCCGAACTGCGCGATCTGGTCAAGGCGGGCGGGATAAACTGCATCCTGACCGATGCCGAAACCAGCCCGAAGTGGGTCGATCTGCTTAGCGAAGGCGTGGCGGATATCACGACGGCCAAAATCGACGGTCTGGGCGGCAGTTATCCGCCGGGGGCCGACAATTACCCGACGATGCTGCGTCAGATGACCGATTCTTTGGTCGATTGTCTGTCCTGACGCAACACGGCTTGCGGCGGACGGCGGTTGCTGGCCTAGTGGCGGCGCAACCGGGCGGAGGCAGGTATGAGCGACACCGGCATGAACTACATCGACGGGGCCTTTGTCCCCGGCGGCGCGGGGCAGATCGACGTGGTGAACCCCGGCACCGGGCAGGTCTTTGCGACGCAGGCCCTGGCTGATCCGGCGGACGTCGACCGCGCCGTTGCCGCTGCGACCCGGGTCCATCACAGCCGTGCCCTCACCGCGTTGCGCCCCGTCGAACGGGGCCGGATGGTGCGGGCGATGGGGCAGTATATCCTTGATAATCTGGATCAATACTCCCGCCTGCTGACCCTCGAACAAGGCAAACCCCTGTGGGAGGCCGAAACCGAGATGCGCGGCGCCGCCCGGTATTTCGAATACTATGGCAATCAGGCGGACACGGTCGAAGGCCGGTCGATTCCGCTGGGCGACGGCTATATCGACTATACGACCAACGAACCTTACGGCGTCACCGCCCATATCATTCCGTGGAACTACCCGGTGGAAATGACCGCGCGGTCGGTGTCGGCGGCGTTGGCAACCGGCAATACCTGCGTGATCAAGACGTCGGAACTGACGCCGCTGTCGGCGGCGGTGTTCGCGCGTGCCGCCGAAAGCGCGGGGTTTCCTGCCGGGACGGTCAACGTGCTGTGCGGTCTGGGCCACGTCGCCGGGGCGGCGCTGGCGGGTCATCCGGGGGTCAACCAGATCGTGTTCACCGGGTCTGTGCGCACCGGCATCGCCATCGCCACAGCTGCCGCACAGAACGTGGTGCCTTGTGTGCTGGAACTGGGCGGTAAATCGGCGGCCATCGTGCATGACGACGCCGACCTGGATGCGTTCGAAAACGATATCCGCTGGGGTATCTATTTCAATGCCGGGCAGGTCTGTTCGGCGATGTCGCGCGTCATTGTCCACGAATCCCGGCATGACGAACTGGTCGAACGCGCCGTCGCCATCGCCAAATCGCTGTCTGTCGGGCCGGGGATCGACCGTACCACCTCGGGGCCGACGATGGGGGCGATGGTCAGCGAGGCGCAGCGCGACCGCGCCGCCGGAATGGTCACGGATGCGGTTGCCGCCGGGGCCACGGTCGCGGCAGGCGGGCGCAAGATGAACATTCCGGGCGCCTTTCTGGAACCCACGGTATTGACCGGCGTGACCCCCGACATGGTGATCGCGCAGGAGGAAGTGTTCGGGCCTGTGTTATCGGTCATGCCCTTCAAAACCAACGCCGAGGCGATCGCAATTGCCAATGGCACCGATTACGGCCTTGTCGGCGGCGTCTTCACCCGTGATCTGGACCGCGCGACGCAGGCGACCAAGATGATCCGCGCCGGGCAGGTGTTCGTCAATGAATGGTACGCGGGCGGGGTCGAAACGCCGTTCGGCGGGGTCGGCAAATCGGGTTATGGTCGCGAAAAGGGGCGCGAGGCGCTGTGGAACTATGTGCAAACCAAGAATGTGGCGATCAGACTGAGGTGACGTGATGGCGAAATTCGACGACGACCTGTTTGACAGGGGCCTGGCTGCCCGCCGCGCGACCCTTGGCGCCGATTATGTCGATCGCAATCTGGCGCAGGCCGACGATTTCACCCGACCGTTTCAGGAAGCCATGACCGCGTGGTGCTGGGGGTTCGGCTGGGCCGACGATACGATTGACCCGAAAACCCGCAGCCTGATGAACCTGTCGATCCTTGGGTCGATGGGCAAGATGACGGAATTCGAGGTGCATTGCCGGGGGGCCCTGACCAACGGCGTCAGCATGGAGGAGATGCGGTCGGTCATCCATGTCCTTGGGATTTATTGCGGGATGCCGGTTGCGCTCGAATGCTTCCGGGTCGCCCGCAAGGTTCTGGAAGAAAACGGGAAACTCTAAGCCGCTGTCAGCCCGGTCGCGCCGATCCCGAAACTGTGCTGCTGCCGGGTCGTCTCGCAATGGGCGCGGATCAGCCCCGGAGTCAGCATGATTTGCCAGCTTTGGCGCGATACCGGGTGCGGTTTCGCAAACGCCGGGCAAGTCAGGACGGCAATATTGGCACCCTGCCCCGGATCGCGGACCGAACGATAACGGATCGCCTCGGCACCCCGCCCGCGCAGCGTATCGGCAAGCGCCAGACAATCGGCATAGTCGTCGGGGTCGGTCCAGCGCCCCAGACCGGCCCACGCCGGATCGGTCAGGTCCGCCGCCAGCGCCGTCTGAATATCCGCCAGCACGGCCGTATGCGCCACCGGGCGGCGCGGCAGCGGCGTGTCAGGGGATGCGGCATAGAATTTAATCGCACCCCAGACCGTTTCACACACCGCTGTCAGCACCTTTTCGGCCCCGTACCAGACCCCCGGCGTTGGCCCTGCACGGCGAAACCGGGACGCACGGGGGTAATTGCCATAGCGGAACGGCGACCAGAATTGATAATCCAGATGGGCGCAGGCTGCGGGCACGCGCGGCTTGGTATCTTCTAGCAGTTGTTCCAGAAGCTGCTGTTCGGCGTCCGTGTCGGTGATCCGCACCGTGGCGACGCGATATTGGCCCTCGATCAGCCGCCAGACCCGCCCCCCATAGGGCGCGACCGGGCCGTCAAAGCGGGGCACGGACAGCGTCGAGGTAGTTCATCACCGCAACCAGCCCTGTCGCCTGTTGGATCAGTGCGGCGGGGACGCCCGCGAGGTCGGAGTTGGCATTGCGCATCCAGCCTTGCAGGCTGTCGGGGTCGCCCGCGGTGATCGCGTCAAGCGAACGATAAACACGGATCAGGCAGGTGGCCAGTTCATAGGGTTTGTCGGCCAGCGCGTGCCCGCCGTCCTTCATCCGCGATACTGTCGCCTCGCTGACGCCAATGACCATGCCCAATTCGCGCTGCGACAGGCCCAGTTCACGGGCGGCATTAAATGCGGCCTTGGCGATTAGGCGGGCCGGATCGTGGCTGTGATCCTCGCGGGGTCGGGATTTCACATTGAGCATGGCAAGTGTCCTTCTGCTGAAAGGAACATAGCCTGTCTTGCTGTAGAAATCAAGCTGCCAGTGATTTACCGAACAGATGCAACCGGTGCAACGGCGTCGCGCCTGCCTTTGCCGCCTGCGCCAGTGAAGGTTTGTTCACATCGGCAATCCATGTGTTCGCCAGCGTGGCATAGCCCGCCGCTTGCATCCCCAGCATGCACCGGCGCAGGACCAGCGGATTGACCCCCTGGCCCTGCAATTCCGGCATCACCCCGGCAAAGATCACCACGGCGCACGTATTGGTCATCCGATGCCGGATGAAATGCCACGGCGCAGTGATCCCGATACGCGAGCGGATCCGACGCAGCAGCGGGTTCATGTCGGGCACGGCGATAACGCAGCAGGCAGGCTGACCCTTGTGCAGCAGCATGGCGGAGATCCGGGGATCAAGTATCCATTTCATGTCCTTGGCCTGAAACGCAAATTCCTCTGCGGTGACGGGCACGAACATCGGGTTGGCGGCAAAGGATGCGTTCAGGATCAGCCGTGCCTGCTCCATCCTTTCGCCCACATTGCGCCGGGTGATCGGGGCAAAGGTGAAATCGGGATTGTCGAGGATCGCCTGTTGTTTCGGACCGATGACCGGGGCCTCGGTGGTCCGCAGATCGCCGGCGAAGGTCGTCATTGGGAAATCCGGCGCATAGCCGTTGGCAGCCAGAAGGCGCGGCAGATATTCTGGCCCCCAGATCTGATCGAGAGAGGGCGCATGTAGGAACCCGTCGGTGACGATTCCGCATTGCTGCATCGCTGTGAGGTTGAAATTACCCTTGATCTCGGTCAGCCCACGCGCCCGCGCCCACCCTTCCGCGGCGTCCAGCAGCGCCTTGGCCGCCTCGGCATCGTCGGCGCAGTCGAAATAGCCGAAATAGGCGCGGTTCAGATCATGCAGGCGGTTCGACGCGCCATGCACATGGGCCGTAATACGCCCCAACACCTTGCCGCCGCGATGGGCGGTATAAAACGCCAAATCGCTGCCGGGGTCGGCGAACAGGGGGTTCTTGGTCTTGTTCAGAAACCGTTCCAGATCAGCCTTGAAGGGCGACACATAGGGGCTGTCGCCATAAACGGCAAAAGGCGCGTCAAAGAACGCGCCAAAGTCGGATCTGCGGATGTCGACGGTCATGCCCGGCCCCATTTTCGCACGATCCTAACGGCACGGGGGGAAAGCGCCAGCCGGATGTCTCCCGTCATCCGGCCGGCAGCGACCGTTCACATCACGACGCAGGCAGCAAGACCCGGTCGATTACATGGATGACGCCATTGGACTGATCGACGTCGGCAATCGTCACAGTAGCGACACGGCCGCGTTCGTCTTCCAGCGTGATCTTGCCATTCGTCATGCGGGCCTTGAGCATGCAACCGCCCAGTGTCGGAACGATGTGTTCGCCACCATCATCGGCGATCATCCCGGCGATCGCGTCCGAAAACACCTCGGCACCGACCACGTGGCAGGTCAGGATCTGGGTCAGCTGCGCCTTGTTTTCCGGCAACAGCAGCTGGTTAAGCGCGGCAGGATCAATCAGCGCGAACGCTTCGTTCGTCGGGGCAAACACGGTAAACGGGCCGGGGCCCATCAGGGTATCAACCAGACCGGCGGCCTTGACGGCAGCGACCAGCGTGGTGTGATCGGCGGAATTGACCGCGTTTTCGACGATGTTCTTGTCGGCGAACATTTCGGCACCGCCGACCATCTTGTTTTGGGCAGCGGCCATTCCGGCGCTGATCGCAAGGGCCGAGACGGCGAGCATAAGACGTTTCATGTGGGTGCTCCTGATTTGCTGTAGCGTCAGGGCGTTGAACCTGACTTGCCCGAATCCACGCAGACGGGAGCGCGCAAGTTTCGCCGATCACGGATTGGTGATCGCCAGACTGTTCAGAATATGATCGGCCATGATCCCCGACCACGCCGCATAAAGCGCGGCACTGGGATGGAATCCGTCGCGGGCCAGCATGTCGGGGTGAAATTCGATCGGCACCGGGACATAGTCGAAACCCTGCGCAACATCCGAAAGATTGGCCAGATGCCGTTTGAACCGTTCGACCTGACTGCCCACCGCCCAGCGCAGCGGTTGCGGCAACAGCGGGAACTGGCCAAGCGGCGGCAGCGCCGAGATATAACTGCGCCGGACCCCGAACTTTTCCCCCAGCAGCCCGTGCAGCGCCGCCTGATCACGCAACCAACGGCGCAGGCTGACCGCATGCGTCACGTCATTGACGCCGAGCGACGTGACGGCGATGTCATAGGCTCCGGGTTGCTCCAAGTGCAGCGACGCCAAAGAGCTGGCTGTTGTTGCCCCGGTCCTGGCCAACAGCCGCCAATGCACCCGGTAGGCCGCGCCCAGATGGCGAACAAGCTGGCCGCTGAAGGCGTCGTCCTGACTGTCCACCCCGACCCCGGCGGCAGAACTGTCGCCGACGATCAGCACCCGCAAGTCCGGCCCCTGCCCGGCGACACCTTCGCGCGGACCTTCGGGTTCGGGCATGGCAAGGGCGTGGCGGCGCAGGTACATCGCTTGCCCGATCAAAACGGGAGCCAGAAATCCACGGGCAATGACATCGGTTTCAAGGTTCATGGCAGCAATTCCAATAGGCTTGAATATAACTGCGAATAACGCCGATGGTTGCCGATTTCGTTCGTGCTGTCATCACTGACGTGGCGGCATCAAACGGGCGAGATTTCCTGCGCCAAAAGGTCGCGCACCATCGGCATGACCTTGGTGCCGTAAAGGTCGATCGACCGCAGCATAACGTCGTGCGGCATGGTGCCTTGCGAGTACTTCATGTCGAACCGCGCGAGGCCCAGCGCCTGCACTGTCGCGGCAATCTTGCGGGCCACGGTTTCGGGCGATCCGACATACATCGACCCGTTGGCGACCTCGTTTTCAAACTCGCCGGGCTGCACCGGACCCCAACCGCGTTCGGCGCCGATCCGGTTGCGCAGCACGGTATAGCCCGCCTTGGCCTGCGCCACGGCCTCGGCATCGGTCTGGGCCACGTGTCCGGGCGAATGCACCGCCAGCGGGCGCACCGGGCGGCCGACCTGCGCATGGGCACGTTTGTATAGATCGACAAAGGGCAGAAACCGGCGCGGATCACCGCCGATGATCGCCAGACACATCGGCATGTCGTAACGCACCGCCCGCACCACCGATTCCGGGCTGCCGCCGACGCCGATCCATGTGGTCAGCCCTTTGGACAGCGGCGGATAGACGGTGACGTTGTCCAGCGGGGCGCGGGTTTTCCCCTGCCATGTCACCGATTTTTCGCGGATCAGGCGGCTCAATATCTCCAGCCGTTCTTCGAAAAGCAGGTCGTAGTCGTTCAGGTCGTAGCCAAACAGCCCGTAGGATTCGGTGAACGATCCACGCCCCAGAATGACCTCGGCCCGGTGGTTCGAGATCGCATCGAGGGTCGAAAACCGCTCGAACAGGCGCACCGGGTCGTCCGTGGACAGGACTGTGACGGCGGTCCCAAGACGGATACGTTTGGTCTGGCCCGCGATGGCGGCGAGCAGGATTTCCGGCGCCGAGATTGCGAAATCGTCGCGGTGATGTTCGCCAAGGCCGAAGACATCGACGCCGACGCTGTCCGCCAGCACCCCCTCGGCCACGACATTGCGCAGCACTTGGTCATGCGGGAGGAGGTTGCCGGAGGGGTCGACGGTGACGTCGCCGAAGGTGTCGAGGCCGAGTTCGATGGTCATGTCGGGGTGTCCTGTGGTGTGGTCAGGCAGGATATAGGGGGTCTTGTGGCGGTTTGCCTCTGCGGTGGTGCGCAGGGATGGTGCGCGATTTTTGGTCCGAGAATTTGAGCGGCAGCTTCGAGTCCAACTCAGATCTTCAAAC
>JBBQHC010000090.1:0-12491 GCA_038323615.1 Rhodobacterales bacterium | reverse complement strand
ACGCCGCAGGTCGACATGGCCTTTGCGTCTGTCGAACGGATCATGCGTGACGTCAACGGCGGCCATATGATCCGCTATTTCCATATGAACGGCGCCTCGCTGTTCTTTTTCGCGGTTTATGCGCATATATTTCGCGGCCTTTACTATGGGTCTTACAAGGCCCCCCGCGAAGTCACCTGGATCATCGGCATGCTGATCTATCTGCTGATGATGGCGACCGGCTTTATGGGATATGTCCTGCCCTGGGGGCAAATGTCGTTCCACGGCACCGCCGTGATCACCGGTCTGTTCGGGGCGATCCCCTTTATCGGCACGGAGTTGCAAACCTGGCTGCTTGGGGCTGGCGCGGTCGGACAGCCTGCGTTGAACCGCTTCTTCTCGCTCCATTATCTGCTGCCGTTCATCATTGCCGGTTTGGTCGTCGTTCATATCTGGGCGTTCCACACCACCGGCAACAACAACCCGACCGGGGTCGAGGTGCGGCGCACGTCCAAAGACGCCGCCGCCAAGGATACCCTGCCGTTCTGGCCCTACTTCGTGATCAAAGATCTGTTGGCACTGAGCGTGATCATGGTGGTGTTCATGATCATCGTCGGATTCATGCCGAACTATCTGGGCCACCCCGACAACTATATCCCGGCCAACCCCTTGGTGACGCCGGCGCATATCGTTCCCGAATGGTATTACCTGCCGTTCTACGCGATCCTGCGCGCCTTTACTGCTGACGTCTGGGTCGTGATGTTCGCCAACTGGGTCAGTTTCGGGATCATCGACGCCAAGTTCTTTGGCGTGTTGGCGATGTTCGGATCAATCGCGGTCATGGCGCTGGCGCCGTGGCTTGATACTTCGTCGGTCCGCTCGGGCCGCTACCGGCCGATGTTCAAGTGGTGGTTTGCGCTGCTGGTGATCGACTTTATCGTTCTGATGTGGGCCGGGTCGCAACCAGCGGAACCGCCCTATTCGACGATCTCGCTGATCGGCGCGACCTACTGGTTCGCCTATTTTCTGGTGATCCTGCCGCTGCTTGGGGTGATTGAAAAGCCGCTGACCCCGCCAGAGACGATCGAAGACGACTATAACGCGCACTATGCGCCGAATGTCGGTGGCACCAAGACCATCGTCAAACCGGCCGAGTGAGAGAAAGGACCGCAAGATCATGATCCGCACCCTCACCCTGTCCGTCGCGATGGCGCTGGGCCTTGCCGCCCCGGTCTTTGCCGAAGTCGAGACCGAAATCGAAGATTTCGCTTTCAGCTTTGAAGGCCCCTTCGGCAGTTATGACGAGATGCAGTTGCAACGCGGGTTGCAGATTTATACGCAGGTCTGTGCCTCCTGCCACGGCCTGTCGCGTGTCCGTATCGGCGCTCTGGCTGACGAAGGCGGCCCCCGCCTGCCCGAAGATCAGACCCGCGCTTATGCTGCCCAACTCGAGGTGTTCGACATGTCACTGGCCGATGGGCAGGGCGATTATCGCCCCGCCACCCCGGCTGACAACTTTCCCGGCAGTGCCTTGGCCAATGCCCCGGATCTATCGCTGATGGCCAAGGCACGGACAGGTTTCCGGGGGCCCTACGGCTCGGGAATGAACCAGTTGTTCAAAGGGATGGGCGGGGCCGAATATATCGCATCGATGATGACCGGCTATCACGAGACCCCTGCCTGCGCCCCTGAAGATTTTGATGGGTACTACAACGTCGCCTTTGCCAACGGCGGTTTTCCCGAAAGCTGCAAGGACGACAACGGCAAGCATACGGTTCCCGGTAGCTGGATCGCCATGCCAGAGCCGCTTTATGGCGACGACGTCGTCTTCGACCCCGCGCATGACGCGACGCTGGAAAGCGAATCGGAGGATGTTGCCGCGTTCCTGATGTGGACAGCCGAACCCAAGCTGAATGGCCGCAAGACCGCCGGTTTGACCGGGGTCATCATCCTGTCGGTCCTGTCGGTCCTGCTGTATCTGACCAACAAACGCCTGTGGGCACCGCACAAGCGCAAACACTAAGCCATTGGAAAATGCAAAAAAGGCCCGCCGGGAATGGCGGGCCTTTTTGTTTGTCATGCAATGCCGGTCTTACATCGCCGACGCATGACGCCAAACCTATTCGTCGCTGTCGAGAACGGCGTTGGTCACGTAACGGGCACCGCCCCAGACGTCCTTGCCGGCTCCGACGACGGTGTTACAGCCTGACAGCGCCAGCAGCGCGGTGGCGAATAGCGTGTAAATTGCGTATTTCATCTGACATCTCCTCAAGATGTGCCGTCCTTAGCGGACCGGCTGACATCAAATTAGGCGATCATCAATGATGACACAAATTCATAATAATCGCGCTTGATACGAGATTACCTCGTCTTGCCGAGGTATTCGCGCAAGGACTCTGGGGGATCGGCAAACAGTGCGGTGGTTTCCTGCGGCGCAGTTGCCACCCCATGACTGACCAGCACCACCCGGTCGGCGACCCGCCGCGCGTCCTCTGGGTCATGCGTCACCAACAGCACCGTGCGCCCGGCCAGTCGATCACGCACCAGCCCCAGCATATCCGCCCGCAATCCCGGCCCAAGGGCGGCAAAGGGTTCATCCAGCAGCACCACGGGCCTGTCTGCCAGCAACACCCGCGCCAGCGCCGCCCGGCTTTGCTGTCCACCCGACAGGGCACCGGGTTTACGCGCCGCAAAATCCGCCAGACCAACCTGATCCAGCACCGCCGTCACCTGCGCCCGATCCGTCGGCGTCAGCCGCAGGTCGGGCCGCAGCCCCAGCCCGACATTCTGCGCGATGCTCAGGTGCGGAAACAGGTTGTTGTCCTGAAACAGCATGCTGACCGGACGCTGCCCCGGTAGCCGTCCGGTCAGGTCGTCGGCGTCCCATGTGACCCGTCCCGCAACCGGGGCAAAGAATCCTGCGATGACCGACAGCAGCGTCGATTTGCCGGCGCCCGATGGTCCGATTAGCGTGGTAATGCCCGGCGCCACGGCAAAATCGGCGGTCAGCCGGAAATCGCCCTGCCGGATGTCCAGCCCGTCAAGCGTCAGCATCGACGCGCCCTCCGCGATCAAAGATCCAAAACAGGCTCAAACTTAGCCCAAGCAGCAGTAAACCGGCGCCCGCAGCCGACTCCATCCGGTAGGCTCCCATCAGCCGATACATGACCAGCGGCAGGGTTGCCTGATCCGCGTCTGCGAACAGCGCAATCACCCCCAGATCGCCCATCGACAGAGCTGCCGCCAGCCCAGCGGCAAATCCCAGCGGGCGGCGCAGCCGTGGCAACAGCACCCAGCGCAGCCGCGCCCAGCCGCGCATGTCCAGCGTGTCGGCCAGTTGACCGAACGATGCCTGCACCTGCGCCACGGCGGGTTCAAGGACGCGCAGGGCAAATGGCAGCGCCACGACCGCGTTCAGCAATGCGGTGACGGGCAAGGCAAGGGTTGCGGGGCTGACCCACCGATACAGGATCACGAACAGCCCGGTGCCAACGACCAGCGATGACGCCGCCAAGGGCAACACGCCGACAATCGCGGTCAACCGCCCGCCGCGCAATGCCAAGGCCAGCGCCATGACGATGACAAGGCTTGCCGAGACCAGCGCGACGATCAGCGACCGAACCGCCGCCGCCCACACTGCATCGGGCAGGGCGAACAACCCCGGCAGCCCACGCCAGACGATCATCGCCAGCGGCAGCAGCAGAAAGGCGGCGGCCAGCGCGATCACGGTGGCATCCAGCCAGCCGCGTCCGCCATCCCACCGCGCCACCGTGCGATCCAGTCCGGCGCCAAACCCGCCCGGCACCGCAACCCGCCACGCCAGCAGTGCCGCCGCAGCGCAGAGCGTGAACTGCACGACCGCCAGCAGGGCGGCGCGGCCCAGGTCAAAATCGAACCGCATCGCCTGATAGATCGCCAATTCCACCGTCGTCGCCCGTGGCCCGCCGCCAAGGGTCAGGGCGACGGCGAAACTGGTCAGACAGATCAGGAAAATCACCAGGAAAGTGCCCGGCAGCACGGCCCGAAGCATCGGCCATTCCAGCAGGCGTCCGACCGGGGCATTCAGCGATGCGGCCAGTCGGAACCGTTCAGCCGGGATCGCCAGCCAGCCTTGCAGCAGAAACCGGGTCGCCAGCGGCAGGTTAAAGAAGACATGCGCCAGAACGACGCCGAAAAAACCATAAATAGACACTGTTTCGAGGCCGAGCACGGCCAGACCCGCGTTGACCAGCCCGCCCCGCCCGAACACCGCCAGCAACCCGAGGATTGCCACGATGACTGGCAGGATGAACGGCGCGCCCAGCAGCGTGATCAGCACAGCCCGTCCGACGAACCGCCGCCGCGCCAAGGCGCGTGCCACCGGGATCGCCAGCACGGCACTGAGCAGCGCCGACACCAGCGCCTGCGCGACGGTAAACCGCACTGCGGCCCAGTCGGCAGGGCCGAGCGCGAAATCATCGGCCCGGCTGATCACCGCCGCCAAACTGCCCAGCAGGATGGCCAGCACGATCAATGCGACAATTGTGCCGGGCCAATGGCGGATCACTGCGACAGGGCCCCGCGCCATTCCTCGATCGCGGCATCGCGGATGGCGGCGGCGTTCTCGGGGGCCAAAAGCAGGCTCTGTTCAGGCGCAAGTAGCGTCGGAAATCCGTCGGGCAGGCCGGTTTCAGGCGTCACCGCCGGGAACATCCAGTTTGTCGTCGGAATCAAGGACTGGGCTGCGTCCGACACCAGATAGGCCAGAAACTGTAGCGCCAGTTCCGGCTGATCCGACCCGGCAAGGGCTGCGGCTACCTCGACCTGCATGTAGTGGCCTTCGTCAAAAATCCACGCCACCTTGGTCGCGTCGTCCTCGGCGATCAGGTGATAGGCCGGGGATGTGGTGTAGGACAGCACTGCGTCAGCCTCGCCCGCCAGAAACAGCCCGTACGCCTCGGACCAACCGGGTGTGACGGTGACGATGTTGTCGGCCAGATCGGCCCAAAGCGCACCGGCCTCGTCGCCATAGGCGTTCTTGACCCAGAACAGCAGCCCCAGACCGGGGGTGGAGGACCGGGGATCCTCGATCACGATCTTGATGTCGCTGTCGGCCAGCGCGCGCAGCGAGGTCGGCGTCGGCTGTCCGAGGTTGCCGACGAACGCGAAATAACCCCAGTCGTAGGGGACGAAAGTGTCGTCGGTCCAAGCCACCGGCAGATCATAGGTGGCCGTCACGCCAGAGAGTGCGAACAGCCCGGTCCCCTGCGCCGCGACGATCAGGCTGGTATCAAGGCCCAGGACGACATCGGCATCGGTCGACGCCCCTTCAAGTCGCAGTTTAGCCAACAGGGCGGCACCGTCGCCATGCCCGACGAACTGCACATCGCAGCCGCATGTTGCCTCGAATCCAGACTCTATCAAGGGGCCGGGGCCCCATTCGGTGACGAAACTGTCGTAGGTATAGATTGTCAGGACAGGCGTTTGTGCAGCCGCGCCAGTGGCGAACATGCACAGTCCTGCGACATGGATCAGATGGGTGGTTTTCATGCTGGTCATCCTTTCATGCGCCGAACGGATGGGGGCATGGGAGGATCCCGTTACCTTCCCTCCGCCGGTGTTAACCGGTTCAGGTTCAACGGGTCTGCTTTGCGCATCTCAGCCATGATTGGCACCCCGAGGTAGGGTTAATCTAGGGTGCTGCGGTTGCGGGGGCAAGGGAAAGGTCTTGAGGGGGCCGCATCGCGCCGTTAGACCAAGGCGGCAAAGGATACCCCGATGTCATTCAACACCTTCGGTCATCTGTTTCGGTTCACGACCTGGGGCGAAAGCCACGGGCCGGCCATTGGTGCGACGGTGGATGGCTGTCCGCCGGGCATCGCGCTGGATCCGGGGATGATCCAGCACTGGCTGGACCGGCGCCGCCCCGGCCAGAACAAGAACACGACGCAGCGGCAAGAGGCCGACGCGGTGCGCATCCTGTCAGGGGTTTACGAGGGGCACACGACCGGCACCCCGATCCAGCTGTTGATCGACAACACCGATCAGCGGTCCAAGGATTATGGCGATATCGTCAACACGTTCCGCCCCGGTCATGCCGACATCACCTATCATCAGAAATACGGGCTGCGCGATCCGCGTGGCGGCGGGCGGTCGTCGGCGCGTGAAACCGCGTCGCGGGTGGGTGCGGGCGGGGTGGCGCGCGAGGCGATCAGGGCTTTGGCCCCCGATGTGCAGATACAGGGCTACATGGTCCAGATGGGGCCGAAAACCATCGACCGGTCCCGGATCAACTGGGCCGAGATCGAAAACAATGACTTTTGGTGCCCCGACGCGGCGGTGGCGGCCGAGTGGGAGGATTACCTCGATTTCTTGCGCCGCAAAGACCACAATTCGGTCGGGGCCGTGGTCGAGGTGGTGGCGCGGGGCGTGCCTGCGGGCATCGGCGCGCCCATTTATGCCAAGTTAGACACTGATCTGGCGGCTGCGATGATGTCGATCAACGCTGTCAAAGGGGTCGAGATTGGTGAGGGGTTCGCGGCGGCGTCATTGACCGGGCGTGACAATGCCGACGAGATCTTCATGGGGCCGGACGGGCCGTTCTATTCCAGCAATCATTCCGGCGGCATCCTTGGCGGGATCAGCACCGGGCAGGATATCGTCGTGCGGTTTGCGGTGAAACCGACCAGCTCGATTCTGTCGCCGCGCCAGTCGATCCGGATCGACGGCACCGCGACCGAGGTGGTGACAAAAGGCCGCCATGATCCCTGCGTCGGCATCCGCGCCGTGCCGGTGGGCGAGGCGATGATGGCTTGCGTGATCCTTGATCACATCCTGCTGGACCGGGGTCAGACCGGCGGAGTCAGGGGCCGGATCGGCTGACCCGGCCCCCGTTCCCCCGTTTGGGCTTTCTACATCCAGTAGCCGGGATAGCCGTAGTGCGTGAACATTGCCTCTTCGCGGCGACGATCGCCTACCCAGTCGCGGTCACGTTCGGGCGCGTTCTGCAACTGGTCCATGGTGATGCCGGTGCGATAGCCGCCCAGGTCCGTGTCATACTCGAGCGCCGACCACGGGATCGGGTGAGTGTCCGCCCCGAGGCCCCAGAGGCCGCCGAACGACATGACCGCATAGGCGATCTTGCCCGAGGGTTTGTCGATAAGCAGGTGGTCGATGTGTCCGGCCTCTTCGCCGTTCGCAGAAAAGACACGGGTACCGTCGACTTTGCTGGATTCGATCAGGTTCCGATTGTTTTCGTCAAGCATGGCAGTACTCCTTTTCGTGAGGTTGATGCCACGTGAACGCCCGATCTGCTTCAAAGTTTCATCGGACACCGGCGACGGCAGCAATTTGCCTGACAAGCCATCAGGCCTGCTGACGTGACAGTTGCACCGCCAGAATCCCGACGCCGATAATCACGACGCCGACGATATCCAGCGGCCCCAGCCGTTCCGACAGCAGCACCGCCGCGACCGCAACGCCGAAAAACGGGTTGAGGAAATGGAACGTCGCCGCCCGCACCGCGCCGATCCGCTGGACCAGCATGAACCAGACCAGCGTGGCACCCAAGCCCGGAACGATGGTGGTATAGGCAAAGGCGACGATCAGCTGCCATGTCCAGGCGATGTCGAACCCCTCGAATATCAGCGCAGGGGCCCACAGCACGGCGGAGCCCACCAGCATCTGCAAGCCGACGATCATCAGCAGATTTCCGCCCGATGACGCCCCGCGCATCGCCAGCGTGGCGACCGTCAACGACACCACGCCGACGGCGCACATCGCCACGCCCGCCAGATCGACGCCGCCCTGCAACCGCGCACCCATGATGATGGCGACGCCAGTAATTCCGGCGAGCAATCCGGCGATGCCCAGCGGGCGGACCTTTTCGCCGAATAGCAGCCAGCCCGCCAGTGCCACCAGCAGGGGCATGGTCGATGCGATGATGGCGGCCAGCGACGCCTCGATTGACTGCAACGCGATAAAATTCAGGCCGAGATAAAGGGCGTTTTGGCAAATCCCGAACACCACGACCGCCTGCCACTGGCGGCGGGTCAGGCGGGCCGATTGGCCAAGGGCGCGGGCGATGGCGACACCGATCAGCCCAGAGATCAGGAACCGCAGCGCCAATGCCGTCAGCGGCGGTGCATAGGCGACGATGACGCGGGCCGAGGCAAAGGCCGACGACCACATCGCGGCAAAGGCCAGCCCCATCAGGATCGCGCGAAAGTCCAAGTATCACCAAAGCAAAAGGGCCGCCGTTGCGGGCGACCCTTTCCTGAATTCAGACGGGGTTCAACCCCCGGACCGATCAGCCGTTGACGCTGTCTTTGAGCGCCTTGGCGATGGTCATCTTGACGACCTTGTCGGCCGGTTTCTTGATCTGCTCGTTGGTGGCGGGGTTGCGCACCATCCGCTCGGGGCGTTCACGGCAATAGATCTTGCCGATCCCCGGCAGGGTCACAGCACCGCCGCCCGACACTTCTTTGCTGATAATCGTGATCAGCGCGTCCAGCGACGCCCCGGCCGATTTCTTGTCGGTGCCGGTGTGTTCGGACAGTGCAGTGACAAGCTGCGCTTTGGTCATTGGTTTCGTCGCCATCTTCGTGGTCTCCTGTTTTTGCCCTACCTGTAGGGCCTCTGATGCCGTCATTTAACGGTATGTGGTAGATCACCACAATGAAAAGTAGCCGATTGCAAGCTATTTCCACAGCTTTTGGCCGAAAACGGGTCGATTTACAAGAACGCAGTCTCTTCAAAGCTGCGCAACTTGCGGCTGTGGATGCGTTCAAGCGGCATATCGCGCAATTGCTCCATTGCGCGAATCCCGATCAGCAGGTGGCGGGCAACCTGCGTTTTGTAGAAATCCGACGCCATGCCGGGCAATTTCAGCTCGCCGTGCAGGGGTTTGTCGCTGACACACAGCAGCGTTCCATAGGGCACCCGAAACCGGAAACCGTTGGCCGCAATCGTCGCGCTTTCCATGTCCAGCGCGATGGCCCGCGATTGGCTGAGGCGCTGCACCGGGCCGGACTGGTCGCGCAGTTCCCAGTTGCGGTTGTCGATGGTGGCGACGGTGCCGGTGCGCATGATCCGCTTCAGCTCGAAACCTTCAAGTTCGGTCACCGAGGCCACGGCGCGTTCCAGCGCAATCTGAATTTCGGCCAGCGCCGGGATCGGCACCCAGACCGGCAGATCGTCGTCCAGCACGTGATCTTCGCGCAGGTACGCATGGGCAAGGACGAAATCACCCAGACGTTGCGAATTGCGCAAGCCCGCACAATGCCCGACCATCATCCAGGCATGGGGCCGCAGCACCGCGATATGGTCGGTCGCCGTTTTGGCGTTGGACGGACCGATGCCGATGTTGACCAGGGTAATGCCGCCGCCGCCCGCCCGTTTCAGATGATAGGTGGGCATTTGCGGCAGCTTTGCCGGGGTCGGAATGGCGGAATCGGAGGCGGTAATCTCGACGTTGCCGGGGCCGACGAACGACACATAGCCACTGTCGGGGTCGGCCAGCATCTGCCGCGCGTAGCTTTCGAACTCCTCGATATAGAATTGATAGTTGGTGAACAGCACGTGGTTCTGGAAGTGGTCGGCGTCGGTGGCGGTGTAATGCGACAGCCGCGCCAGCGAATAGTCGATGCGCTGGGCGGTAAAGGGCGCCAATGGGCGGGCACCATCGGGATAGGCATAGCCGAACCCGTTGACGATATTGTCGTGCGTCGTAATCAGATCGGGGACGTCAAACACATCGCGCAGGGTAAAATCCATCGCCCCCTCTTGCGGCACGGTGACGGCGGCGTCGCCTGCGACGGCGAAATGCACCGGCATCGGGATCGTCGACACACCAATAGTTACGCCGACGCCGTGGTTCTGGATCAGCAGGCCGATCTGTTGTTCAAGGTAGGCATTGAACAGGTCCGGGCGGGTGATCGTGGTGGCATAGGTGCCCGGTTCGGCCACATGGCCAAACGACAGGCGGCTGTCTGTGGTGGTGTAACTGGTCGTCGTCAGGCGGATTTCGGGGTAGTAGGCGCGACACCGGGCCTGCGGCTTGCCATTGCGCAGGGCCTCGCTGAAATGGGCCGACAGGAACGTGGTGGCGGCGGTATAAAGTTGTTTCAGGCGGGCGACGGCCTTGGTGGCATCGTCGAACGATTGCGCGGCCGGCACATCTGGCGTCAGGATCGGCAAGGCCGGATCAGAGATATTCATGGGCTGTCCTTTGTTCTTGCCCGCGCGACATGGACCGGCGCAAAATGGTGCGTCGGTTCGGTTTTGACCATGTCGGGGATGCGGGATATTCCATGCACCAGTTTTTCCGATCCGTCCATCATGTGCAAGCCCCCCGGAACCTGTCGTTTTCAGGCATGGCAAGGTGGCACGGAACATGGTTCAACTCGGCAACCGGAACCCGAACTGGGGAACACATGACACGTCACGCCAATCTGGATCACATCGCCGAACGGGTGGACCTAGCCGCCGCGTTTCGCTGGACCGCACGGCTGAACCTGCACGAGGGGGTCGCGAACCACTTTTCGCTGGCGATCAACGACGACGGAACGCGGTTCTTGATGAACCCCAACCAGATGCATTTTTCCCGAATCAAGGCGAGCGATCTGATCACCGTCGATGCGAACGATCCGACGACTCTGACCGGCCCGAATGCGCCCGATCCGACCGCATGGGGGCTTCATGGCGGCATCCACCGGGGCGTGCCGCATGCCCGTTGCGCGATGCACGTCCATTCGATTTTCGCCACCGTGCTGGCGACATTACAGGACAGCCGCCTACCTCCGATCGACCAAAATTGCTGCACCTTCTTTAACCGCGTCGTGATCGACGAAAACTATGGCGGGCTGGCGTTCGAGGAGGAAGGTGCGCGCTGTGCGTCGCTGTTCCGCGATCCGCGCCAAAAGGTCATGGTCATGGGCAGCCACGGGGTGCTGGTGATCGGCGCGACCGTGGCGGAAACCTTCAACCGCCTGTTCTACTTCGAACGCTCCGCCGAAACCTACATTCGGGCGCTGCAAACCGGAATGCCGCTGCGGCGGATCCCCGACGACATCGCCGAGAAAACCGCCGCCGCGTTGGAGGCCTACCCGGAACAGGACGTGCGGCATCTGGCCGAACTGAAGGCAATTCTGGAAGAAGAAGGCTCTGATTATGCCAAATGAGATGACTTACGGCCTGACAGGCGAACACCAGATGATCGCCGACACGGTGCGCAGATTTGTCGAGAAAGAGATTTACCCGCACGAGGCGATGGTCGAACGCACCGGTGAGGTGCCGGCCGAAATCGCCGCCGAGATCAAGCGCAAGACGATAGAACTGGGCTTTTACGCCTGCAATTTCCCCGAAAGTGTTGGCTGCGCCGGGCTGAACCACCTTGAATTCGCGCTGGTCGAACGCGAGTTGGGGCGCGGCTCGATGGCCCTCAATCACTTTTTTGGCCGCCCGCAAAATATCCTGATGGCCTGCACCGACGAACAGGTTGAGCGTTACCTGATGCCTGCGGTGCGCGGCGAGCGCATGGATGCGCTGGCGATGACCGAACCGGGGGCCGGGTCGGACGTGCGGGGGATGAAATGCGCCGCCCGGCGGGACGGCGGCGATTGGGTCGCGAACGGGACGAAACACTTTATTTCTGGGGCGGAACACGCCGATTTCGTCATCGTCTTTATGGCGACGGGCGAGGATGTGACCGACAAAGGCGTCAAGAAACGGATCACTGCGTTTCTGGTCGACCGCGGGACGCCGGGGTTCACGATTCGCGATGGTTACAGGTCGGTGTCGCACCGCGGCTACAAGAACATGATCCTTGAATTCGACGATTGCCGGTTGTCGGATGCACAGGTCCTGGGCGAGGTCGACGGCGGCTTTACCGTGATGAATACCTGGCTCTACGCAACCCGGATCACGGTGGCGACGATGTCGGTCGGTCGGGGGCGGCGGGTGTTCGATTATGCACTGTCCTATGCCGCCGAGCGTGAACAGTTTGGTCAGAAGATCGGCAAGTTTCAGGGCGTGTCGTTTCAGATCGCCGACATGATCACCGAGATCGATGCGGCGGACTTGTTGACGCTGGCGGCCGCTGACCGGCTGGACAAGGGGCTGTCGGCGAACCGCGAAATTGCGTCAGCCAAGTTGTATGCGTCCGAGATGCTTTCGCGCGTGACCGACAAGGCGATCCAGATTCACGGTGGTATGGGGCTGATGGACGACTATCCGCTGGAGCGTTTCTGGCGCGATGCGCGGGTCGAACGGATTTGGGACGGGACGAGCGAGATTCAGAGGCATATCATCAGCCGCGATCTGTTGCGGACGTTGGGGGCCTGACATGGTTTCGCCGTGCCTGCGGCTCGCCGACAAGGGCGAGGGGCCAGCCCCTCGCGCTCCCCGGGATATTTTCGGCCAAAAGAAGGTGCAAGAAGGTCATGCGTGAACCCCCTGCGCAGCTTCCCGCGACAGGGGGCCTTCTCCCGGCACGGTCATCGGCGTCCCCGCCTGTACCGTGGGGCCAGCTTGTC
>JBBQHC010000089.1:0-12637 GCA_038323615.1 Rhodobacterales bacterium | reverse complement strand
TCGGGGGCCGATGCCACCGCGGCCTCTTTGGCGGGGATCGTGGTGGTGTCCAGCTCGGCAATCTTGGCCTCGCCCGCCGCGATATAGAGGCCCAGTTCGTCGTAGAATTGCAGCGTCTTGTCATACAGAACGTCAAGGCTTTCGATGTCTTTCAGCAGCACGTGTTCGTGGCGCAAAAGATCGTCGGTGATCTTGTCGATCTGGCCCTGCACGTTCTCGAAACGCGCGACGAATTTGGCCATCGGTGCGGCCCGCCCCAGCAGCCGCTCCCACCACGACCGCTGGCGACGCACGTCCAGTTCGCTGACCGAAAAGCCACGGATGGTGCTGACGATATTGCGCAGACTGTCGCCCGCCGGGCCGACATCCTTGTTGCGCACGCCCTGCAACATGGCTTGGGAAATTTCCTGCAATTCGGCCTGCGCGGCTGATCCGAAACTGACGATGGACTGGGTGTCGCCCATGTCGATCTCGGCCATCCGTTTCTGGATCGCGGCACTGGTCGGCTTGTCCGCGTCCTCCAACGTCACCAATTCGCCCTTTGGTTCGGGCAGCACAACGGCGGTGATCTTTTCGACGGATGCAAGGCTTGCCTCGGCCTGTTTGCGGATTTGGTCTGACATGAGCGGTCCCTTTGTTAGTTCGGCTTGATGCCGGTTTGCTGCAAACGATCGCGCAGCACCTTGATTTCGATTTCCATATCGCTGCGGCCATCTTGCAGCATTTTTTGTGTCGTCTGGGTGAAACTGGCCTCGAGATCGTCCAGCAGCGCCTCGAAACTGGCACGGTCGGCGGAGTCGGGGGCACGTTTGTACAGATCGGCGAATTTGGCGGCGGCGTCACGCGCACCCATCAGATAGACGCCCAGAAACCGGCGTGCCCCGGTCAGATCGCGCGGGTCTTCCTCAACCGTGCGGATCATCTTGCGGGCACTGGCCTGAAATGCAGCAACCCGCAGGTCCAGTTTGCGGTCATCGATGCTGGCGACATGGCCCTGCATCGCCTTGAGGTAGGCATCGGCTTCGTCCACGACTTTTGCCACCCGGTCCTGCTGGAACTGATCCACACCCTCGACCAGTTTGTCGCGCAGCGGGTCGATCCCGAACGCGGCGACGTGCAGGCCAAGGGCGGCGACGCCGTACAGGACCGACCCCACGATGCCGCTGTCGCCCGTCCATGCGGCGAGTGCAACGCCGATCCCGGTCAGCGCCGAGGCGAACATTTTGCGGGGGATCGCCGGTTTGCGGGCCACCTTGCGGGCGTCATAGGCGGCACTGGCGCGCAATCCGTCGCGCAGCAGCCATGCCGCCAGCGTCAGAATCGCCCCCCCGGCCAGCCCGACCACCAAAGTGACAGGGCCACCGCCGAACGACATGAACACCAGCACCACGGGCGGCAGGAACAGCAGATTGGCCCGTGCCCCGGCCGCATCGACGATCCGGTCATCGACGGGTTCGGGCGCCCCGGCCTGCCCGTCGGGACTGAATTTGCCACCAAAGCGTTGCGCCATCAGACGGCCCCCAGCCAGCCGGTGACGACACCCAGCATCAGGGCGATCAGCAGAACGTAAGCGACGGTGCGAATACTTGACGGCAACTTATCCCCCGTGGTCGCCGCCTGCGTCGCCGCCCCAAAGGACCGCAGCATCAGCGTCACCGCACTGATCGCCAGCGCAAGCGCGACAATCAGAAAGACAAAAAGAATCAGGCGAAACAACACCCATCATTCCCCCAAGGTTAGCCGCAGTTTAGGTGAACCGCGCGGCCAAGGCGATGAAAAACGCCCTTCACCATACCTGCGCATCGGATGGCGGCGGCGCAAGGGGTCATCGGGTCGGCTTTTTCCCCGTTGATTTGCGGCTGCGTTGCGGTTTTGCCGCGGCAGGGGCACCGTCCTTTGACAATCCCAACTGGTCGCGCACCACCCGCGGCTGAAGTTCTTCGACCCCGCCGGGGGCCAGATTGCCCAGCTGGAACGGGCCATAGCTGACCCGGATCAGACGGTTGACGGCGACTCCGATCGCCTCCATCGCACGACGGATTTCGCGGTTCTTGCCTTCGCGCAGACTGATGGTCAGCCAGGCGTTCGCGCCCTGCTGGCGGTCAAAAGTGACAGTCATCGGCTGGTAAGTCAGCCCCTCGACGGTGATGCCTTTGCGCAACTGGTCCAGCTTGTCCTCGCTGACCGATCCGTTGATCCGGACCCGGTAACGACGCAGCCAGCCGGTCGATGGCAGTTCCAGCTTGCGCTTGACCCCGCCCTCGTTGGTCAGGACCAGCAGCCCTTCAGAGTTCAGATCAAGGCGACCCACGGACATCACCCGTGGCATCCCTTCGGGCAAGGCAGCAAAGACGGTGGGGCGGTCTTTTTCGTCCCGCTCGGTCGTCACCAGTCCGGCGGGTTTGTGATACAGCCACAGGCGCGGCGCCTCGGGCGCGCCGACCGGCTTGCCGTTGACGACGATCCGGTCAACGGCGGTGACATTCAGGGCGGGGCTGTCGATCTTTTTGCCGTTGACCGTCACCCGCCCTTCGGCGATCAGCCGTTCGGCCTCGCGCCGCGACGCGACCCCGGCGCGGCTGATAACTTTGGCAATGCGGTCACCCGCTGGCGTGTCTTGTCCCATGCCCCGCCATAGCGCCCCAAAGCGGCGAAACGCAATCATCCGGCTTCATTTTGCGCGAAATACTCCGACCAGAGGCGCCGCCACTTGCCAAATCCCGCGCCGCTGCCGACAAAGTGCGATGACCTTCACCAGCCACATGGACGCCGCACTGGCGCAGGCCCGGGCAGCCGGGGCGCGTGGCGAGGTGCCGGTGGGCGCCGTTATCGTCGGCCCGGACGGGGCGCCGGTCGCTGCGGCGGGCAACCGGACGCGAGAGCTGAACGACCCCACGGCACATGCGGAAATGCTGGTAATCCGGGCGGCCTGCGCGGCGCGAGGGTCCGAACGGCTGACCGATTGCGATCTTTACGTCACCCTCGAACCCTGCCCGATGTGCGCCGCCGCGATCAGCTTTGCGCGCATCGGGCGGCTATATTACGGCGCGTCCGACCCGAAATCGGGCGGTGTAGCGCAGGGTGCGCGGGTCTTCGCGCATCCGCAATGCCACCACGCCCCCGAGGTCTATGACGGCATCAGTGCCGCCGCCGCCGAGGCGTTATTGCGCGATTTCTTCGCCGCCCGCCGCTAGCCGAATTCTGTGGCAAGGCTTTTTCCTTTCCCTTGGCGGTCAAGGCGGGCAAGTTGCAGGCCAAGTGCAAATCCGAAAGGTTCGACCCCATGCGTGTCCCCCTGATCGCCCTCGGGCTGCTGGCTGTCCTTGGCCTCGTTCTCTGGCTGGCCGGATTTTTCGGCGGCGCGACGCCGCCCGCCCCGCCGCCCGTCGTGGAAACGCCGGTTGTCGAAACGCCACCTGCCGAAACCCCGCTTGTTGCGGCACCTGAACCCGCGCCCCACATCGCCCCCAGCGCCGTCGCCACATCGTTGCGCCCGAAAGTGCGGCCCGCCGGCCCGGCATCCGTGCCGGCGCCGGTTTTTGGCAATCTGAGCGCGGCACAACGCCTTGACCGCCTGCGTTATTTCGATCTGCGGGAAATGGCCGGCTATCTGAAATGCCCGCTGGCCGGCAGCACCTTGCCGACCGATGCCGCCGATCCGACCTATTGCGGCGGTCGCGTCACCGCGCTGGACCCGCGCGACCCCAGCACAAATGCGCCCTACGCCTACACCCGGATCAACGACACCCAGTTCCGGTTCTGCACCCGGCTGGACAATGCCGGGGCTTTCAGCATCCCGAGCGCCCGGCTGTTCGGCTTCGACCCGGCCACCGGCTGTCTGACCTCCAGCATCAGATAGTGACGGTTTCCATCACCTCTGGCGTCAACACATTGACCCCCGGCAGGGCATCGATCAGCGGTTGCGCTGATTGCGCCAAAATCGGGAAGGTTTTGTAGTGACAGGGGATCATGGTTGAAAAATTGAAATATCGTTTTGCAGCGTAGGCGGCGCGGGCCATATCCATTGTGTAGTGCCCACCACAACACAAGATGCCGATATCGGGTTTGTGCAAGTCGCCCATCCAGTCCATGTCGGCCATAATATCGGTGTCGCCGCTGACATAGAGCGTGTGGCCGTCACCCGCGATCATGAAACCGGCCTCTGACCCGGCGACCTCGGGTCCGTCGCCGCGAAATTCGACGCTGGATGAATGGGATGCGTTGACCATCGTCACCGCCGCCCCGTTCAGGTCGACCGTGCCGCCCTTGCCGAACCCGATGGCGGTCAGCCCGTCGGCCTCGAAGATCTCGGCAAGTTCGTGGATGCAGACGATGGGCACCGACAGTTCCTGCGAGATGCCAATCGCGGTGCCGGCGTGGTCGCCGTGGCCGTGGGTCAGCAGGATATGGGTCGCGCCGGAAATCGCCTCGGACCGCCGGTCGGCCGGAAACGACGGGTTTCCGATCAGCCAAGGGTCGATCAGCAACACGGCCTGCGCGATTTCGATCCGAAATGCGGAATGGCCGAGCCATGTGATTTTCATTGCGGTGCTCCTTCGTGCAGTCATGCATGCTGTCAGGATAGGTCACGCGCGACCGGACGCAAGGCTGGTCCCAGACCCTTTATCGCAGGCACCTGCTTGAAGCTGCACCCCGCGGGCGCTAAACGCGACCAAAGCCGCAGATGGAGTTCTCATGTCGATCGATACCGACACCGCCCGCCGGGTCGCCAAACTGGCCCGCATCAAGGTCGAAGAAGCCGCGCTGCCCGCGCTGGCCGCTGAATTTACCGCGATTCTGGGGTTCATCGAGCAGCTGAACGAGGTTGACGTGGAGGGCATCGAACCGATGACGTCCGTCACCCCGATGCGCCTGAAGCGCCGCGATGATGTCGTCACCGACGGCAACCAGCAGGCCGCGATCCTGAAAAACGCGCCCGACGCGCGCGAGGGGTTCTTTGCGGTGCCCAAGGTGGTCGAATGACCGACCTGACCCGCCTGACCATCGCCGCCGCCCGCGATGCCCTGCGCAAAGGCGATCTGACCAGCGTCGAGTTGACGGATGCCTGCCTTGCGGCCATCGACAAGGCCGATGCGCTGAATGCCTTTGTTCACAAGACCCCCGATATCGCCCGCACGCAGGCGCAGGCGGCGGACCAACGGCGCGGCGCGGATGCGCCATCGCTGAACGGCATCCCGCTGGGGATCAAGGATTTGTTCTGCACCAAGGGGGTGGCGTCGCAGGCCGCGTCGAACATCCTGAAGGGGTTCAAGCCCGAGTACGAATCAACGGTGACCAGCCAGTTGGTCGACGCCGGGGCGGTGATGCTCGGCAAGCTGAACATGGACGAATTCGCGATGGGGTCGTCGAACGAAACCTCGTGCTATGGCAATGCGGTGAACCCGTGGCGGCGCGGCAATGACACCGCCAAACTCACTCCGGGTGGGTCGTCGGGCGGTTCAGCCAGTGCTGTCGCCGCCGATCTGTGCCTTGCCGCGACCGGCACCGATACCGGCGGGTCAATCCGCCAGCCTGCGGCCTTTACCGGGATCACCGGAATCAAGCCGACCTATGGCCGGGTCAGTCGCTGGGGGATCGTCGCCTTTGCCTCATCGCTCGATCAGGCCGGACCGATGACCAAGGACGTCCGCGATGCGGCGATCATGCTGGGCGCGATGGCCGGGCATGACCCCAAGGATTCCACCAGCGCCGACATTCCGGTGCCGGATTTCGAGGCGATGCTGACCGGCGATATCAGGGGCAAAGTGATTGGTATTCCCGAGGAGTACTCAATGGACGGGATGCCCCAAGAAATTCGTGATTTGTGGGCCGATGGCTCGGAAATGCTGAAAGACGCTGGCGCTTGCATAAAACACATCAGCCTGCCGCACACCAAATACGCGCTGCCCGCCTATTATGTGATCGCCCCTGCCGAAGCCTCCAGCAATCTGGCGCGCTACGACGGCGTGAGGTTCGGTCACCGCGCCAAACTCGCGGCAGGTGATGGCATAACCGAGATGTATGAAAAGACCCGCGCCGAAGGCTTTGGTAACGAAGTGAAACGGCGCGTGATGATCGGCACCTATGTGTTGTCGGCGGGATTCTACGATGCTTATTACAACCGGGCACGGCGGGTCAGGGCGCTGATCAAGCGCGATTTCGATCTGGCCTTTGCCGCCGGAATCGACGCGATCCTGACGCCTGCAACGCCGTCGGCGGCCTTTGGGTTGGGCGATATGGCCGATGCGGATCCGATTCAGATGTATCTGAACGATGTGTTCACCGTCACCGTCAACCTTGCCGGTCTGCCCGGCATCGCGGTGCCGACCGGGCAGGATGCGCAAGGCCTGCCGCTGGGCCTGCAACTGATCGGGCGGCCGTGGGAAGAAGGCGATTTGCTGAACATCGCCTACTCACTGGAACGTGCAGCCGGGTTTGTGGCCAAACCCGTGCGGTGGTGGTAAAAGACGCGGCCAAAATGGGCGCTAAGGGGCAAAAAGGTTTGGGCATGAAAGTTGGACGGTTTTTGATTGCGGGGGTGTGTCTGTCTGCCCTGACCGCGTGTAGTGCGGGCGTGCCTGACAGCGGTGCCGGGGTTGGGTTCAACGATTACGCCCAGTACGAGGTCGAACGCGCCCGGCGCGAGGCGGCGCTGACCGGCGCTGGCACCGGCGCACCCTTGGGCGCAGCGCAATCGGGGGGCTTTGCCGCGGCGCAACCTGTCACCAGCAACGCCATCCCGTCCAGCCAGCTGGCTGCCGCCGGGATCGGCACGGGGACCACGGCGGCACCCGCCGGGCCTGTTGCAACTGCGGGTCTGATCGCACCGGCACCGGGTAACGCAGCGACACCGCGGTTGAACAATCCCGGGATTTCCGATGAACAGGATTTCAGCGCCGTGTCAGGGCGCGAAACGATGGAAAGCGATGCCGCCCGGCTGGCCCGCAACGCCGCCAATTACGAGGTCGTCGACACAACGGCGGTGCCTGACCGGAACGGCAACGAGGGGCCGAATATCGTCGATTTCGCGATCAACGCGCCCAATGCCAAAGGACAGGAGTGGTACAGCCGATCCACTTTGTCCGGCCAAGGCAGGTTTGAACGCAATTGCACCAAATACCGCAGCCCCGACGCGGCGCAGCGCGATTTTCTGGCGCGCGGCGGGCCAGCGCGTGACCGCCTGGGGATCGACCCCGACGGTGACGGGTTTGCCTGCGGTTGGGATCCGGCGCCATTCCGTCTGGCGCGGGCTGCGGGGAACTAGCCTGGCGCCGCTTTCGCCGAACCACGGCCCGCGCCGTGACGGGGCCCGCCCCGATCTGGTGGTCCTCCACTATACGGCTATGGCCAGCTGCGAGGCCGCGCTGGCAACCCTGTGCGATCCGGCCACCGAAGTATCGGCGCATTACCTGATCTCGGAAATGGGCGAAGTTATCGCTTTGGTCCCCGAAGATCTGCGGGCCTGGCATGCCGGGGCGGCGCGCTGGGGTGCGGTCGCCGACGTGAATTCGCGCAGCATCGGTATCGAACTGGCCAATCCGGGCGATGCACCCTTTGCCGCCGCCCAAATCGACGCGCTGGAAACGCTGCTGACCGGGATTGTGGACCGCTGGACCGTGCCGCCAGAACGGTTCATCGCCCATTCCGACTGCGCACCGGGGCGCAAGATCGACCCCGGCGCCCGGTTCGACTGGTGCAGGCTGGCGCGGGGCGGGCTGGCGGTCTGGTCTGGTGCGGGACCGGAACCGCTGAATGCGGATGCCTTTGGGGCGGCGCTGATCACCATCGGTTACGATCCGACGAAACCCGCCGACACCCTGCTGGCGGCGTTCCGGCTGCGCCATCGGCACGGCGCAACCGGCCCGCTTGACCCTGCCGACATGGGGATCGCGCTGGACCTTGCGGACCGCTTTCCCGTTGACCGGGCCGGGGTTTGGGCCTAGCGAGGGCGTCGCGCGGATGGCTGGATGGCTGCGGCCCCGGATTAGTCTTGGGTCGAGGAAAGTCCGGACTCCATGAAAAGCACGGTGCCGGGTAACCCCCGGCGGGGGCAACCCCAGGGAAAGCGCCACAGAGAACAGACTACCCGTCGGACCAGCGGTTCGCCAATGGAGCAATCTGACGGGAAAAGGTGAAACGGTGGGGTAAAAGCCCACCGCGCGATGGGCAACCAAAGCGGCACGGCAAGCCCCACCGGGAGCAATGCCAAATAGGGACCGCGTGCCGGGATGCGTCCGCAAGGATACGACCCCGGCAGGGATGCTTGAACCCGAGCGGTCCGGGTTGGCAGCTAGAGGGCGGTTGGTAACAGCCGCTTCAGATGAATGGCCATCCATCTTTGGGCAACCGAAGGGGACAGAATCCGGCTTACAGGCCATCCGCGCACCATCGAACACCCGTTGGACGTT
This sequence comes from Rhodobacterales bacterium, assembly GCA_038323615.1. GTDB lineage: Bacteria > Pseudomonadota > Alphaproteobacteria > Rhodobacterales > Rhodobacteraceae > JBBKXP01. The sequence continues at coordinate 4,229 of JBBQHC010000089.1, read as the reverse complement.
CAATGAGGGGAAGATTGGCGCCAGTCGGTCGCGGCCACACTTCTTTGCCATTTCGGGCTCTACCACGCGGTTCACCTGCCACCATTCCGGGCGCTCGGTCGGCGGAATTTTTCCCATGCAGTATCGCAACCATGTAACATGACAATGGCCTGCATATCTTTGCGGTCTGGCATCCGAGGAGGATTACAACCATGAGTTTCATGAAAACGCTTGCCACGCTTGCGGTCGGCTTTGCCGCCGCCAAGGGCTATGACACGTTCAACAAATCCGGCGGCATGGCCGGGATGCAGGACCGACTGAAACAGGCCGGCAATCCGGGCGGCATCGCTGACCAGATGGGCCAGATGGCCGAGCGGATGGGGATTCCGGGCGGTGCCGAGACGATGCGCAAGATTGCTCAGTCGATGGGCGAAACCGCCGCCAGCGCTTCGGCCAAGGGGCAGGCGGGCTTGCAAAGCGCGATGGGGGCAATGTCGGGGGTTGCGGGGGCCGGGGCTGATAGCCTCGCCGGGATGCTGCCGGGGGCTGTGGGTGCTGCGACCGAGGCCAACGCCAAACTGATGATCCGCGCGATGATTCAGGCGGCCAAGGCCGACGGCAGTATCGACGCAGAAGAACGGGCGCGAATTCTTGATCATTTGAACGATGCTGACGCTGCCGAAATGGATTTTGTGCTGGCCCAGATGGAGGCCCCAATCGACGTCGACGCGCTTGCCGCCGATACAAGTGCGGCGATGCGCTCGCAGGTTTATGCGGCAGCGGTGATGGCGATCCGGGCGGATACCCCGGCCGAGTCCGACTATCTGGCGGCGCTGGCGACTGCGCTGGGGCTGAACGGCGCCGACCGCGATGCGGTGCATGCGGCGGCAGGGACGGGCGCGCCCGCCTGACGGGCCACCGTTTGCGGCATCGCGCATCTCTCTGGACACCCTGGGCACCGGCGGGGCCAGAATTGCGGTTGACTCGGCCCCCTGCCCAAGTAAAAGGCGGACTTCAGAACAGATTCACGCGACGGCCTCATAGCGGCCCGCACGCAGGAGACCGACAATGGCCAAGCCGACCACCATCAAGATCCGCCTGAATTCGACCGCAGGCACCGGGCATTTCTACGTGACCAAAAAGAACGCCCGCACGATGACCGAAAAGATGGTCGTCAGCAAATACGACCCCGTCGTGCGCAAGCACGTCGAATACAAAGAAGGCAAGATCAAGTAGGATTGCCGACTTTCGGATGTGACAAGGCCGCGCAAGTTGCGCGGCCTTTTCGTTTGCGTGGGATGTGTCCAGCCCATGCCGCGCAAACGAAAAGGGCCGGTGTTTCCACCGGCCCCCGTGATCGTCAGGTGTTCCGTTTAGTTGCGGTTGCCGAACAACTGCAGCAGGAACATGAACATGTTGATGAAGTCGAGGTAGAGGTTCAGGGCGCCCATGATCGCGGCCTTACCCAGCCATTCGCTGTCCATCGCCTGGGCATGTTCCAGATAGGTCGCCTTGATCTTCTGGGTGTCATAGGCGGTTAGACCGGCAAAGATCAGCACCCCAAGGATCGAGATCGCGAACATGATTGCAGGCGAGCCGAGGAAGATGTTGACGATCGACGCCACGATCAGGCCGATCACGCCCATGATCAGGAAACTACCCCAGCCCGAGATGTCCTTTTTCGTCGTGTAGCCCCAGAGCGACAAGCCGGCAAAGGCGATCGCCGTGATCAGAAAGACCTGCACGATCGAGAAACTGGTGAAGACCAGAAAGATCCACGAGATCGACACACCCATCGCGGCGGCAAAAGTGTAAAAGAACGTCTGCGCACCGGCCGCCGACAGCCGATTGATCATCGCGCTGAACGCAAACACCATGATCAGCGGCAGGAACATCACCAGCCATTTCAGCGGCGAGGCATAAAGCGCGTAGCCGAAATCGGTCAGATAGGTGTTGGCGCTGATCTGATACGCGGTCGGCACAGCCGAGGTCGCAATCCCGGAAATCGCCCAGGATGCCAGCGCGGTAATTCCCATGCCGATCGACATGGTGCCGTAAACTTTGTTCATGTGGGCCCGCAGGCCCTCGTCCACAGCGGCCGTGCGGATCGTGCCGGCGCTGCGGGTGGTGTCGAATTGTGCCATTTTCAGCCTCCAAGGTTGAACAGTCGGGCCACGCTTTGACGCGCGGTTTGCCTTGCTGTCGATATTGGCAGGCTGGGGGCAGGATTCAAGGTTTTCCGGCGGGGCAAATGCGAAAATCCGACCAAAAAGCTGTGAAAAGGTACCAAATCGCGGCTATCGGGTCAAATTGTCGCTACTTCAGCCAGTGCTGCGGCACATCCCACATGGGTTTGGCCGCCTCGGCCATCGCGTCGGCGCGGCTGATCCCGAGGTCGTCAAGCATGTGGTCCGGCATAGCGGCAAGTGCTTGGCGTTGCCGCCAAAGGCTGCCCGCCGACGTCAGACGGGTCCAGAACCCGCGATTTGCGGCGCGCGGCAGGGCGGTGCAGGTTTGGGTCAGGGTTGTCATGACAATTCCTTTCTGATTCGGATGAGTGATGCGACTCACATCACTTGGATTGATGAATAGACCCTGTTGACACATTTGAAAAATGAATGTTTCATGACTTAGACATAAGGAAACGTGATATGCCAAGAAATCTCGACCTGACCGCTCTGCGCTCTTTCGTCACCGTTGCCGAGGCGGGGGGAGTGACCCGTGCCGCGGGTCTGATGAACCTGACCCAATCGGCGGTATCGATGCAGTTGAAACGGCTTGAGGAATCGCTGGGTCTGGGTCTGCTGGATCGCACCGCCCGGACCATCGGCCTGACCCCGGCGGGCGAACAACTGCTGGGCTATGCCCGCCGGATGCTGGCCGTCAACGATGAGATTTACGCTCGCCTGACCGCGCAGGAATTCGAGGGCGAGCTGCGCCTTGGGGTTCCGCATGACGTGATCTATCCGGCGATCCCGCGTGTGCTGCGTGAATTCGCCAAGGATTTTCCGCGTATGAAGGTTCGTCTGATTTCGGCCAACACGCGCAGCTTGAAAGAGATGTTCGCGCGGGGCGAGGCCGATGTGATCGTCACGACCGAAGACCGCGTCGATGCCGATGGCGAAACCCTGACCGAACTGCCGTTGGTCTGGATCGGGGCGATTGACGGCAACGCCTGGCGCAGTCGTCCGCTGCCGATTGCGTTCTGTACCAAGTGCATTTTTCATACCGGGGTACTGCGCCATCTGAACGCCGCTGAAATACCCTGGGTGCGGGCCGTCGAGTCCGATACGGACAATGCTGTCAAGGTCTCGGTCAGCGCCGATCTGGCGGTGCGGGCTGCCTTGGCCAGCGACGTGACGGCGCAGACAGAGCTGATCGCGCATGGCGGGGCGCTGCCCGAGCTGGGGATGCAGCGGATCAATCTGTATCTGCAACGCAGCAATCAAACCGATGTGACGCGGGCAATTGCTGAGATGATCCGCGCCGCTTATGCCGACCGGGCCGCCCATGACGGGGTCATGCGCACGGCTTTGCACGCGGTGGGGTGATCAGATCGTGACAACGACCTTGCCGGTCGATGTCCGCGAGTGCAGCAGGGCCAGCGCCGCACCCGCCTGCGCCAGCGGCAGCACGTGACTGACGTGCGGCTTTAGCCGCCCGGCGGCATACCAGTCCATCAGTTCGCCCAGACTGTCGGTCAGCGCGTCGGGCGCAAAGCCCAGATAGCCGCCCCAATAGAACCCGATCACGCTGATATTCTTGACCAGAATGATGTTGGCGGGCACCGGCGGCACCGCGCCGCTGGCGAACCCGATGACCACAACCCGTGCCTCGCGGTTGCAGGCCCCGAGGGCGGCGGTGAACAGATCGCCGCCAACCGGATCATAAACGACATCGGCACCGCCGAGCGCCCTGACTGCGGCCTTGATGTCGGCACTGGCGTCGATGACGTGATCGGCCCCGGCGGCCTGCGCCACGGCCAGTTTATCAGCCCCGCGCGCGACCGCGATCACCCGCGCCCCCAGCGCCTTGCCGATTTCCACCGCTGTCAGGCCGACCCCGCCCGCAGCCCCCAGAACCAGCAGCGTTTCGCCTGGTTGCAGCCGCGCCCGCCGGGTCAACGCCAGGTGCGACGTGCCATAGGCGACCTGAAACCCGGCCGCGACCGTATCGGGCATCGCATCAGGTACTTCGCGGCATAGGGCGGCCGGGAACACGCCTTGTTCGGCCAGCCCGCCCTTGCCACC
>JBBQHC010000088.1:0-12829 GCA_038323615.1 Rhodobacterales bacterium | reverse complement strand
CATCGCCGGATCGTTCACGGTGCGCAAGATTTCCTTTGGCGAGGGTGTCGAGCGGGTATTCCCGCTGCATTCCACTAATATCGACGGCATCGAGGTCGTCCGTCGCGGCAAGGTTCGCCGCGCCAAGCTGTATTACCTGCGCGCGCGCCGTGGCAAATCCGCCCGGATCGCCGAGGTTTCCAATTACAAGCCGCTTGCCGGCAAAGACGCAGAGGGAGCGGGCGCATGAGAAAAGACATTCACCCCAACTACCACGTGATCGACGTCAAATTCACCGACGGCACCGTGGTGCAGATGAAATCGACCTGGGGCAAGGAAGGCGATCAGATGACGCTGGATATCGACCCCACCGTGCATCCGGCCTGGACCGGCGGCAGTTCGCGTCTGATGGACGCGGGCGGCCGGGTGTCCAAGTTCAAGAACAAATACGCAGGGCTGGGGTTCTAAACCAACCGTCCGTGACGACAAACGCGCCGTCCCTTCGGGGGCGGCGTTTTTCGTTTGGGACAGCGTTGGTCGGCACTTTGTCACCGGATTTATAACGCGACGTGGGCGTTTTCATCTTTTGATACGAAAAAGGCGGGCCATATGACCCGCCTTTACGTTTTGCTTCAGGCGACCCGGCGGCTTTGCGGTTTGCGCCGCCGCTGGCCGCCCGGCTTGGCCGTCGCCGCAGGGTTGCCCCCAGCGCCACCAGCCCGACGCCGCTGGCCATTGCCACCGCCGCCACCACCATTCGGCTTTTTCTTTTGCCCCGGCAGAACTTCCCACGGACGGCCCGATGCCACGGGAATGTCGGCCTTCATCGCCTTCTGGATGTCGAACAACTCGATCATCTCATCGGGAGCGACCAGCGCAATCGCGGCCCCGTCTGCCCCGGCCCGCGCGGTGCGCCCGATCCGGTGAACGTAGTTTTCGGCGACGTTGGGCATCTCGTAGTTATAGACGTGGCGCACATCGGGAATGTCCAGACCGCGCGCCGCGACATCGGTCGCCACCAGAATTCGCACCTTGCCCGATTTGAATTCGGTGATGGCGCGGTCCCGCTGGCCCTGACTTTTGTTACCGTGGATCGATGCAGCGGCGAAGCCCTTGGCGATCAGGAACTTCGACAGTTTTTCCATCCCGTGCTTGGTGCGCCCGAACACCAGCGCGAGTTCGTCGCGGTGTTTGTCGAGCAGTTCCACCAGAAAGTCGTTCTTGGCTGCTTTGGCGACAAAGTGAACCGATTGCGCGATTTTCTCGACAGGTTTCCCCGGTGCGTCGACCTGCACCCGGATCGGATCAGTCAGGAACGACGCCGACAATTCGGCCATCAGTTTCGGCATCGTCGCCGAGAACATCATCGTCTGGCGGTCTTTGGCCAACAGCGGGGCGATCCGGCGCAGGGCGTGGATGAATCCCATGTCAAGCATCTGATCGGCCTCGTCCAGCACCAGATAGACGGTTTCGTCAAGACGCAGAGCGCGCCGGTCGAGCAGGTCGATCAGGCGACCGGGGGTGGCCACCAGCAGGTCGACGCCGCCGGCCAGCCGCTTCATCTGCGCGGTGATGCCCGCGCCGCCAACGACCAGCGCCACCTTGAGGTGGCTGCCTTGGGTATAGGCGGTCAGGTTGTCCGAGATTTGTTTGGCCAGTTCACGAGTGGGAGCCAAGACCAGACCGCGCACGCATTTCGGGTTCGGTTTGACCCCCGCCTTCATCAACGCATCGACCATCGGCAGGCCGAATGCGGCGGTTTTGCCCGATCCGGTCTGCGCCAGGCCCATGACGTCACGTCCGTTCATCGCATGCGGGATCGCCTGCTTTTGAATCGGGGTCGGGTCGGTGATGCCCTGTTCGGCCAATTTTGCCACAAGACGGGGCGCGAGGCCCAGCATATCAAAATCCATAATTTCTTCTTTCGTTTCAGCGGGCCGCGAGGCGCGCGCATAAAGGTTTCCCACAGGCCGGGATGGCCCATGCGACAGCATGAGGGGCGCCAAAAGCTGACAGTCAGGCCGGATTGCCCAAACGCCGTCATGGCGCGGGACCCCTGCGTGATGTGGGAACCAAATGTGATACGACGCCTTGCAGTGATCTCTTCAATCACGCTCTGCTCACGCGGCAGCTTGCGTCGGTCATGGGGCAGATGGCCTGCCGTGGCGCATATGTCAAGGGATGTGTCGAATTGTAAGCAGATCGTCGTCGCGGCTTTCCCTCGGCGACCACACAACATATAGTGGTGACCAAGAACCACATCCAAGGGGCAGGCAGCGTGGCGCATATTATTGTCGTGGGGAACGAAAAGGGTGGTGCCGGCAAATCGACGGTGTCGATGCATGTTGCCACGGCCCTTGCGCGAATGGGGCACAAGGTCGGCACGCTCGACCTTGACCTGCGGCAAAAAACCCTATGCCGCTATATTTCCAACCGGCGGAAATTTCTGGCCGAAGCGGGGCTGAGCCTGCCCTCGCCCGCGTATCACGAATTACCCGAGGCCGATCAGGCGAAACTGCAACCCGGCGAAAACGTGTTCGATCATCGCCTGAGTGCTGCGGTGGCGGGCCTTGAACCCGACAGCGATTTCATCCTGATCGACTGTCCGGGCAGCCATACGCGGCTCAGCCAAGTCGCCCATTCACTGGCCGATACCCTGATCACACCGCTGAACGACAGTTTCGTCGATTTCGATCTGTTGGCGCATGTGGATACGGATGGCGAAACGATCACCGGCCCGTCGGTCTATTCCGAAATGGTCTGGAACGCGCGGCAGTTGCGGGCGCAGGCCGGGCTGGAGCCGATCGACTGGGTCGTCGTCCGCAACCGTCTGGGGGCGCAGAATATGGTCAACAAGCAAAAGATGCAGGCGGTGATCGACAAACTGGCACGCCGTATCGGGTTTCGGTCGGCACCGGGGTTCAACGAACGGGTGATTTTCCGCGAATTGTTCCCACGCGGCCTGACCCTGCTGGACCTGCGCGATATCGGCGTTACCAACATGAACATTTCCAACGTCGCGGCACGGCAGGAACTGCGCGACCTGATGAAGGCGCTGAAACTGCCAGGCGTGACAGTCTCGTTTTAGAGCGGTTCAGGTTTAACCCGAAAAGCTTTAGGCGAACTGTTCTTGCAGGGTCTTGGGACGGCGGCGTTTGCGCCCAAACAGCAGCTTTTTCAACTGCATCAGAAACAGGAAACCGCCCAAGGCCAGTGCGCCCATCTTGGCCCGCGCAACGATGTCGCCACCCTTTGCATCGGCAAGCGTTGCATCGAACCAAGCCCTTCCCATTGGCAATGCCCAGTCAAGAGTGTCGGTGATCGTCGCCTTGGCGGACGTGGTTATTGCTGTGGCGTCTGCGACATTGGCCACGACCGCGGTTTCGTCACCGGTGGCCGGGGTGCTTAGCAAAACCGAGGCGCCGACCAGCCCCAACCCACCAATACAGACCAGAATCACAAGCCTGCGCAGCGCGGCACCAAAACTGCCAGTTCTTCGCACGGTCGCGGCCGGCCCCAGGTTTTGCCCCATGCGCCGTTGCAGGTTATCGTGGAAGGCATACGTGCGTTTGACCTTGGCCTTGTTCTGCACAATATAACTGGGCGTGTCGGTCTCGTCATCCAGTGTTGCCGCGCGGATCGCCGCCACCATAGGGGTTGCAGCGATGACCTTGCCAAAGCTCGCCGACAGCAGCCCGTAGATCGCCAAACCGCCGCTGATTTTCAGGCAAAGCGTAAAAACATCGGCGGCAATCCAGGCCTGCGTCAGATCGATCCCGGCCCAAGTGGCGATGTCGGATGCAACCGGCAGGTCGGCAATGCCGCCCATAGTCAGTTGCCAAAACCCGAACCCGCCAAAGACAGCGGCCAGCCCAAAGGTCAGCCACGGCGGCAATCTGAAAATCGTGATAAGGAACGCCCCGATCTTGCGCATGTGTGCGGCCTGTCTACTGACTGTTTCGACAGATATTGGCCGTGAATTGCGTCAATGACGGGGCCAGAGGGGGGCAATTTCGCGCTAGGGCGATTCAGGTTTCAACGGAATTCGCTGCTTCTCGAATCGCGCGCACGCAATTTCCGATCCGGGTGTTTCCCTAAAGACCTGAACTGCTTTAACCGCCCGACTGCCACGCCGATATCGCGTCGATCGGATAGATCAGCATCAGGATATTCAGCGCCAGACCGTCGCGGATCAGCCAGATCGTCAGTGCTTCGAACCCGACGACGACGAGGAAAGACGCCCAGACAGGCAGCCGCGACGCCAGCCAGAACCCAAAGAACATCGCCGCAAGATCGGTCGCCGAATTGATCACGCTGTCGCCCGAATAACCGGCCCCGGCAGGCAGTTCGCGGTAGGTATTGATAACCATGGGCGTGTTTTCCAGCACTTCCCACGCGGTCTCGATCAATGTCGCGATGACCAGCCGCCAAAGCAACGGCAGCCGCCGGGCAAACAGCCAGAGTGTCCCGAAGAACACGAACCCATGCAGCAGATGCGACGGCGTGTACCAGTCGATCAGATGTTTGCTGCTTTCGATCAGTGGCGCACCGCCGCCCCACAGCTTGACGGTGCCGCAGGGGCAAATCAGATCGCGCCCCATGCTGTAAAGCACGATCAGGGCGGCCAGAACGGTCAGGGCGGAAAGGCCAAGGGGGAGTTTTGTGCGCGTCATCATTGTCAGACGGAATCACGGGCGCAGGTTTGCGTCCAGTGGGTCGCATTTTTGGTCGTGTCTCTGTTGCAATTCTGATTCAGGGCGCGACACAGGGGCGACGGCGATAGATTTAACCAAATGATCAAAATTATTGTTTAATCTTTTGATTTCAATGTACTCCGGCTCCAGTTCTCTAGAGAAGTAGAGTTTGGTTAACAAAAATTACGTCAGCGTCACCCACGCCGCATTTCGCGCAGATGACCGCACGCAGGCATCGACGAACTGCACGCCTTTCAGCCCGTCATGCACCGTTGGAAACACCACGTCGGGGTCGACCGCCACACCATCACGCCGACCTTGGATCGCCCGCGCCGCCTCGGCGTAGATCGTGGCGAACCCTTCCAGATATCCTTCGGGGTGGCCGGGCGGAATCCGGCTAACCCGCCCCGCAGCCGCACCCGATCCGGCCCCGCCACGGGTGATCAACCGCTTGGGTTCACCGAATGGTGTATGCCACAGGTAGTTCGGATCCTCCTGCGCCCATTCCAAGCCGCCTTTGGTCCCGTAAATCCGCAACCGCAGCCCGTTTTCATTGCCCGGTGCCACCTGCGAACACCACAACATCCCGCGCGCACCACCCTTCCAGCGCAACAGCACATGGCCGTTGTCGTCGAGCCTGCGGCCGGACACGAAAGCCTGCAAATCGGCTGCCAGCGCCTCCAGTTCCAGCCCGGAAACGAAACTGGCCAGATTGAACGCATGGGTGCCGATGTCGCCGGTCGATCCCCCTGCCCCCGATTGCGCAGGATCGGTGCGCCAGTCGGCCTGTTTGTTGCTGGCCGGTTCGGTCAACCAATCCTGCGCATACTCGACCTGCACCAACCGGATGTCGCCCAGTTCGCCGCCCGCCACCATTTCGCGGGCTTGGCGCACCATCGGATAGCCGGTGTAGTTGTGGGTCAGCACGAACAGGGCGTCGGATTTTTCCGCTGCCGCGACCAGTTTTTTGGCATCGGGCAGGTTCGACGTCAGTGGCTTGTCACAGATCACGTGGATGCCGCGCTTGAGGAACTCCCGCGCAGCCGCATAGTGGACGTGGTTGGGGGTAACGATGGCCACCGCCTCGATCCCGTCCTTCAGGCGCGCCTCGCGCTGCGCCATCGCCGCGAAATCGGCGTAGGTGCGGGCCGGATCGATGCCCAGATCGGCGCCGCTGGCCTTGGATTTTTCCGCCGTCGAACTGAAACACCCCGCCACCAGCTGAAATCGTCCGTCAATCCGCGCCGCGATCCGATGCACGCCACCAATGAACGCATCGCGCCCGCCGCCGACCATGCCCAAACGGATCGGTTTCGGGGCCATGTCTGATTTGCCTTCGATTGCCATCGTCTAAATCCCCAACATCTTGCGATTGGCCGCGTCATCGGTCCCACCGTCTGCGAAATCGTCAAAGGCGCGTTCGGTGACACGGATGATATGCGCCTTGACGAATTCGGCGCCTTCGCGGGCCCCGTCGTCGGGGTGTTTCAGGCAACATTCCCATTCGACCACCGCCCAGGCATCGAAATCATTTGCCGCCATTTTCGCGAATATCGCGCCAAAGTCGATCTGCCCGTCGCCCAGACTGCGAAACCTCCCGGCCCGGTTAATCCACGGTTGATAGCCGCCATAGACGCCCGAGCGGCCCGTCGGGTTGAATTCGGCATCCTTGACGTGGAACATCTTGATGCGGTCCTTGTAGATGTCGATGTTGTCAATGTAATCAAGGCATTGCAGCACATAGTGGCTCGGGTCATACAACATGTTGCAGCGGGCATGATTTCCGACGCGTTCCAAAAACATCTCAAACGTGTCGCCGTCATGCAGGTCTTCGCCGGGGTGGATCTCGTAACAGATATCGACGCCGCAATCCTCGGCATGGTCCAGAATTGGCCGCCAGCGTTTTGCCAGTTCGTCGAACGCCGCCTCGACCAGACCGGCAGGGCGCTGCGGCCACGGATAGACATAGGGCCAAGCCAGCGCCCCGGAAAACGACGCCATGCCGACCAGCCCAAGGTTTTTCGACGCACTCAGCGCCTTTTTCACCTGATCGACGGCCCAGGCCTGTCGCTTTTTAGGATCACCGCGCACGTCAGGCACCGCAAAGCCGTCAAAACCCATGTCGTAGGCCGGATGCACTGCGACCAACTGCCCTTGCAAATGGGTCGACAACTCGGTGATCTCGACGCCGTTGTCGCGCGCCTTGCCCTTCAATTCGTCGCAATAGGTTTTCGAGGTCGCGGCCTTGTCCAGATCGAACAACCGCGCGTCCCAACTGGGAATTTGCACCCCGACATAGCCCCAGTCGGCGGCCTGTTTGGTAATCCCGTCCCACGAATTGAAAGGCGCGGCATCGCCTGCGAATTGTGCCAGAAACAGGCCCGGTCCCTTGATCGTTTTCATGATGTATCCTCCCAGATATCAGGTCAGCCCAACCGCGTTCAGCGACCGGCAAATGTGGGTATACCCGTCGCGGTAAACCGCCTCGGGGCTTTCGGCAAAGTCGCGCCAGACGCGTGTCGCGGCGGCAAGGTCAGGCAAGCCACGACCGAAACTTTCGATCGTCAGCCAGTCGTCGTAGCCGATCGATTTGATCGCGGTGAACGTCTCGGCCCAGGGGATATTGCCCCGCCCCGGCACGCCCCTGTCGTTTTCAGACAGGTGAATGTGGGCGACATGGTGCGCATTGCGGGTCAGGGCGGCAATCGGGTCCGCCTCTTCGATATTGCTATGAAACGTGTCGTACATGGCGCGGATATTGGGGTGATCGACCATGTCCAGATGCGCGGCCAGCCCGTCCATCGTGTTGAACAGATAACATTCGAAACGGTTCAGCGCCTCGAGCGCCACAGTGATTCCCAACGGGGCCGCATGTGCGCCGATCGCACGTTGCGACGTGACCGACCGCGCCAGTTCATTCGTCGTTGGCCCCTGCCCGCTGAAATACCCCAGCGTCGAATGCATCGGCCCGCAGATCAGGGTTGCGCCCAGCGCCGCCGTGCAATCCAGCACCCGCCGCATATGGTCGATCCCCGCCGCCTGCGCGCCCCGGTCGCCGATCAGGTTCATCCCCGGATCGCCCATCGCGGCGACGGCGGTGCGCTCTAGTCCGATGTCGTCCAGCAGGCCGGACAGCATCTTGAAATGCGCCACCTCGGTATCGAAAACCGGCACCTCGACACCGTCGAAACCGGCGTCCTTGATCCCTTGGAGATACGGGCGATGCTCTAGTCCGACATGCGTCGTCCACAGCAGCATGTTCATCCCGATCTTCATGATGTCCCCCGCGATCGCCCTGAACTGGTCATACCAAAATATTGCCGGTCGTCAAAGGGCATCATGCTTGTTCACCCTTGTGACATGGCGATTGCCTGCCGTGGCATCGACCGTCGCGCCATCAAGTATCTTGAGCTTTGTCCAGAACTGGTCTAACCAGATTAAGAGGATTTGCCAAAATCGGGCCACGCGCCCTGTCCCTACCGGAGGAACCCCCATGCACCTGTCGACCCACAACTGGATGCGCGCCGAGCCGCTTGACGTGACCCTGCGCCGGATCAAGCAATTCGGCTATGAAAGCATCGAAATTTCGGGCGAACCGACGCAATACGACGTCAAGGAAACCCGCGCCCTGCTCAAGGAACACGGGATCAGATGCTGGGGCGCGGTGACGCTGACGCTGGGCGAACGCAATCTGGCGGCCAAGGACGAGGGCCAGCGGGCGCGGTCGGTCGATTACGTCAAATCCGTGCTGACGATGGTCAGCGAACTCGAGGGCCAGATCATCACCTTGGTGCCTGTGACCGTCGGCAAGGTGACACCGGACGCGACCGAGGATGAGGAATGGAAATGGGTCGTCGAATCGACCAAGGAATGTTTCGCCCATGCGCAAAAGGTCGGCGTGAAAATCGCGATCGAGCCGCTGAACCGCTTCGAGACCTATATGTTCAACCGCGCCGCGCAGGCGCTGGCACTGGCCGATGCCGTGCATCCCGATTGCGGCGTCTGTCTGGACGCCTACCACCTGAACATGGAGGAATCGAACGTCCACGATGCGATCCGCTTGGCGGGCAAGCGCCTGTTCGATTTCCACGTCGCCGACAACAACCGCTTTGCTGCCGGTCTGGGGCATATCGACTGGCCCGCCATCGTGAAAACCCTGCGCGAGGTCGGCTATGATGGGGCGCTGACCAACGAATTCGTCGCCCCCGTGGACCGCACCCCGGCAGCGATCTATCCCGATATGGTCGAACGCAACCCGGTCGACATCTCTCCCGAACAGCTGAAATTCATTCAGGATCACGGGTCGAGCCTGCTGACCGAAAAATTCTATGCCGATCAGATGCGGATCACCGCCGAAACGCTGCTGCCGCTGATCAAGTAGTCTGTCTCGGGGGTCTGCCGATGCGTATCACGTCCGTTCAGGCATGGTGGATCAGCATCCCCATCGCCGCTGCACACCAGCATACCAGCGATTTCGGCACGCTGCGCACGTTTGACGCGGCAATCCTGCGGATCGAAACCGATGACGGGCTGGTTGGCTGGGGCGAGGGCAAGAACGCCGCCGGGAGTGCGGGCGACTACGGCACCCTTGTCCACCTGCTTAACCACGATTTCGGGCCACGGATCATCGGGCGCGATCCGGCTGATATCACCTTTATCTGGGAAGACCTGTATAACGGCGTGCGCGCCGACAAGGCCCGCATGTCCGGCCACGCGATGCCGGAAATGGCGCGGCGCGGGCTGACGGTGGCGGCAATCAGCGCCATCGACATCGCGCTGTGGGACATCTTGGGCAAGGCCGATGGTAAACCTGTCTGGCAGCTATTGGGCGGGCGCAAGGCGGACCGACTGCCCGCCTATGCGTCCGGTGGCTGGGCCGGGGCCGACAAGATCGGCGAACAATTGCAGTCCTACATCGACACCGGCGGGTTCAAGGCGGTCAAGATGCGCGTCGGCGCGATGGACGGCGCCGCCCATGTGTCAGCGGCGCGGGTCAGGGCGGCACGCAAGGCACTGGGGCCGAGCATCGACATCGCCGTCGATGCCCACGGCACCTACACGGTGGCCGAGGCGCGCAGGTTTGCCCAGATGGTCGCCGATTGCGACCTCGCGTGGTTCGAGGAACCGGTGATCGCCGACGATAAATCGGGCATGGCCGAGGTCCGTGCTGCCTGCAACATCCCCATTGCAACGGGCGAATCCGAGGCGACCCGATTTGCCTTTCGCGATCTGGCAATGGCCCGCGCCGCCGACATCTTCCAGCCCGATCCGGCGTTCTGCGGCGGGATCAGCGAAACCATGCGGATCGGCACATTGGCGTCATCGTTCAACCTGCGCCTGGCACCCCATTTGTGGGCAGGCGCGCCCTGCTTTTTCGCCGGATTGCACATTTGCGCCGCGTCACCGGCCAGTTTCACGATCGAGTTTTCATTGGGGGCCAATCCGATGATACACGACATCATCGGCGAAACCGTGACGGCCAGGGACGGCATGGTCGCGATTCCCGACGGCCCCGGATTGGGGTTCACGATGGACGAAGCCGCACTGAAAAGGTTCCGCAAAGACGCATGAACAAGATCGACACCGATTTCCTGGCGACCCTCGTGGCCCATATCGTCGCCGTTGCCCGTGCGCATGGCGACAAGGCTCCGTCGGAACGCGAACTGGCCGAACATTTCGCGGTCAGCCGGGGGCAGGTGCGCGAAAGTCTGTCGATTCTGGAATCGATGCAAATCATCGAACGCCGGGCCAAATCGGGGATTTACCTGAACCCGGAAACCGCCGGGCTCGATTCGATGGCCCTGTTCGCCCGCGCCGGGGTGCCGCTGATGCCGCGGCAGATTTTCGAGGCGGTCGAACTGCGCAAGATCCACGAGATCAAGGCGGCAGAACTGGCGGCGATGCGGGCGACCGGTGACAACCATGCCCGGTTGCGCGACATCCTTGACCAATCGGCGGCGCAACTGGCCAAGGGCGAGGGGCTGCACAAGCTGGACGGCGCGTTCCACCTTGAAATCGTGCGGGCGACCCAGAACGAGATGTTCTACAAACTGTGCCAAAGTTTCTATGCCGCCGCCGAACAGCGCCACGCAATCTATTTCGGCAAACCCGAACGAAATGCGAAATCGCACGCCGAACACCTGCAGATTTTCGACGCCCTGATCGCACGTGACGCGATTCTTGCGCAGGCCCTGATGAACAGCCATCTGGGTGGCGCGCAAAGCTATTGGACGGAACTGCTGGAGGAACAAAAGGCCGCCAATCCACTGATCCGGTCGGGGGCATGACCGTCATCTTCTCGACCCATCGGCTTGATCCCCAGGTGACGACCAAGTTGCAGGACTTGGGGGATTACCGGGTGGCCAGCGCCGCAACGCCGGACGCCATCGATGCCGAAAGCCGCGGCGCGGGAATAATTGTGGTGCGGGCACCCATCGGCCCCGCAATCATTCGGCGCGAAACCAGTTTGCGGGCTTGCGTCCGCCACGGCGCGGGCCTTGACATGATCCCGGTCGATGACTGCACCGCCGCCGGGGTGCTGGTGGCAAACGTCCCCGGCGCGAACGCGCTGACAGTCGCCGAACATGCGATCTGGTCAGCACTGGCGCTGCTGCGCCGCTATCCGGCGGTCCATGCTGACCTGCGCAAAGCTGGCTGGCAGGTGGCGCGCGAACATGCGGACCTCGGGCGCGAATTGTCGGGTCGCAAGATCGGCATTGTCGGCATGGGAAACGTCGGAAAGGCACTGGCGCGGATCGCCAAACGCGGCTTTGGGATGGATGTACTGGCGGTGACGCGTCCCGGTGGGCGCAGGCCGCGCGGCGTTTCAGCAGTGTCGATGTTTGACATGCTGGCGCAGGCCGATGTGGTGGTCCTGTGTTGCCCCCTGACCGCCGAAACCCGTGGGCTGATCGGCGCCGACGAACTGGCACTGATGCGACCCGGCGCGGTGCTGGTCAACGTCGCGCGGGGCCCGGTGGTCGCCGAAGCAGCGCTGGTCGCGGCATTGTCCGAGGGGCGATTGGGCGGCGCCGCTCTGGACGTATTCGACAGCCAGCCGCTCGCCGCCGATCCTCCGTTTCTGCGGATGAAAAACGTGCTCCTGACCCCGCATATGGCCGGAATCACCCAGGAAAGCATGCTGCGGATGGGGCTTGGCGTGGTCGGCGAAGTGCAGCTGATCCTGGCCGGGGACAAGCCGCGCAATTTCTGCAATCCAGCCGTCTGGCACCGATACAAGGCGCGATTCCCGACGTAATACGGAGTGAAAGCCGTCTTGCCGACCTATCGATGAGCGTGGATCCTCCGTGGCATCAATTTCCGGAAACAAAGCCGGGGGATTCTTTTCCCTTCTTTTGGCCCTAAGTATTCCGGGGGGCCCGAAGGGCGGGGGCAGCGCCCCCTCCAAACCCGCAAGCCGATCGTAAGGTGGGTCTTGACCCACGCCCCGTCACGCCACCGCGAGATTGACGCCCGTCGCCCGGTCGAACAGCACGACCTTGTCCGCCGCCCAGCCAAACCGCACCTCTTCGTCCAGCGCCACGCGGGTTTGTGCGGGCACCGTCGCGTGTATCCGCGCGTCGCCGACCTGCATGTTGACGATCTTGACGACGCCATGGTCCTCGATATCGAAAACCCGACCCGATGCAGGTGCGCCACCATCCAGCCGGACGTTTTCAGGGCGCACGCCAATGGTCAGATCGCGCCCCTCCTCGGCGTGGACCGGCAGGGCGCCACCACCGATCTTCACCACGCCGCCCGCCACCTGCCCGTCAATCAGGTTCATCGGCGGGGTGCCGACGGCGCGGGCGACAAACGTGTTGACCGGCTGGTGATAAACCTGCGTCGGGGTGCCGACCTGCACCAGTCGCCCCTTGTTCAGAACACCGATCTTGTCGCCCATCGACATCGCCTCGACCTGGTCGTGCGTCACAAACAGGAACGTCGCCTTCAACTCGTTGTGCAGCCGTTTCAACTCGACCCGAAGGGCCTCGCGCAGTTTGGCGTCCAGCGCCGACAGCGGTTCGTCCATCAGGAACACACGGGGTTCACGCACGATGGCACGGCCGATGATGACCCGCTGCATCTCGCCGCCCGACAGCCGTTCAACCTTGCGGTCCAGCAGTTTGGTGATTTGCAGAGTCTTTGCCGCCTTG
>JBBQHC010000087.1:0-12904 GCA_038323615.1 Rhodobacterales bacterium | reverse complement strand
TATTTCGCCCACGCCATCGCAACTGGCACACCGCTGGATACAACTGTGGAACTCACCATGCAGGGCACGTTTCGGTTGGGCGGCGCCGGCAAGGTTCAGGACTACGGGATGCAGGCCCGGCAGATCCTGTCACCGCCGCGTGAATTCGTCTGGATCGCCCGGATGAACAGGGGCGCGATCCATTTCAGCGGCAGCGACGGTCTGCACGCAGGGCACGGCTGGACCCGTTTCTGGATGTTCCGGGCAATTCCTTTGGTGCAGGCCGCAGGAAGCGACGACATCGACCGTGCCGCCGCCGCCCGTCCGGCGCTCGAAGCGATCTGGGCGCCGGCCAGCCTGTTGCCTGCAAATGGCGCAATCTGGCGGCAGACCGGTCCCGACACCGCACGGATCTCGTTTGCCGACACCGCAGCAAACCCGATCGACATGACCCTCGCCCTGGACGGTCGCGTCACGCAGATCGTCACCGAGCGTTGGAGCGATGTGAACCCTGCCAAGGTGTACCGACTGCAACCCTTCGGTGGCACCCTGACCGCAGAGGCGACATTCTCGGGGTTCACGGTCCCGACCGAGATGCTGGTCGGTAATAACTTTGGGACGACCGATTTCGATGGCTTCTTCGGTGCCACGATCACGTCAGCCACCTATCGCTAGGTTGCGCGGTCCGCTCAACCGCCGCCCGCGTCACCCCAGATCGAACACCTCGCCGGGAAAGAACTTGGCCAGCCGGATGTCGGCGGTGCGGGCGTGCGCCTCCATCCCCTCCATCCGGGAAATCCGCGCTGTCGCCTCGGCCACCGGGCGGGCGGCGGCGCGGGTTGACCGCTGCCATGTGACCGTCTTCATGAACTTGCCGACCGACAGGCCGCCGGTGTAGCGGGCCGCGCCGCCGGTCGGCAGCACGTGGTTCGGCCCCGCCGCCTTGTCGCCAAAGGCCACGGTCGTTTCCTCGCCCAGAAACAGCGACCCATAGGCAGTGAGACGCGCAAGCCACCAGTCCAGATCGGCGCATTGGACGTGCAGGTGTTCGGGGGCGTAGCGATCCGACAACTGCGCCATTTCCTTGCGGTCGGCGCAGACCACCACCTCGGCATAATCACGCCAAGCGGCGCGGGCGCTGTCGGCGTTGACCTGCGGCAAATCGTCGATCAGGGCGGGCACCCGGGCCATCACATCCTCGGCCAGCGCCCGATTGTCGGTCACCAGCCAAACCGGCGAATTATAGCCATGCTCGGCCTGTCCGACCAGATCGGCGGCGACCAGCGCCGGATCGGCGCCACCGTCCGCAAGGATCAAAAGATCGGTCGGCCCGGCGACCATGTCGATGCCGACCTGACCGAACAGGATACGCTTGGCCTCGGCCACATACTGGTTGCCGGGTCCGACCAGAATATCGGCGCGGGGTAGGCCGAACAGGCCGGTCGCCATCGCCGCGACAGCCTGCACCCCGCCCATGTTCAGGATCGTGTCAGCGCCGCAAAGGTCCATCGCATAGACGATGGCGGGCGGGATGCCGGTGCCGGGGCGGGGCGGCGAACAGGCGATGATATGACCGACCCCAGCCACCTTGGCCGTCGTCACCGTCATGATCGCGCTGGCGATATGGGCATAGCGGCCACCGGGTACATAGCAGCCCGCCGCGCTGACCGGGATCTGGCGTTGACCGGCGCGCAGACCGGGCAGAATCTCGACCTCGGTATCGCCAATCGTGTCGCGCTGGGCTTGGGCGAACCGGGCGATATTGGTGTGGGCAAAGCGGATGTCGGCCTTGATCTGATCGGGCAGCGCCGCAGCGGCGGCCTTGCGGGTCGCGGGAGAGGCGATCACCTCGCCCTCCCAGCCGTCAAACCGGCGGGCCATGTCGCGGGCCGCCATTTCGCCACCGGCGGCGATTTCGGCCAGCAGGGCGCGGACCGCTGTGCTGACATCGGCATGATCGGTTTCGGCGGTGCGCACCGCTTTTTTCAGGTAGGTCGCCATAGTCGGATCCGATGCGCCAAGGGAAGGTTCGCCACACCCTAGCGGGCGCGGATCACCGGCTTCAAAGGCAATCACCCGGCCTGGCCGCCGCGTTCGATTTTCCGAAACAGGCCTTTGGTTCTGGCGAAATGGCGCGGGTCAAGACCCGCCTTACCCGCCGATCCAGCGAACCCGCGCCAGTGGTCCGCGCGGTTCGCAGGCATAAAGCGTGGGGCGTTTGGTGAGGTAGGCGCGCCAGTTTCTTTCTGGCCGAGTGCTGATTGACAATCCGTGCCGAGTTTTGACCAGATTATTCAAGCGCTCGATGGCGAAACCCTTGGCATCGCCACTTTCAAGAATGATTCCGCGCACCTTTTGATCGATCGGTTCAAGGTCGCGAAGGGGCGCGGTCAGACAGCGAAAATCGCTGCACGCCGCCCGAAACACTGCCGGTGCCTTGCCCTCGCCGACGCCGATCACCCGGTGTCCCTTTTCGCGCAAGTGATGCGCCAGATGCGCAAAATCCCGGTCCGACGAGGCAATCACGAACACATCGGCCGCCCCGTCATAGGCCAGCGCCATCGCGTCGATGACCAGCAGCATGTCGGTCGCGTTCTTGCCCGCGCCGCTGTGGATGGCACGCAGCCCCGGCGCGCCGGACCACTGCCCCAGATGGCTGCTGTCGCAATAGACCCGCCGGATCGCGGGGTCGCCGGCCTGCGCGGCAATGTCATGCAGGGCAGCCATATGATCGGCAGCGATATTGTCGCCGTCGATCAACAGGGCGACGCGCTGTTTCGGTTGTGTCGGGGTAAGTAAATCAGGCCAGTTTTGGGTCATATCGGGTTCGCCGCAGGTTACAGCGCGACCCAATCACCCGATCATGGCAGCAACGTGGCCGGCAAGGCGCGGGTCGAGACCCGCCTTACCCCTTGCCTTTCCACGGCACCAGCACCCGTTCGGCCCAGCGCATCAGCATGTCGATGCCAAAGCCGATCAGCCCGATCAGGATGATCCCCATCAGCACGATATCGGTCTGCTGGAACTTGGATGCGACCATGATCATCATCCCCGCCCCCTTTTCTGCGGCGACCAGTTCGGCAGCCACGACCGTGCCCCAGCAAACCCCCATCGCGACCCGCGCCCCGGTGAAAATTTCGGGCAGGCTGTTGGGGATGATGACATGGCGCATGATCTGCCATTTCGACGCGCCCAGACTATAGGCCGCATGGACCTTGGAAATCCGCACGCCGCTGACCCCCGACCGGGCGGCGATGGCCATGATCCAGAGCGCAGCAAGGAACAGCAGGATAATCTTGCCGACCTCGCCGATGCCAGCCCAGATGATGACCAGCGGGATCAGGGCCAGCGGCGGCACCGGGCGCATGAATTCGACGATCGGATCGAACCAGCCACGAAACCAGTCCGACAGGCCCATTGCATAGCCCAGCGGGACGCCGACCAATGACCCCAGGGTGAAACCGACGATCACCCGGAACAGCGAATAGCCCAGGTGTTCTGCAAGTGTCGAATTGCGGAACCCGGTCTTGGATATCTCGACCAGACGGGCCCAGACCGCCTCGGGGGCGGGCAGCCATATCGGCTCCATCTGCCAACCTTTGGCGGGTTCGATGTTCAGCGTGCCCTTGGGGGTCAGGGCGACACGGCCGAAATCTGTCGAAACGCTGTCGCCGGGGCCAACTGCCTTGCCGTTGATCGCCACCACCGTTGCGCCGTCTTCGCGCGTCACCTCGTCATTGTCGGCGGCGCGCAACAGCGTGGCGCGATAGCTTTGCACTGTTACCACATCGTTTTTGGCAAACCCGTCGCCGGGTTCGATCTGCGCGTCTGTGGGCACGGCACCCGCCGGGAAAACCACGACTGACACTGTCGCGTCGTCGGTTGCACCATCGGCGTTCTGCAATGTGTAGGTGAACGATGATTCGCCCACATAAGGCCCCGGCGCGTGCAGGAAACCCGGCAGCAGTCTGGACCCGGTAAACGCCGCCCAGAGCAGGAAAATGAGCGCGACTGAGACTACCGAGGCAGCCAGATTGGATTTGACCGCGCTTTCGTCGCCGAATGTCACGGTTTTCAGCGATCCATAGTCGTGTTTCGGCGTCATCAGGCGGCGCACACCGCGCCAGATGAACAGGGTCAGCAGGATCAGCAGCACATAGCCGATGATGTAGGGCGCGGCCCCCAGAATCGTCGTCAGCACATCGCCCAATTCGCCGCCCAGTTTGCCCAACAGTTCCATTATGCGGACTCCTCGGCGCGGCCCATGATTTCTTCTTCCATGTCCCAGATCATGCTCAGGATTTCCTCGCGTCGCTGACCGAATTCAGGGTGTTTCTTGACCTCGCGCAGATCGTTGGCGACGCCCATTTCAGCAAAGGGCAGGCGGTATTCCTTGTGAATGCGTCCGGGTCGGGGGGCCATGACGACCAGCCGCTCGCCCAGCAGCAGTGCCTCTTCGACCGAATGGGTGATCAGGATGATCGTCTTGCCGGTCTCTTTCCACAGCTTCAAAACCAGCCCTTGCATCTTTTCGCGGGTCAGCGCGTCCAGCGCGCCGAGGGGTTCGTCCATCAGGATCACGTCGGGGTCATTGGCGAGGCACCGGGCCAGCGCGACGCGCTGCTGCATCCCGCCGGACAGTTCATAAATCGCCTTTTCCTTGAAGTCGCGCAGGCCGACGATGTCCAGAAGGTGATCGACGTTTTCTTTGTATTTCGCCGCCTTCTGGCCCTTCATCCGGGGGCCGAAACTGACGTTGTCGCGCACGTTCATCCACTCAAACAAGGCGCCCGCCTGAAACACCATGCCGCGTTCCGGGCCGGGGCTTGTGACTCGTTTGCCGTTCAGCACGATCTTGCCATCGGTTGGGGCCAGAAACCCGGCGACGATGTTCAGCAGGGTCGTCTTGCCACAGCCAGAGGGGCCGAGCACCGACATCAACTCGCCCTTTTTCAGATCAAGCGATACGTCCTGCAATGCCTGCACTGACCCGCCACCGGGCAGATCGAAACGCATCGACAGGTGTTCGATGGATAGTCCGTCCATGTCCCGCTCCATAAGTTTTCGGCGCGGGTCCGGGGTGGGACCGGCGGCGAAAACAGATGGCGGGGGCGCCTGTTTAATGGCGCCCCCGTTTCAGGACTACATCGCGCCGGCAGCCGCCAGCGGGCCGGTATTGACGTTGCCGTCATAGCTGGCGTTAGCCGACGGGATCGACCCGGCATCGACGAACACCTGAGCCACGCCCTTCATGAACTCCTGCGCATTGCCGCCCAGCCACTTGGCCGACAGCTGTTCCTCGATCGAGGGGAATACGAAGGTCGCCATAAAGTCGCGCACGGCCTGTTCATCCATCCCTGAATCCTGGGCAATGACCGGGATCATCTCTTCGACCATCGATCCGTCGTTCCAGCCGGCGTTCATCTTGGCGGTAACGGCAAGAAAATTGGCAACGACATCGGGATTTTCGGCGACAAACTGGGCCGGGGCGCTGGTCACGTCGAACACCAGAATACCCAGGTCTTCCTTTTCGGCCCCGGTCAGCAGGACGTTGCCGTATTGCATCGCGGTGCGCAGCGACCCGCCGTAGCCGCACATCATGTCGACAGCACCCTGGGCGAGTGCGGCCGAACCGTCCGGCGGCGCCATGTCCACAACCGTCAGACTGGCGACATCAACGCCGAAATGGTCCATCTGGCGCAAAAATCCGTAGTGGGCAGCAGTGCCCAGCGGCACAGCGACCTTGGACCCGGCCAATTCG
This sequence comes from Rhodobacterales bacterium, assembly GCA_038323615.1. Lineage (GTDB taxonomy): Bacteria > Pseudomonadota > Alphaproteobacteria > Rhodobacterales > Rhodobacteraceae > JBBKXP01. The sequence continues at coordinate 7,164 of JBBQHC010000087.1, read as the reverse complement.
GCGGCGTTATCCTTGGTGATCTCGCGGTCGGCGCGCACGACGCAGTTGTCGTTGTCGGCATAGGACACAGCGACATCAAGAACCTGCAAGTCCTGCCCGGCGCTGGCGGCGACAACGAAGGGCGGCACGCCTTGGCTGACGCTGATCTGCACATCGCCCGACGCCATTGCGGCGGACATCGCGGTGCCGGTTTCAAAGCTGACCCAGTTCACCTTCATGCCCAGTGCCTCGTCATACAGGCCGTTCACCTTGGCGAATTCGAACGGCATCGGCCATTCGAGGAAATAGGCGACGGTGATTTCGCCGTCCTGCGCCAATGCGGCCTGCGGCCCGGCCAAAAGCGCGACGGCGGCAGCTGCACCCATCAGTGTTGTCTTGAAAGTCATTTCGTTTCTCCCATGTTGGTTGGCCCTTGCGGGGCCGGTTGGCGGACGGGGTTCGCCCCCGCCTCGACTCGTTTCAGGAGCGTTGTCGCTCCCTTAGATTGGCGCAAGCTGACCACGGATCAGCAGGACGCAAAAGCCCTTCGTTTCGCAAGGCCCGTTTCAGAAATCCTGAACAGGTGCCGCGCGTCCTTTCGTAAGACAGCGTATGTCAGCCCGTGCGGTCAATCGCCGCGTGCCGATCTGGCAGGGCGAAAACCTTTGCGTCAAACGACGGGCTCACAGATAAATCCAGTGGTTTCAGGGCCTTGCCGTCATATTCCTTGAGAATTAGAGAATCGGGCGATCCCTTCTGGCTATATCCATGCACTCCCACTGGCCCTATTGACCGCACAGGTAGCGGGCGCAAAGTGAACTGGTATTGATCAAATTGCGCCGCAGATTCGCCCCCGCCGCCCTGCCTGATGGAGCCCGACATGGATACCCTGAACACGACCAACGATCCGCAGCACCTGATCGCGGCCGACCGCGCCCATATGTGGCATCATCTGGTGCAGCATAAACCCTTTGAAACCATCGATCCCCGGATCATGGTCGAGGGCAAGGGGCTCCGGGTCTGGGACATCACGGGCAAAGAGCATCTTGATTCGGTGTCAGGCGGGGTCTGGACCGTCAATGTCGGCTATGGCCGCGAAAGTATTGCCAATGCGGTGCGCGATCAGCTGCTGAAAATGAACTTTTGGGGCGGCTCGATCGGCACGGTGCCCAGCGCCCAGTTCGCCGAAAGGCTGATCGAAAAGATGCCGGGGCTGGACCGGGTCTATTATGCCAACTCGGGGTCCGAGGCGAACGAGAAGGCGTTCAAGATGGTTCGCCAGATCAGCCACAATCACCACGGCGGCAAGAAATCGAAAATCCTGTATCGTGACCGCGACTATCACGGCGGCACCATCGCCACGATGTCGGCAGGCGGCCAGCAGGAACGCAACGCGCAATATGGCCCCTTTACCCCCGGTTTCGTCATGGTCCCGCATTGCAATGAATACCACGCCCAGGACGGGCTGGCGGGCGCGGATTACGGGATCAGGGCCGCCAACCTGATCGAGGAGGTCATCCTGCGCGAAGGCCCCGATACGATTGGTGCGCTGTGTCTGGAACCGATCACCGCCGGTGGCGGCGCGATCACCCCGCCCCAAGGCTATTGGGACCGGGTGCAGGAGATCTGCAAGACATACGACATCCTGCTGCATCTCGACGAGGTCGTCTGCGGTCTGGGCCGCACCGGCACCTGGTTCGGCTATCAGCAGTATGGCATCAAGCCGGATTTCGTGACGATGGCCAAGGGCGTCGCATCGGGCTATGCGGCGATTTCCTGCTGTGTGACCACCAACGCCGTATTCGAACAGTTCAAGGACGCCGACGATCACTTGTCGTATTTCCGCGACATCTCGACCTTTGGCGGCTGCACCGGCGGCCCGGCGGCGGCGCTGGAAAACATGCGCATTCTCGAAGACGAAGACCTGCTGGCCAATTCGACGCGGATGGGCGAGCGGCTGATGGACAACCTGCTGGGCCTGATGGACCGGCACAAGGCGATCGGCGACGTGCGCGGCAAGGGGCTTTTTGCCGGGGCCGAACTGGTCGTGGATCGTGACACCCGGGAACCGCTGAATGAAAAGATCGTTGCGGCGGTTGTGGCCGACTGCATGGCGCAGGGCGTCATCATCGGGATGACCAACCGGTCGATTCCGGGGGGCAACAACACCCTGCTGTTCGCCCCGCCGCTGATCGCGACGAAGGACGATGTGGATACGATCACCGGGGCCGTGGACAAGGCGCTGACCAAGGTTCTGGGATAGGTGTCCGGTCAGGTGAACGCCCTTGGTCAGCCGATTGGGGCGCCGCTTGACGTGACCCTGCCCCGCCCGCGCCCGCCCCGCACGATCATGCGGGGGCGGACGGTGACGCTGGTCCCGACCGACGCGGCGGCCCACGCGCAGGCGCTTTATGACGCCTATGTCGCGGATTTCGACAACCGGGTCTGGACTTATCTGCCCTATGGTCCGTTTGCCGCGCTGGCTGATTTTCGGACATGGATGGATCAGACCTGCACCGGTGACGACCCGCTGTTTCACACGGTTCTGGATGCTGCCGGTACACCTGTCGGCGTCGCCACCTACCTGCGCATCGACCCCGCTGCCGGGGTGATCGAGGTCGGGCACATCAACTTTTCCCCGGCCCTGCAACGCACGGTGATGTCGACCGAGGCGATGTTCCTGATGATGGCGCGGGTCTTCGATGAACTGGGCTATCGGCGCTATGAATGGAAATGCGACGCCCTGAACGCGCCCTCGCGGCGGGCGGCCGAACGGTTGGGGTTCACCTACGAGGGGACGTTCCGACAGGCGACCCATTACAAGGGGCGCAACCGGGATACGGCGTGGTTCGCGATGATCGACAAGGATTGGCCAAGGATCCGGTCGGAATTCGTGCGCTGGCTGGACCCGGCCAATTTTGACGCGAACGGGCAGCAACGCTCCTCGCTGCGGATGTGACAATGGTACGTGTCACAATTTAATTGACGATGCGTTAACGCCGCGTACAAATGTGATAAAATGGCTGAATAAGTAATTTTATCAATGACCTATAACTCTAGTTCTCTAGAGAAATGGAGTCGATATTAACCTCATAATCCTGCCCAAAAAGGCTCCGATGACCGATATCATTACCATCTGCGCCGGATGCCACGCCGATGGCGTCAAACCCCAAGGCAAGGCGCTGGCCCGCGCTCTGCGCCCGCTTGTCGACCCGAACACGCAAATCAAAACCACCGACTGCATGAACGCCTGCGGCCATCCCACCGTCATCGCCTTTCGCGCACCCGGCAAACCGGTCTATCTTTTCCAGAACATCGACCCGGCAGCTCAAGCGCAGGAGATCGCGGATTTCGCCCATGCCTATGCGACGGAAAAGGGCGGGATCGTCACCGATGCCCGCCCCTTCGGTCAGCTTCGTTTCTGTCTGGTCGGACGAATCCCTGGCTGATCAGCCTGTTCCCAGAACCAGCCCGCAACGGCGCCCATGACCGTCCAGACCAGCGCCGCCACGCCCAGCACGCGCGTCACGTAATGGGACGCAAGTTCTGGCGGCGCGACGCCGGAATAGGTGTCAAGGCGTGGCGCGCCGATCAGGTGCGGCGCGGCCAGCAACAGGATGCCGATGACGACCGGCAGGCTGCCGCGCCCCAGACCGATCAGCCCCAGACCGACCGCCGAGGCCCCGGCGGCGCCCAGCCACCAGATCTGGCGGCTTGCCAGCGCGGCGCCGACGGTGCCGGGCAACTCGGGTGGCAGGGCCACGGCCGGCGCCAGTGCAGTAGCGATAAAGCCGCACAATCCCCAGATCATCCCCGACCGCAGCGTCACGCTGCGCCCCGATCTGACAGCAACCGCTATCGCCGCCGACATCAGCAAGGCATAGCCGACGTAGGTGACAAAGATCATCGCAAAGCTGCTGATCTGGCGGCCCATCTCGGCCCATATCGGCGGGCCGCCTGCGGGCGACCCGGCGCCGGTCGCACCGAAATGCACCCGCGCCCCGGTTTCATACAACTCGCCCTCAAGCAGCAGCGGAGCAAGCAAAAGGAAATGCAGCAGGACGGCAATCAGCCCCGCGGCAAGGCCGGCGAACAAAGCGCCGGCGAACAATGGTCTGGCCATCAGGAAGGAACTGCCACCTCAGTGGCAGGGAAATCCGATCGCATGACGGGTATCGTGGGCTGCGTCGTGCAGCACCGAACCGGGCGCGAAACCGGCGACGAACATCAGGCCCAGCCCCAGAAACGCGGCCAGCGTGATCGACAGGATGTCGGTATTGGCGCGTGCAATCGCCACGGTCTTGATCGTTGCAGTCATCTTTGCTCCTCTCCCGTCACACCCGACAGGATCGTTGGTTACAATGCCGCGAAACTGTAGTTTCACGGTGCAAGGCCGGTCTCCTGGCTTGCGGGTCGATGCGTCCTGTCGCCTTCCCGGTTTCCCAGTGGCCAACTGACAGGTCGCTCACCGCATACAGTCGCGGGGGCGGCTGTGGTTTGGGTCTCTGACAACAGATCGACCCGTCCACATTCCCAATTCATCCCCTGATGCTTTGCATCGTCGTCGGGGAACCTTGCCGCACCTTGATGGGGCCTGCCGGGCAACGCGTCAAGGCAGATTGCGACAGGTTGCAGGGGGTCTGCGGCGACAAGCGTCCAAACCCGTCCGGTCGGCACCTCGGCCCTGATCCGGGAATACCTCTGGGCCGGGGACCAGCTGGTCGCGGTGTTCGAGGCCGGGCAGCTCTATATCGTGCGATCCGACCTCATCGGCCGCCCGGTCTTCGCCACCAGCAACGCCGGTGCGATGGTCTGGGAGGCCAGCTACGACCCCTTCGGCGGCGTGGTCGCCTCCAGCGGACCCAACATCAACCTGCGCTTTCCCGGCCAGTGGGTCCAGACCGAGCCCAGTCTGCACCAGAACTGGATGCGCGACTATGATCCGACCTTGGGGAGGTATCTGCAGGCCGATCCGTTGGGGCTGGTGGATGGTGCCAGCATCTATGGGTATGCGCTCCAGAATCCGGGGAGATATACAGATCCGAGGGGGGAGTTCATTCCCTTGGCCATACTCGGAGGCATCGCTGTCGGTGCAGGCATCGACCTCGCGATCCAGCTCTGGTTAAGCGATGGCCGCATTGAATGTGTTAACTGGGCCGAAGTAGGCCTCTCGGGCGCGCTGGGTGCTTTCTCGGGCGGTTGGGGGAGCGCTTGGAAAGCTGGAGCGACAGGGTTAGGACGAAGTGGCGCAGCTACACAAGCGGCTTACAGAACTGCGTTTGGGGTGGGCAAGGAGAGCAGGGTTCATCACGCGATCTTCTCCGCAGGGGGAGCAGCTGCCAGGGCGCGACCGGGATTCCAACACAGCTGGTGGAACTACCGGGCTGTGGCGAACAGCACCCATAAAGGATTGCACAGATATTCCACGGTTCGTCCTATGTCCCCTTTTGGGCATTGGCTTAACGGAACGCCCCATTGTCTTTTGGGGGCGGAAGGTTCAGCGATGTTGGGGACGGTTGTCGAGAAGGCGTTGGGGGACTCATGCGGCTGCGAGAACTAAGTTTTCCAATCCTGATATGCTACCCAAATGAACTGGAGGGCGGAAGAGGTGCCGAGTTGCACAGCCCTTCACGCTTTGACTTCACGTTTGCTGCCGCCTACGAGGATGGTCGTTTCGACGATGTGGAGATCATTGATGCCGATGGACACGCCTACATCGTTCAGAAGATATTTTTCATGCGGCCAACAATTTGGCAGATGATACGAGACCGTTTAGGACACTTGATCATTCTACCAAGGTTTGACCGCCGTGAGATCGTTCGCGTCGACATGGAACTCGAGCCGACCCGCAAACTCACTCTCGATCAATTCAAGACCGAGTTCCGTGCCCTAATCCTTGCGCACCCGTCCTGGTGGAAGCGTGTTGCAAACCGCGAAGAGATGGAGGGGATATTCTCTAAGGCCCAGAGCCTTGCTGAAGCGATTGATGAAATCGGTCTTCTCGCGCCATCGGATAACATGGTCTATCGCGGCAAGTCGAAGAAGATAGTTGACCTGAGATAGCGGCTTGCACCAGAACTGGATGCGCGGCGATATTCCTCCGACTGGAATTGACAATATGTTGTGGATAATCGCCCAGCCCCGCCGAGATACAGCACCACCACGTTGACTCGCAGGCCCCGGCCCCCGCAAACTGCGTCCTCAAGGGAATCACTACGGGCGCGGGCAGTTGCGTTTCACCAGACTACGCCTCAACGGCTTTAAAAGCTTTGTCGATCCGACCGACCTGATCATCGCCGAAGGGCTGACCGGGGTCGTCGGCCCGAACGGCTGTGGCAAATCCAATCTGCTGGAAGCCCTGCGCTGGGTGATGGGCGAAAACCGCCCCACCGCGATGCGCGGCGACGGCATGGAGGATGTGATCTTTGCCGGGGCCGCCACCCGCCCAGCGCGCAATTTTGCCGAGGTGGCGCTGGTCATCGACAACACCGAACGGCTTGCCCCCGCCGGGTTCAATGACGCCGACAATCTGGAAATCATCCGCCGGATCACCCGCGACGCCGGGTCCGCCTACAAGGTTGGCGCGAAAGATGTGCGCGCCCGCGACGTGCAGATGCTGTTCGCCGATGCGTCCACCGGGGCCCATTCGCCCGCCTTGGTGCGTCAGGGGATGATCAGCGAACTGATCAACGCCCGCCCGAAATCTCGCCGCCGGATTCTGGAAGAGGCCGCCGGGATCAGCGGTCTTTACCAGCGTCGTCACGAGGCGGAGTTGAAACTGAACGGGGCCGAAAGCAACTTGTCGCGCGTCGATGACGTGATCGAACAGCTTGCCGCCCAACTTGCCCAGCTTGCCCGCCAAGCCCGGCAAGCCGCCCGTTACCGCGAAATCGGCACCGATCTGCGCAACGCCGAGGGCTTGCTGCTCTATCGTCGCTGGCGTGAGGCTGACGAGGCGCTGACCGCCGCCATCGCCCAGTTGCGTGACCGCACCATTGCTGCCGCCGCCGCCGAAACCGCCGCCCGTCAGGCGACCAAATCGCGGACGGTGGCCGAAGACGCCTTGCCGCCTTTGCGCGAGGAAGAGGCGATTGCGGGTGCTTTCTTGCAGCGCCTGATCGTCGCCCGGGATGCCTTGGCAGAGGAGGAAAATCGTGCCCGGTCAAGGATTTCCGGCCTTGCCGA
>JBBQHC010000086.1:0-12956 GCA_038323615.1 Rhodobacterales bacterium | reverse complement strand
TATGTTTGGCTCTACAACCAGCAACTTCCGCAATCAGCCTTAGGCAGTAAGACGCCCTTGCAGGCGGTGAAGGAGTGGCACAAACTCAAGCCACACCTGTTCAACAAACAGCCATATTACCTTCCGGGATGTGACAACTAGGTTCTGACATTAATTCAGGGTGAGTCCGGTCCGGCTCGCTTTTTCGAAATTCCAGAAGGGTTGATGATCGTGAAATTTCCCAGACGCCTTGCAAAGAAATTCCACGCCGACGAACGCGGCAGTGCAACTATCGAGGCAGTCTTGTGGTTGCCTGCATTTGTTTTCCTGTTCGTCATGATCGCGGACGTCTCATTGGTGTTTCACCGGCAGTCGCAGATCTTGCGTGTCACCCAGGATGCCAACCGCGCCTATTCGGTCGGCAGGCTATCCAACAATGCCGCAACCGAAGATTTCATTAAATCGGCTTTGGCAAATCTCAGTTCCCGGGTGACGGCGACGACAGTCGTGACCGGCGGCGTCATCAAGTCCGATGTTCGGGTGCCCGTCGTCGATCTGGTCGCGGTCGGAGTCTTCAAGTTCCTACGCGGATACAACATTTCGGTGAGAGCCGAACATTTTCTGGAGTACTGACATGAAAATCGCTGCAAGACGTCGTGCGATGAACCGAATTCGGCATGGTGCGGACTCTGAAGATGGTGGCCTGACGATTTTTGGGCTCTACATATTCGTCAGCATGCTGATCCTCGGTGGGGTCGCGATCGATATGGCAAATCTGATGGCGGCCCGCACCCAGCTTCAGGTGGCGACCGATATCGCGGCCCACACCGCCCTTTACAATCGCGACACGAAAACGGCAGACGATTCCCGAGCGGCAGCTTTGACGGCTGTGACGAATGTTATGCCGGTGTCGCAATATGGAACCGTTCTGACCGCTGCCGACATCACATTCGGCACCTATGATCGCCAGACCCAAGTTTTCACGGCCAACAACACGTCACGTTCTGCGGTGCTGATCAATACCAACCGGCTGGCCGCAAATTCCAATGCGGTGACCAACTTTCTTTTGCAATTTGTCGGAATCCGATCCTGGGATCTGCGGGTGCAATCGCTGTTCACCACTTATCGTCCGGCCTGTTTCCGCGAAGGATTTGTGGCCAACGGCATCGTTGATATCCAGTCGAACAACGGCTTTACCAACGGGTTCTGCATCCATTCCAATACCTATGTGTCGTTGAACTCGAACAACACCTTCGAGCCCGGCACGATCGTGTCGATGCCGGATACCACGCAGATCGACTTGCCCAATTCGGGCTGGAAAACAAACATCGGCCTCTCGGCCGCCCTGCGTGAAGGTGCTTACCGCCTGCGCATCGTAAACAGCCTGCCTTTGATCATTGCCGGGCTTCAAGCGCGCGATCCGCGGTATCTGCCCAGCTACATTACCAACACGACGATCAACACGATCAGCGCCAGAAACGTCACGTCGGCGCTGTTGGTGCAGGGCCGGGTCAACGTGGTGACCTGCAACAACGGCAAGACCACGATCAATGGTCCCCTCGTGACCAATGTCGTTATCCTTACCAGTTGCGAGGTCACGTTCAGCAATGGCGTGGTGATCGACAATGCCATCGTCGCCACGACACATACAGGCAGCAAGTCGATGCAATCGCCACAGGGCCTGCAAGTGGGCCGCAACGACCGTTGTGCCGAAGGCGGCGGTGCCCAGTTGCTGACCATGGGCAGCATGAACTTTGCTGCCGATCTCAAGATATTCGGATCACAGCTGATTGCCGCGCACGATGTTAGCTTTGCGGCCAACGCCAATGGGATCGAAGGCGCGTCGATTATCGCCGGAGGCAGGATTGACGGCACGTCAAACATGAACATGGGATTTTGCGGCAGCGGCATGAACAGCAATTTCGAGGCAGAATATTTCCGCCTCGCCGGCTGATCAGACGATCCATTTGCGACCGAAAAAGTAAAAAAGGGGGCATGCGCGCCCCCTTTTGTGCTGATATGATCGCCGGGAAATGGCCGGTGCGCTGGTCTGAAGGATTGTAATAGGCTGTTGTCATGCGGTATTCGGGCTTTCGGGTCATCAAGGAAGGTCTGTTCGGCCAAAAAGGCTGGAAACCGGTCTGGCGCGACCCCGAACCAAAGGCCGAATATGACATCCTCGTCATCGGCGGCGGCGGGCACGGTCTGTCCACCGCCTATTATCTGGCCAAGGAACACGGCCTGACCAATATCGCCGTGCTGGAAAAGGGATGCCTTGGCGGCGGCAGCATCGGGCGCAACACGACCATCGTGCGCGCCAATTATTTCCTGCCGGGCAATTCGGAATTCTACAGCCATTCCCTTAAGTTATGGGAAGGGTTGGAGCGTGACCTGAACTACAACGTGATGCATTCGCAGCGCGGGCTGATCAACCTGTTCCATTCCGACGGCCAGCGCGACGCCTTTGCGCGGCGCGGCAATGCGATGGTCAATCAGGGCGACGACGCGGTGCTGCTGGACCGGGCGGGGGTGCGCCAGTATCTGCCCTACCTTGATTTCGACAATACCCGGTTTCCGATCTACGGCGGTTTGCTGCATCCGCGCGGCGGCACCGCGCGCCACGATGCGGTGGCCTGGGGCTATGCGCGGGGCGCCGACCGGCGCGGCGTCGATTTGATCCAGAATTGCGAGGTCACCGGGATTGATATCGTCAACGGCAGGGTGACCGGCGTGCAGACGACACGCGGCGCGATCCGCGCCAAGAAGGTGGCGATCGTCGTCGCGGGCCGGTCCGGGCAGGTGGCGGCAATGGCGGGAATGCGTCTGCCGATTGAAAGCCACGTCTTGCAGGCCTTCGTCACCGAGGGGCTGAAACCCGTCATCGACCATGTGGTCAGTTTCGGCATGGGCCATTTCTATATCAGCCAGTCGGACAAGGGTGGATTGGTGTTTGGCGGCGATCTGGATTTCTACAGTTCCTATGCGGCGCGGGGTAATCTGCCGATGAAGGAACACGTGATGGACGCGGCAATGACCTTGATGCCGATGATCGGCAAGGCCCGCGTTCTGCGATCATGGGGCGGGATCATGGACATGACGCCGGACGGGTCGCCGATCATCGACAAGACGGATACCGACGGGTTGTTCGTTGATTGCGGCTGGTGTTACGGCGGCTTCAAGGCGGTGCCGGGGTCGGGGTTCAGTTTTGCGCATCTGATCGCGACCGGGCGGCATCATGCGCCCGCCGCCGGGTTCCGGCTGGACCGGTTCCGCAGCGGTGTCGGGCTGATGGATGAAGAGGGCACTGGCTCTCAGCACAACTTGCACTGAATGGGGCGGGCGTTGGATTTTGAGTTGTTATGGCAAAGTGAAATTGGGATGGGCCTGACATGCGCATAACCTGTCCGGTTTGCGGCGAACGGGATCGCCGCGAGTTCTATTATGGCGCCTCCGCCGTGGCGTTGGATCGGCCCGCACGGGATGCCGGCGCGGCGGCGTGGGACGATTATGTGCATTTGCGCGACAACCCGGCGGGGCCGACCCGCGATTTGTGGTATCACGAACCTTGCGGGGCCTGGGCCGTGGTCGACCGCAATACCGTGACCCATGCCGTCACCGCCACCGCCTTGGCGGCGGGGATCAAGCGATGAGGGTCGCGGGCAAGGGACTTCTGGGCGACGCCGCGCCGTTGTCGTTCGTGTTCGATGGCCAGCGGTTCGAGGGAGTGCAGGGCGATACGCTCGCATCCGCGTTGCTGGCCAACGATGTGCGCCTTGTGGGCCGCAGTTTCAAATATCACCGGCCGCGCGGGGTTTTGTCTGCCGGATCCGAGGAACCCAACGCCCTGATGACCGTCGGGCAGGGGGCGCAGGCCGAACCCAACGTCAAGGCGACGGTGCAGGAACTGTTCGACGGGCTGGTCGCGACCAGCCAGAACCGCTGGCCCAGTCTGGCCCGCGATGTGATGAGCGTCAACGACCTGATCTCGCCCTTCCTCGGCGCGGGGTTCTACTACAAGACGTTCATGTGGCCGCGCAGTTTTTGGGAGAAGGTCTATGAGCCGATCATTCGCCGCGCCGCCGGTTTGGGGGCGCTGAACGGGGCGCATAACCCGGACCTTTATGAAAAGGCGTTTGCTTTCTGCGATGTGCTGGTCATCGGGGCCGGGCCTGCCGGGTTGATGGCGGCGCTGACGGCCGGACGGGCAGGGCTGGATGTGATCCTCGCCGACGAAGATTCGCGGATGGGCGGGCGGATGTTGGCCGAAACCCAAGAGATCGGTGGAGAACTGGGGCATCTTTGGGCAGCGGGCGTGTTGGCCGAACTGGCAACAATGGACAACGTCCGCCTGATGCCGCGCACCACTGTCACCGGGGCCTATGACCAAGGCACTTATGGCGCGTTGGAGCGGGTGGCGCAGCACCGCCCGCGCCTGCCTGATCTGCCGTTGGAATGTTTCTGGCGGATCGTCGCCAAGCGGGCGATCCTGTGTGCCGGAGCTTTGGAACTTCCTATCGCCTTTCCGAACAATGACCGTCCGGGGATCATGACCGCCGGGGCTGTCCGCGCCTATCTGAACCGCTGGGGCGTCGCCCCCGGCAAGGCCGTCACGGTTTTTGGCAACAACGACGACGCCCATCGCACGGCGCATGATCTGGCCGCCGCCGGGGTGCGTGTCGCGGCATTGATCGACAGCCGTGAGGGCGTGACCGTTACGGGCGATTTCCCGGTTTATGCGGGTGGGCAGGTGATCGCAACCAAGGGGCGGCTGGGGTTGCAGGAAATCACGATGCGGGATGCCGGCGGCAACCGCACGATCCAGACCGACTGTCTGGCGATGTCGGGCGGCTGGAACCCGACGCTGCACCTGACCTGTCACATGAACGGTCGGCCAGTCTGGGACGATGCGATACAGTCATTCGTGCCGGTGCCGGGGATGATCCCCGGTCTGGCCGTCGCGGGCGCAGCGCGGGGGCGGTTTTCGACCGCTGCCTGCCTTGCTGATGGGGCCGAAGTCGCCGCCGAGGTTGCGGCTGATCTGGGGGCGACGGTCGTCAAGGCGACGCTGCCACGGGCCGAAGATGACCCCTATCGCCTGACCCCGCTCTGGTCGGTCGAGGGCAAGGGCCGCAAGTGGCTGGATTTTCAGAACGATGTCCACATCAAAGATATTCGTCTGGCGGCGCAGGAAAACTTTCGCTCGGTCGAGCATATGAAACGCTATACGACGCAAGGGATGGCGACCGATCAGGGCAAATCGTCGAACGTCGCGGCCTTGGCCGTGCTGGCCGATGCGACGGGCCGGGGCATCCCTGAAACCGGGACCACGACGTTCCGCCCCCCCTATGTGCCGGTCAGCATTGCCGCAATGGGGGCGGGGTCGCAGGGCAAGGGATTTGCGCCGGAACGCCTGACGACCTCGCACGCCGCCAGCGTCGCCCGCCGCGCCCCGATGATCGAGGCTGGGCTGTGGTATCGGCCCAGCTATTTCCCTGCCGGGGCCGAAACGACATGGCGCGAGGCTTGCGACCGCGAGGTCAACATGGTGCGCGGCGCGGTCGGCATCTGCGATGTCAGCACGCTGGGCAAGATCGACATTCAGGGGCCGGATGCGGCCAAACTGCTGGATTTCGTCTATGCCAACACGTTTTCCACCCTGCCCGTGGGCAAGGTCCGCTACGGCCTGATGCTGCGCGAGGATGGGTTCGTCATGGATGACGGCACCACGGCGCGGCTGGCCGATCAACACTACGTCATGACCACGACGACCGCCGCCGCCGGACCGGTGATGCGGCATCTGGAGTTCGTTTTGCAGGTGCTGCGCCCCGATCTGAATGCGCAGGTTTTGTCAGTAACGGAACAATGGGCGCAGTTTTCGGTGGTCGGGCCACGCGCGCGTGATCTGGTCAATGCAATGTTGGCCGATCCAATCGACGACGCCGTGATGCCCTACATGGGCTGCGGCGCGGTGACCTTGGCGGGAACGCCGGGGCGGATTTTCCGGATCTCGTTTTCGGGCGAACATGCCTACGAGGTGGCGGTGCCGGCGCGGTTTGGGGCGGCGCTTTATCTGCAACTGCTGGCGCAGGCCGAAATTCTGGGCGGCGGGCCTTACGGAATGGAGGCGCTGAACGTCCTGCGGATCGAAAAAGGCTTCATCACCCATGCCGAAATTCATGGGCGCACGACGGCGTTCGATATCGGGATGGACCGGATGGTCAGCCTGAAAAAGGATTGTATCGGCCAAGCCTCATCGCGCCGTCCGGGCCTGCTGGACCCCGAACGCGAACAGCTGGTCGGGCTGAAACCTGTGGGTGCGGTCAAACAACTGACGGCGGGGGCGCATCTGTTTGCCCAAGGCAGCAAGGCCGAGCGGGTCAACGATCAGGGTTATGTGACCAGCGTGGGGTATTCAACGAACTTGCAGGCCTATCTCGGCCTTGGATTCCTGAAACGTGGCCGCGAACGGCATGGCGAGGTGGTACGGCTGGTCGATCACCTGCGCGGCCTTGATGTGGCCTGCGTGGTCAACGACCCGGTGTTTTTCGACCCCGAGGGAGGGCGGTTGCGTGGTTAGTCTGGTTGCGACGACCCCTGCGGCGGGGCTTTTGCCGGTCACGGCGGCGGGCCTGATCCTGTCCGAGGTCATCATCGACCAGATGGTCGCCATCGCGCCCTTTGCCGGGCAGGACAAAGCGGTCGCTGCGGCGCTGAAGGACGCGCTGGGCGTGGCGATGCCGGGGCCGGGGCGCAGCAATGCCAAGGGTGGCGTCGCGCTGATCTGGTTTGCCTATGGCAAGGTGCTGCTGGTCGGGGCGGATGTGCCCGATCTGGGCGGTCTGGCCGCTGTGACCGATCAGGCGGACGGCTGGGCGGTGCTGCGGTTGGAGGGGGCGACGGCCGAGGCGGTGCTGGCGCGGTTGGTGCCCGTTGACCTGCTGGGTGCCACGTTCAAAAAGGGCCATGTGGCGCGTACGATGCTGGGCCATATGACCTGCCACATCACCCGGTCAGGGGCGCAGGCGTTCGACATCATGGTGATGCGGTCGATGGCGGGATCGGCGGTGCATGAAATCGCGGTGGCGATGCGGGGTGTCGCGGCGCGCTGACGCGAGGGTCGATGCCGCCGGCAGGGATATTTCGCGCCGAAAGAAGCCGAGGCGTTGGACTCTGGCGGCGCCGGGGCGATATGATGCGGCATGTCGCTGCCACCCGGATTCCTTGACGAATTGCGCACCCGTCTGTCGCTGGGACAGGTCGTGGGCCGCAAGGTCATGTGGGACTCCCGCAAATCCAACACCGGCAAGGGCGATCTGTGGGCACCGTGCCCGTTCCATCAGGAAAAATCGGCCAGTTTCCACGTCGACGACCGCAAGGGCTATTACTATTGCTTTGGCTGCCACGCCAAGGGCGACGCGATATCGTTCGTCCGCGAGACCGAGAATGTCGGGTTCATGGAGGCGGTGGCGATTCTGGCCCGCGAGGCCGGGATGCCGATCCCCGAGGCCGATCCGCAGGCGCAGGCCAAGGCCGACCGGCGCACCCAACTGGTCGAGGTGATGGAACAGGCGGCGCGGTTCTATCAGTTGCAGTTGCAAACCGGGGCGGGGGCGGCGGCGCGGGATTATCTGGCGCGGCGCGGTCTTTCGGGAGATGCGCAGGGGCGTTGGGGCATCGGGTTTGCGCCCGATGGCTGGCAGAACCTGTGGGACGCGCTGATCGCCAAGGCGGTCGCACCCGATCTGATTATCGGCGCCGGGCTGGCCAAACCATCGGACAAGGGCAAACAACCCTATGACGTGTTCCGGGGCCGGATCATGTTTCCGATCCGCGATGTGCGGGGCCGGGTCATCGCCTTTGGCGGACGGGCGATGGACCCGAACGACAACGCCAAATACCTGAACTCGCCCGAAACCGACCTGTTCGACAAGGGCCGCACGCTGTTCAACCACGGCCCCGCCCGCGAGGCGGCGGGCAAGGGGCAGCCGCTGGTCGTGGCCGAAGGGTACATGGACGTGATCGCACTGGTCGAGGCGGGCTTCACGGCGACAGTCGCCCCGCTTGGCACCGCGATCACCGAAACCCAGTTGCAACTGCTGTGGCGCATCGCGCCGGAACCGATCATCGCGTTGGACGGCGATCAGGCCGGCCTGAAGGCGGCGATGCGGGTGATCGATCACGCCCTGCCGCTGTTGCAGGCGGGGCAATCATTGCGCTTTGCCCTGATGCCCGACGGCCAGGACCCCGACGATCTGTTGAAATCGCAAGGCGCGGGGGTGATGCGCGGGTTGCTCGATCAGGCGATCCCGATGGTCCAGTTGCTGTGGCGGCGCGAGACCGAAGGCCGCGTGTTCGACAGCCCGGAACGCCGTGCGGCGCTGGACAAGACCCTGCGCGAGGCGATCAAGGGCATCGCCGATCCGTCGATCCGCAGCCATTACGGCGAGGCGCTGAAAGAGCTGCGCTGGGGGTTGTTCCAATCGCCGCGCAAGGTTGGTCCGAAACTCCGGCGTAGCGGACCGTACCGGCGCGACGAACCGGCGTGGCGTCAAGACGTGCATCCGGCGGCGTCCAACAAGGCATCCGCACTGGGTGGCGGTGCGGCGAACGAGTCGCATCTGCGCGAGGCGGTCATTCTGGCGACGCTGATCGCGACCCCGGCCGTGATCGCCGCGTTCGAGACCGAAATCGAGCGGATGGCCTGTCCCGAACCCGCCCACCGGGCCTTGCGCGACTACATCCTGCGCCACGGTGTTGGTGGCGATCTGCGGACGGACATTGCCGCTGCACTGGGCAAGGACATCGTCGATACCCTGTTTGGGCAGGCCCATGTGGCGATCAGTCCGGCGGTGCGCAAGGCCGGCAACCAAGCGGTGGCGCGGATGTGCGTGGCCGAAGAATTAGCCAAGCTCGACGCCCGCGCCGGTCACGCCCGCGAATTGGCCGAGGCGGTCGAGGATTTGGGCGGACTCGCCGACGAAGGGCTGACATGGCGGTTGTCGCAGGCCACGGCGGCGCTGGACCGCGCGGCGCGCGGCAACAGCGACGACAAGGTGGAATACGACACCGGACCGAACGGGGCACGGATGAAAAAGGATGAACGCAGCGCATTCGATGCACTTTTAGACCAGATCGACTTTGAAAAGGGCGGGCAGGCACACTAAGTCAGGCGGGACAGGGCAACATCACGGAAAATTCTGGCCGACGCAGGTTGCGAATCATCCCGCATCGGGATTGATTCGGATCGACGGCGAATCACCCGAATCACCTTTGACGCCCGCATTTGAAGGAGCCTGCCGCATGGCCGCAAAAGACAATGACGAGCGCAAAGACGACGACCAGGACAGCGACATCTCGCTCGACATGAGTCAGGCGGCGGTCAAAAAGATGATCGCCGACGCGCGTGAACGCGGCTACATCACGTACGACCAGTTGAATGCGGTGCTGCCCCCCGATCAGGTCAGTTCGGACCAGATCGAAGACGTCATGTCGATGCTGTCCGAAATGGGCATTCAGGTCACCGAGCAAGAAGAATCCGAAGAAAGCGAAGATCCCACTGGATCGACCGAAGTCGCCACCACTGGCGGCAACCGCGAGATCACCCTGGCCGGGTCGGACGCCGAAAAGCTGGATCGCACCGACGATCCGGTCCGGATGTACCTGCGCGAAATGGGCAGCGTTGAACTGCTGTCGCGCGAGGGCGAGATCGCCCTTGCCAAGCGGATCGAGGCCGGCCGCAACACGATGATTCTGGGCCTGTGCGAGAGCCCGCTGACGTTCCATGCCATCACGATCTGGCGCGATGAGTTGTTGTCCGAGGACATCCTGCTGCGCGACGTGATCGACCTTGAGACGACATTTGGCAACCAGCTTGACGGCGAGGCGACGGATGAACCCGTCGTCGATAACGGTGGCGCCAACACCGCCGAGGGCGGCGACAAGGAAGAACTGGACGCTGACGGCAACCCGATCACCAAGGACGATGACGAGGACGAGGACGATCAGGCCAATATGTCGCTAGCCGCGATGGAGGCCGCGCTAAAGCCGCAGGTTCTGGAAACGCTCGAAGTGATCGCCCGCGACTTCGCAAAGCTGTCTGATATGCAGGACGCCCGGATGTCGGCGACCCTGAACGAGGATAATTCGTTTTCCACTAAGGAAGAGACCAAATATCAGAAGTTGCGCAGTGAAATCGTCGTAATGGTGAATTCGCTGCACCTGCACAATCTGCGCATCGAAGCCCTGATCGACCAGCTGTACGGCATCAACCGCAAGATCATGACCATCGATTCCAGCATGGTGAAACTGGCCGATCAGGCCCGGATCAACCGGCGTGAATTCATCGACGAATACCGGGGTCGCGAACTCGACCCGAATTGGCTCGAGGATATGGGGGTCAAGGCCGGACGCGGCTGGCAGGCACTGTTGGAGCGTTCCACCGACAAGATCGAGGAATTGCGCGGCGAGATGGCGCAGGTCGGTCAGTATGTCGGCGTCGACATCACCGAATTCCGCCGCATCGTCCAGCAGGTCCAGAAGGGCGAAAAAGAGGCCCGGCAAGCCAAAAAGGAAATGGTCGAGGCGAATTTGCGTTTGGTCATTTCGATTGCCAAGAAATATACCAACCGAGGCTTGCAATTTCTTGATCTTATTCAAGAGGGCAATATCGGCCTGATGAAGGCGGTCGATAAATTCGAATATCGGCGCGGCTATAAGTTCTCCACCTATGCGACATGGTGGATTCGTCAGGCGATTACCCGAAGTATCGCCGATCAGGCCCGCACGATCCGTATTCCTGTCCACATGATCGAAACGATCAACAAACTGGTGCGCACCGGCCGTCAGATGTTGCACGAAATCGGCCGTGAACCAACGCCCGAGGAATTGGCCGAAAAACTTCAGATGCCGCTGGAAAAGGTCCGCAAGGTGATGAAGATCGCCAAGGAACCGATTTCGTTGGAAACCCCGATCGGCGACGAGGAAGACAGCCAGCTTGGCGATTTCATCGAGGACAAGAACGCGATCCTGCCGTTGGACAGCGCCATTCAGGAGAACCTGAAAGAGACGACGACGCGGGTGCTGGCATCCCTGACGCCGCGCGAGGAGCGGGTTTTGCGGATGCGCTTTGGCATCGGGATGAATACGGATCATACGCTTGAGGAAGTCGGGCAGCAATTCAGCGTCACCCGCGAACGCATCCGGCAGATCGAGGCGAAGGCGCTGCGGAAATTAAAGCATCCGAGCCGGTCGCGGAAATTGCGGAGTTTCCTGGATCAATAGCGCAGGGTTTCGGATGACCACACAGCAAGGTCATCCCTTTGCGCAAGGGTGATACGGCCCAATCCGAAACCTCGCGAAGAATTGAGGATTTGCTTGCAGAAAAACCTGCGGGATTGGGTCATAGTCGGGCTGTGATCCTTTGCAGATAGGGGAGACTGATATGCGTATCTTTCCTGCCATCTTCGCTCTCTGCATCCTAGCTACACCCGCCTTGGCGTTTCGTGCCCAGAACGGAATGGTCGTCGGCCAAACCGGACCGACCGAAATCACCGTCGCATCGACCATCGGTCGCGGCCCGGCGGACTATTGGTGTGCGGCGGCCGATTTTGCAGTTCGTGTGCTCGGGGTGCCCGGTGGGACCGCCATCTACCGGGTGACGCCACCGCCACGCCGAGGCGGGCAGGACATTACGTTTTCGCTCGACCCTGCCATCGGAACGGCCGAAACCGGAATTTCCAGATTTGGCAGCGGACGGCTGGAGAAAGGGATATCGGCAGTTTCGGCGCAGGCATCCTACTGCCACGACTTTGATCTGATCCCCTTTTTCGACCGATGACAGAAGCGTAACCCAAAAGCCGCCAATTGGGCAGTGGCGTTTCGGTTTGAAAGAATGCAGCATCGGTCGAAATGATCCCCAACCGGCCTGATGCTGCCATGCCCCTGACATCCGCCCAATCAACCGCCCGCGACCATGTTGCGACGCAGGCTGCCGGCTTGTCCGCGGATTGCGTCCGGATTTTTGACTATGGCGAAACCGCATGGCGCGAATACCGATCTGCCGCATGGTATGTGGCCCGGCTGCGCGCCGAAGGGTTCAACGTCGAAGAAGGTTCGGGCGGCATGCCCACAGCTTTTTGCGCCGAATGGACCAATGGCCCGAAATCCAAAGGGGGCCCGGTGATCGGCATGTATGCCGAATACGACGCGGTTCCCGCCAACTGTCAGGCCGCCCGCCCCGAACGCGCGCCCCGCGACGGCCTTGGGTTCGCTGCCGGGGGCCATACCGACCCCCATTCGGCGCTGGGCATGGCGGGCCTTGGCGGTTTGCTGGCCACCAAGGCCGCGATGGAAAAGCACGGGATCGCGGGTGGTTTGCGTTTCACCGGCGAACCGGCGGAAAAGGTGCGCGGGTCGAAACCGATCCATGCCACCAAAGGCTATTACGACGGGTTGGCGGGCATGCTGTCGTTTCATCCGTTCTATATGCTGCCGCTCTGCAACACGGTGCGCTGGGACACCCACTGTGGCGCCGCCTATGCGATGATTTATCGGTTCATCTGCGACGATGCACATTTGTGGGGGGCAACCGACGGCGCACCGATCCCGCAAAGCCATTCAGATGTGCGGGCGCCGGGGGCGAACGATGCGCTGGTGGCGATGTATCAGTCGTCGCGGTTTTTGCGCGATGCGATGTTGCCGCACCGGGGCGGCTGGTCGATCTCGGAGTCGATCATCTCGACCGGCCAGGCGACGGCGGACAACTTGCCCGCGACCTTGGCCGAAATCCAGTACATGATGCGGGTCCCGACGATCGCGATGGCCGATCAGGTGACGGCGGCCCTGGACCGCAACGCCGACGCGGCGGCGGCGATGACGGGCTGCCGGGTCGAACGCCACTGGGTCTGTAAGTCACGCCCCGGTTTGGCCAATCACGCGATGGCGTCACTGGTTTGGGAGCAGATGCAGACGGTCGGCGC
>JBBQHC010000085.1:0-13441 GCA_038323615.1 Rhodobacterales bacterium | reverse complement strand
GGCCGTCGAAGACAGCCGTTTCGCGTCCGAGGCACTGCGCCTCTTGTGCCTGCGATCGGGGGCGCGAATTCGGCGGGCCGATAGTCTGGCCTCGGCGCGGCGTCACCTAGGGGTCTATCGACCCTCGGTGGCGATCGTCGATCTGGGGCTGCCTGACGGTGTTGGCGACGCGCTGATCGCCGATCTGGCGCATGCGTCGGTCCGGGTCGCGGTGTTGTTGGGCAGCAGCGGCGATCCGGGCGGCGAAAACCGCGCGATTGCCGCCGGGGCTGACGGATTTCTGGCCAAACCGATCGCCGACCTGGCGCATTTTCAGGACGCAATCCTGCAGCATCTGCCGCCCGACCGCCGCCCCAGCGGTTTGCGCGTGCTGCCCCAAGACCGGGTAACGCCCGACCGGGTCGCCTATCACGACGATCTGGCGCATGTAGCGACGGTGCTGCGCGGGCCGGGCGGGGCGGGCACAATCGACTATGTGACGCAGTTCTTGGGCGGTCTGGCGCGGTCTGCCGATGATGGCGACCTCGACAGCGCGGTGCAGGCACTGGCGGCGCAGCGGCAGGCAGGCGGGTCGTTGACGTCCGGACTGGCGCGGCTGAATGCGCTGGTACAGGACCGGCTGGCGACGCAGGCGACCCTGTAAAGTGCCGCAAAATTGCCGGTATTTGTCCGCAAAGCGCCTGAAATCGCCTTGTTTGCGGCCAAATGCAGCCCGTATTCGCAGGCAATGTTCAACCCAGCGGCACCATTGCCGCAGCAGGGCAGGACAAGACATGGCACGTTTCATCGAAGCTTTCTGGGATGACGAGGTCGGCAATTCGACGACTGACTGGATGGTTCTGACTGCCGGAATGGTGCTTTTGAGTGCCGCCCTCATGGCCTCGATCGTGACCACGTCGCAAGGGGTGGCCAGCGACACCACCGCCACGATCGGCCAGATCGACGTCGACGTCTGAACCAATCAGCACGGATCTCGCGCTCGGGCCTGCACCGAAACCTGCGGACGGGTCCGCGGACTGGCCCTGGGCCTGATCCAACCCTATAAGATGATCCCCGGATCGGCGCCCAAATCCAGCCCCGGAAACACCGCGCCCTCGATGATGCCACGCTCGATCCCGAACAACCCGCGCATCATCCACCCGGCATGTGCGCGCACATCCCGGGTCGGCAACAGATCGCGGCCCGCATAAAGATCGGCCTCGGCCAGCCCCGGCCAGTCGGCGATCACCTGCTGCCCACGCACCGCGCCGCCAGCGTAGATCAGCGCCCCGCCGGTGCCGTGATCGGTGCCCTTGGTGCCGTTTTCACGGGCGGTGCGCCCGAATTCGGTCATGCAGATCACGCCGGTCTTGCCCCAGACCGGCCCCAGCCCCGATTTCAGCGTCAGGATCGTATCCGACAAGGCGGTCAATGACCGCGCCAGCCCGTTCGCCTGATTTTGGTGGGTGTCCCAGCCGCCGATGGAAAAACTGGCAATCCGGGTATCGCCGCGCAACCGGGCGGCGGCGAAGGCGGCCAGTTTCACATGCTCGCCGCCTTGCGGAATATCCGCCATCATCGGATCGTCCGCCATCGCAGCGGCGGTCGCATCGGCGGCGTCGTTGTCGGCGATGGCATCGACGATGGCGAGTGCTTCGGTCGAAGCGGCGCGAAACAGGGCGTCGTCATGTTGCACAAGGTCGATCAGGCTGCGGGTCTGGGCAGACAGGCGCAGCCGCGCCTCGGGCGACCATGCCGATACCGGGGCATCACCGGTCAGGATCAACAGCTGTTCACGGCCCAGGGCAAAGGCGGTTTCGGCGGTGATTCCCGGCACAGTCTGCATCAGCCGGTTCAGCCAGCCGTCACGTAACCCGCCGTCAAGGCTCGCCACCCCCGCCTCAAGGATGTCCTGCCCGTCGAAATGGCTGCGCTTGTCGCGGTAGGGGGTCGATACGGCATGGGCAAACCCGACCTCGCCCTTGTCCCACAGCGGCATCAAAGGTGACAGCGCCGGGTGGAGACTATAAAACCCGGTCAGATCCGGCCCCGCCGCAACCGCCAGATTGGGGCGCAACCCGGCCCAATCCGCGTCGCCCAAGGGGCGCACCGCATCCAAACCATCCATCGCCCCGCGCAGAATGATGACGACCAGCCGATTATCCCAGGGGGCGCTGGCAAAAGCGACCGGGGTCAGCAGCGGACTGGCGGCGGCAGAGCAGCCAAGTGCGGCCCCGCGCAACAGGAATGACCGGCGATCCATCCGCTATCTCCTTTGAAAGGCCGGGGCGGACAGCACCATCGCCACCCCCTCGGCCCGCGTTGCGGCCGCCCCGGCGGCGAAAGTGACCGTCGCCGGGGCCGTATCGCCCAACGCGTCGCGTATGAACTGGCGCGGGTCAGGCAGATCGGGGCGCAGGATTTCAGGCACCGACAGCGCCCAGTCAATCCGCCCCGCCATGCCCTGCGGCGTGATCCACGCGGCGGCTGCCTCGGGCCAGCCATCAGGGCCGATCGGCTTTTCCCAGTCTTGCCCCATGACGCGCAACGGACGTTGCAGGGTCACGTTCCGGTCGCGGCGATCCAGCGCGATCAAGACGTCAGGTGGCACCGCGAGGGCACGCAGCGCGGATGTCAAATAGGCGACGGGCGGCTTGACCTTGGCGCGTTCCCTGGCCCAGGCCGCCGGATGATCCAGCAGCGTTGCGTAGACCGCGCCCAGATCACCGCCGGTGTCGGTGAATGTCGCCGCCATCGCATCGACCAGCCCGGGGTCGGGCGTATCGGCGACGAAATGCACCGCCAGTTTACCCGCGATATGGCGGGCCGTCGCCGGATGGATGGCGATATTATCCAACGCCTCCAATACGTTATCCACCGTAGCATCAGCGCCATATGTGACGCCAAGCACCATTTCCGCTCCCGGTTCGGCCTTGCGCGGATCGAAGCTAAAGACGCCGCCATTGTCGACCGACAGCCCGGTCAGCAACTCGGCCAACTCGCGCACATCGTCCTGCCCATAGGCCGCCCCAACACCCATGGTATGCAGTTCCAGCAATTCACGGGCCAGGTTTTCGTTCAAACCGCGTCGCCCGCCATTGGCTGCCGGAGCGTTCGGCCCCACCGATCCCGACTGGTTGAGAAAATTCAGCATCATCGGATGCGTCACCACCGCCCGCAGCATGTCGGCGAACCGCCCTGCCACATGCGGCCGGATCGCCTCTTCGACATAGGGTGTCACCAGATGCCGGATCGCGCCCTGATTTGCCCTGACAGTGAAATGATCGGCCCAGAACGCAGTCAGGCGTTCGCGCAAGCCGTCGGGCGCGACGGCCCCCCGGATCAGCGTGGCAAGGAACGCCGCGTCGCCGATGCCCCTGTTGGCATCGCGCATCGCCTTGACCTCGGCGTCAAGCGTCGCCGCCTGCGCCACCTGCCCTGCGTCCCGTGCTCGGTTGCGGTCGCGGGTCAGCAGACGCAGCGCGGCGGTGGCCGGGGCCAGCGCGCTGTAGGTCGGGATCGGCCAGTCGGCAGCGATGCGGTCGGGTCCGGCCAGTGCTGCCAGCATCGCCGCCACGCTATCCGGCGGGGCGATCAGCGGTGACAGGCCGGTGCCGAAACGGATCGCGGCGATGGTCGGATCGAACGGCATCTGGCGGGCACCCCGGCTGTTGCTGGCCCGATATAACGGGTCGGGCCGCCGATTTCGCCGGGATTCGGAAAAATCGGCGGAAAAAAACTTTAGCCCTCAGCGGGCAGCACCCGCAGCCGCAATTCGCGCAACTGTTCGTTCTGCGGCTCGCTGGGCGCACCCATCATCAGGTCTTCGGCGCGTTGGTTCATCGGGAACATGATGACCTCGCGGATGTTCGCCTCGTCCGCCAGCAGCATGACGATCCGGTCGATCCCGGCGGCACACCCACCGTGCGGCGGGGCGCCATATTGGAATGCGTTGACCATACCGCCAAACCGCTTTTTCACTTCATCCGCGCCATATCCGGCCAGCTCAAACGCCTTGAACATGATCTCGGGCTTGTGGTTACGGATCGCGCCAGAGACGAGTTCATAGCCGTTACAGGCCAGGTCATACTGGAAACCCAGCACGTCGAGCGGGTCGCCTTGCAAGGCTTCCATCCCGCCCTGCGGCATCGAAAACGGGTTGTGTTCGAAATCGAGCTTGCCGGTCTCTTCGTCGCGCGCATAGATCGGAAAATCGACGATCCATGCAAAGGCAAAACGGTCGGTTTCGGTGAGTTTCAGTTCCTCGCCAATGACTGTCCGCGCCCGGCCCGCGACCTTTTCAAAGGCGGCGGGCTTGCCGCCAAGGAAAAACGCCGCATCACCGACGCCAAGGCCAAGCTGCTCGCGGATCGCCTCGGTCCGTTCGGGTCCGATGTTCTTGGCCAGCGGCCCTGCGGCTTCAAAACTTCCAAAGTAGGCACTCATCAAGAATTGAGCGCGATCAACCTCTCCCGCCTTCATGTGATTGAAAACGCGTTCCTTGATCTCTTCAACTTTGGTGGACTCTAGTTCACCGATCACATCTTTATCGAAGTTCTCAGACCACGTCTCATAGTTGCCGTCAGAATCCACACTCCAGAATTTGGAGTTGAGTGCGTTGTAAACGCCAGACTCCATTTGTTTTGCGATATCCGGTCCGCGCTCCCGCCAGAAAATATACCCCATCCCCGGCAGCCCTTCCTTCTGGGCAAAGGCGTTCATCCGGTCGCAAAACTTGCGGCTGCCCCCCGTCGGAGCCGGAATCGCACGGATTTCGGTGCCCTCCTGTTCCAGCAGCTTGGCGAAAATCGCAAAGCCGGAGTCGCGGAAATGGTCCGACACCACCTGCATTTTCAACGGGTTGCGCAGGTCCGGCTTGTCGGTGCCATACCACAGGGCCGAGTCCTTGTAGCTGATCTGCTCCCAGGTCTGGTCAACCTTTCGCCCGCCCCCGAACTCCTCGAAAATCCCGCCGATCACCGGCTGGATGGTGTCGAACACGTCTTGTTGGGTGACAAAGGACATCTCCAGATCGAGTTGGTAAAAATCGGTGGGCGAACGGTCGGCGCGCGGGTCTTCATCCCGAAAACACGGCGCGATCTGGAAATACTTGTCATAGCCGCTGACCATGATCAACTGTTTGAACTGCTGTGGGGCCTGCGGCAGGGCGTAAAACTTGCCCGGATGCAGACGTGACGGCACCAGAAAATCGCGCGCGCCTTCGGGGCTGGATGCGGTGATGATCGGCGTCTGGTATTCGCGAAAGCCGCTGTCCCACATCCGCTGCCGCATCGACCGCACCACGTCCGAGCGCAGTTTCATATTCGCCTGCATCGCCTCGCGGCGCAGGTCGAGGTAGCGATAGCGCAGGCGGGTTTCCTCGGGGTATTCCTGATCGCCGAACACCTGCAACGGCAATTCGGCGGCGGCGCCCAGCACCTCGATCTTGCGCACGAAAACCTCGATCTCGCCGGTCGGCAACTTGGTGTTGACGAGCGCCGCATCCCGCGCCTTGACCTCGCCGTCGATCCGGATGCACCATTCGGACCGGACCTTGTCGACCTCGGCAAAAGCTGCCGAATCCGGGTCGCACAGCAGTTGCGTCACCCCGTAATGATCGCGCAGGTCGATGAACAGGATACCGCCGTGATCGCGCACCCGGTGTACCCAGCCCGACAGGCGGACGGTTTGCCCGACGTCTGCGGCACTCAGATCGGCGCAGGTATGGGTGCGATAGGCGTGCATGGCGTATTCCTCGGGTTCAGTCGGGGTCGTTTCACCCCTTGGGCGCAGGGAAGTCAAGCCAAGCCCCCCTTCAGCTTCACTTTGCCTTAACAACTCCCGCCGGAGGCTCCGCACTTGCAGCCCCAAACCACGTCCGACGCGATCAGCCCGCGCAAGGCATTGCCCATCCAGACCGCGCGTGCCTGCGCCAGATCGTCGAGGGTCAGCACAGCCTCGGTCCAGCCGTCCGCCAGCAGGGTCTGGCGCAAGATCCCCGGCAGCAACCCGCAGGACAGCGGCGGCGTCACCCGTCGGCCGTCGGCCATTTCGACGAAAAGATTGGTGATTGTCCCCTCGCAGACCTCGGCGCGTTCATTCAGGAACAGCCATTCGTCAAGGCTCGCGGGCAGCGCGGCGCGGGCGCGGTCATAGACCCCCCGCTGCGTCGATTTCACCCCCAGCCACGGGTCGGCGGCCCGCAACCGTTCCTGCGCAACGCCAACCCGCCAGCGGTCCGGTGTCTGTGGCAGCGGCGCGGTTGTCAGGTCGAACCTGCCATCGGCCCCCAAGGTCAGCCGACAGCGCAAGGGCGCATCGCCGCCCACCGCCATCGCCGCCCGCGCTGCCACCGGATCGAACGGAAACCCCAGCGCCGCCGCCCCCCGCGCCAGTCGCGCCAGATGCAGATCAGCGTGCGCCACCGCCTGCCCCGGCCAAAATCCGAACGTCTCGATCAGTCGCGTGCCGTCTGGAACGGTGCTGCGTAGCGGGCTTTCCATAGCGCCTCCTCGTATTCGGCTTCGGCTGTCGAATCCCAGACCACGCCGCCGCCGACGTTCAATCGGGCGGTGTCGCCGGTCCGCGTCAGGGTGCGGATCGCGACGTTGAACGACGCCCGGCCATCCGGCGCGGCCCAGCCGATCGACCCACAGTAAATTCCACGCGGGTCCGGTTCCAGTTCGCGGATCACCTCCATCGCCCGCACCTTGGGGGCGCCGGTGATCGATCCGCAGGGGAAAAGCGCCGTCAGGATGGCGCCCAACCCAGTGCCGGGCAGCAGATCGGCACGGATTTCCGATACCATCTGATGCACCGATCGGTAGGTTTCGACCTCGAACAAGCGCGGCACTCTGACCGATCCCACCCGTGCGATGCGCGACAGGTCATTGCGCAAAAGATCAACGATCATCAGGTTTTCCGCCCGGTTTTTGGGGTCGGCGGCCAGAAATTCAACATTCGCGCGATCCGCCTCGGGCGTTCGCCCACGCGGCATCGTCCCCTTCATCGGGCGGGTGACGATGCCGCCGGCGGCATCGGTTTCGAAAAATAATTCGGGGCTGCGTGACAGCAGATCGGGCAGTCCGTCCTGCAACACCAATGCGCCGTGGCCGACCGGATGGCGATCGGCAAGGGCGGCGTAGAGCGCCTCGGCGCCGCCCTGCACCTGCGCTGCCAGCGGAAACGTCAGGTTCGCCTGATAGATGTCGCCCGCCCCGATCAGCGCGTGAACCCGGGCGTAAGCGGTGGCGTAGCGCGCAAAATCCCATGCTGGTGTCACGCTTTGGACCGCTGCTGGCCCCGTAGCCAGTTCGCCCGCCTCGGGCCCGCCATAGACCCCGAAACACAGTAGCGGCAGGCGGCGGCGCGGCGGCATCAATGATGCCAATTTGGGTTCCAGCGCATAGCCCAACTCGTAACTCGCATAGCCCGCAAGCCACGCCCCCCCGGCCCGCGCCGTATCCAGCGCCGCCAGCGCCGCCGGCACATCGCCCGCGTCCTGCGCCACAATCAGGCGGCGCGGCGCGGCAAACCACGCCGCCGCCCTGTCCGGCCCCTGATCGAAACGAATCCGCAAAAGCAGTCTCCCCGCGTTGCCCGACTGATACGTTGACCGCGCCCCCCCGGACAGGGCAGAAAACGGCACAGGGCCTGCAAAAGGCGCAAATTCAAAGGACAGGCATGGCCCCCACCCCGCAACCCCGCATGATTTGGTTGGCTCTTGCAGCCATGATCGCGGCCTCTGCGGTGGTGCCGTTCTTGTTGTTCGCGGGGCAACAATCATCCGATCTGATGGCAACGTGGCTGGCCGGGCATTTCTTTGGGCTGGGCGCGTTCGACCAGATTTACCCAACGGACACGACGGTCTACACAATGCTGCCCCCGCCCGACTGGTGGCCTTATCTGGTGGAACAGGGACACGACGGACCCGTCTTTCCCTACGTCTATCCGCCACTCTGGGCCGCCCTTGCCAGCCACCTGACGCCATATGCGAGCATCGACGGGTTCCAGCTCGCAGCGCGACTGATCAATCCGGCGCTGCTCGGGGCCACAGTGGTGCTGGCCTTGCGGATCGCGGGCCTTGGCGGGATCAGGCTGCTGTTCGGCACCGCCCTTGGCCTGCTGATCATGATCGCGACGCTGCCGGGTGCCGTGGCGCTGCAACAGAACCAGCCGCAGATCCTGGTCAGCTTCCTGATCCTTGCGGCCCTGCACGCGGATCTGCGCGGCGCGGTGCTGGTGGCGGGCATCACGCTGGCGCTGGCGGCGGCGATCAAGATTTACCCGGCCTTGATCGCGATCCTCTGGCTGGCGGCGGGCAAGTATCGCACTTGCGCCGTTTTCGCCGTTACCGGAGCGGTGCTAGGCCTGCTGTCCATCGCACTGGCAGGGTGGCCGCTGCACGCGGATTTTCTGCGTGAACTGAGGATTATCAAGGATTCGGTGATGTCGACCCGGCTGACCTACGGGATCGACTCGACCGTCGCCAACCTGTGGTTCGGGGACAAGATGCAGTTCATTGCCGGGCTCGACAATCTGCCCGACGCCGACCCCAAACAGGGCTGGCTGGTGCTGGAAAAGACGGCGCTTTGGTCGGGGTTGTCAATGGCAGCGATGGTTGCCCTGCTCGGCGCGGCAGCCCTGTGGCTGCGGACCCGCGGTGATACCAAACCGTTGTTCTGGCCTGCGTTTCTGGTTGGTCTGGCGCTGATTTCGCCGCTCAGCTGGGGCTATCATTTCCTGCCCGCGCTGGCCTTTGCCCCGGCGCTGCTGTTCATCTGGGGGCCCCGCACCGGGTTCGCGCTGCTGCTGGCGATCTGCCTGCCCATCAGTATCGCCGCGATCGACCTGTTGGCCGCCGGGCAGGTGCCGTTCGTGTCGAACCAACTGGTCGGCACGCTGGCAATGACGCTGATGGGGCTGGCCCTGTTGGCGGCACCGCGCCCAACAACGACATCGACTGAAATTTTTGATCGCGACATGGAACCAGTTCTGGCCGATTTGAGTTAGTGTTAACTATGGGGAAAAGGTCGGGTTTCGCCAATGTGGAAGTCGCTTGCCGATAAAGCCTTGCATCGCCTGATCCGCCAAGGTGCGCTTTCGGTCACTTTTGCTGATGGGGCCACGATCCTTTACGGCGAATCCGACATTCCCCCCATCGCGGTTCGCATCACCGACCCCGGGTTCCCCCGCCGTGTTCTTCTGACCCCCGATCTGGCCGTGGGCGAGGCGTACATGGATGGCACCCTCACCATAGACAACGACGACTTGCGCGGGTTGATGACGGTGATCCTGCGCAACCGGGGTGCCGGACTCATGCCGCCGCTGATGCGGGCGGGACAAAACCTTGCCCGCCCGGTGCAGCGCTGGCTGGCCCATAATCCGGCATGGGCGTCGCGGCGCAACGTGGCGCATCACTACGATCTGTCGGCCGAACTTTACGACCTGTTTCTTGACGCCGACCGGCAATACTCCTGCGCCTATTTCACCGACCCCGGGATGACGCTCGAGGCGGCGCAGGCCGCCAAGAAACAGCACATCGCTGCCAAACTGCTGCTGAAACCCGGCATGCGTGTTCTGGACATCGGTTGCGGCTGGGGCGGCATGGCGCTGACACTGGCACGGGACTTCGGCGTGCAGGTCGTCGGCGTCACCCTGTCAGACGAACAATACCGCATGGCCCGCACACGCGTTGCCGCAGCGGGTCTGTCCGACCGGATCGACATCCGCCTGCAAGATTACCGCGAGGTGCAGGGGCATTTTGACCGGATCGTCTCGGTGGGCATGTTCGAACACGTCGGCGCGCCGCAGTTCCGCACCTATTTCGACAGGGTCCGCAAGATGCTGACGCCCGACGGTGTCGCCCTGATCCATACCATCGGATCGTCCGCCCCGCCGCGTGCTACAAGTGCATGGATCCGCCGCCACATCTTTCCGGGCGGCTATATCCCGTCGATGTCCGAAACCCTTGCAGCCATTGAAAAGACCAACCTGACGGTGACCGACGTCGAAGTGCTGCGCCTGCACTACGCCCAAACCCTGCGCCACTGGTCGGACCGGTTCGAGGCCAATATCGACAAAGCCCGCGCCCTTTATGACGACCGTTTCGTGCGGATGTGGCGGTATTACCTGACCGTGGCAGAACTGTCGTTCCGGGTCGAAAAACTCGCCGTGTTCCAATTTCAGATCGCCCGCGACAAGAGCGCCGTGCCGATCACGCGCGACTATCTTTACCCCGCTCAGACGGTGGCGCGGGCAAGGCGGCACGCCGCCGAATAGCCCCTTGCGCCGCCCCGGCGCATCCCTATAACCCCCAACAATTTGCACATCCTTGGGGGCCGCCATGCCAAAACGCACCGACATCAAGTCGATCATGATCATTGGCGCCGGCCCCATCGTCATCGGACAGGCCTGCGAGTTCGATTATTCCGGCGCGCAAGCCTGCAAAGCCCTGCGCGAAGAAGGCTATCGCGTCATCCTCGTCAACTCGAACCCGGCCACGATCATGACCGATCCGGGGCTGGCCGATGCCACCTATATCGAACCGATCACCCCCGAAATTGTCGCCAAGATCATCGAAAAAGAACGCCCCGACGCCCTGCTGCCGACGATGGGCGGCCAGACCGGGCTGAACACCGCGCTGGCGCTGGCCGACATGGGTGTGCTGGACAAGTTCAACGTCGAAATGATTGGCGCGAAACGCGAAGCGATCGAAATGGCCGAGGATCGCAAACTGTTCCGCGAGGCGATGGACCGGATCGGACTTGAGAACCCCAAGGCGACCATCGTCACCGCGCCCAAGTTGCCCAACGGCAAACGCGACCTCAAGGCCGGGGTCGCTATCGCGCTCGAAGCCTTGGAAGACATCGGCCTGCCGGCGATTATCCGCCCCGCCTATACGCTGGGCGGCACCGGCGGCGGTGTGGCCTATAACCGCGATCAGTATGAACATTTCTGCCGCTCGGGCATGGATGCCTCGCCGGTCGGGCAAATCCTCGTCGATGAATCGCTCTTGGGTTGGAAAGAGTTCGAGATGGAGGTGGTGCGCGACACCGCCGACAACTGCATCATCATCTGTTCGATCGAAAACGTCGATCCGATGGGGGTCCATACCGGGGATTCGATCACCGTCGCCCCGGCCCTGACCCTGACCGACAAGGAATACCAGATCATGCGCAACGGCTCGATTGCCGTGCTGCGCGAGATCGGCGTCGAAACCGGCGGGTCGAACGTGCAATGGGCGATCAACCCCGACGACGGCCGGATGGTGGTGATCGAGATGAACCCCCGGGTGTCGCGATCGTCGGCCTTGGCGTCGAAGGCGACGGGTTTCCCGATTGCCAAAATCGCGGCGAAACTGGCGGTCGGTTATACGTTGGACGAATTGGACAACGACATCACAAAAGTGACACCCGCGTCGTTCGAACCGACCATAGATTATGTGGTGACCAAGATCCCAAGGTTCGCTTTTGAAAAGTTCGCCGGGTCCGAGCCGATCCTGTCCACCGCGATGAAATCCGTGGGCGAGGTGATGGCGGTAGGGCGCACGATCCACGAATCTTTGCAAAAGGCGCTTGCCTCGATGGAAACCGGCCTGTCCGGTTTTGATGAAATCGCCATCCCCGGCGCCCCCGACAAGGCCGCCGTCATTGCCGCCCTCGCCCGCGCCACCCCCGATCGGATGCGCACCATTGCGCAGGCAATGCGGCACGGCTTGAATGACGACGACATCTACGCCGTCACCAAGTTCGACCCGTGGTTCCTTGCCAGGATCCGCGAGATCGTCGACGCCGAGGCCGACATCCGTCGCGATGGCCTTCCCGTCACCGAAGAAGGGCTGCGCGCGGTCAAGATGATGGGCTTTACCGACGCCCGTCTGGCGCATCTGACGGGGCGCGACGAAGATCAGGTCCGCCGCGCCCGCCTCAACCTCGGCGTCGTTGCCGTTTTCAAACGGATCGACACCTGCGGCGCCGAATTCGAGGCGCAGACGCCCTATATGTATTCGACCTACGAACACCCGGCGATGGGCGATGTGGAATGCGAAGCGCGACCATCGGACCGCAAGAAGGTGGTTATTCTGGGTGGTGGTCCGAACCGGATTGGCCAAGGCATTGAATTCGACTATTGCTGCTGCCACGCCTGCTATGCCCTGACCGAACAGGGCTATGAAACCATCATGATCAACTGCAACCCGGAAACCGTCAGCACCGATTACGACACCTCCGATCGGCTTTATTTCGAACCGCTGACCTTTGAACACGTGATGGAAATCATGCGGGTCGAACAGGACAACGGCACGTTGCATGGCGTTATTGTGCAATTCGGCGGGCAGACCCCGCTGAAACTGGCGAATGCGTTGCACGAGGCCGGGATTCCGATCCTCGGTACTACGCCGGACGCCATCGACCTTGCCGAAGATCGCGAGCGTTTCCAGCAGCTTGTGACCCGCCTTGGCCTGAAACAGCCGGTCAACGGCATCGCCCGCTCAGACGCCGAAGCCTTCGCCATCGCCGCCGATATCGGCTTCCCCCTCGTGATCCGCCCCTCCTACGTTCTCGGCGGGCGGGCGATGGAAATCGTGCGCGACCAGGCGCAGTTGGAGCGTTACATATCCGAGGCTGTCGTGGTCAGCGGCAAATCCCCGGTCCTGCTCGACAGCTACCTGTCCGGCGCGGTCGAGGTCGATGTCGACGCCCTCTGCGACGGCACAAACGTCCACGTCGCCGGCATCATGCAGCACATCGAAGAGGCCGGGGTGCATTCCGGCGATTCCGCCTGCTGCCTGCCGCCGCACACCTTGCCGGCAGATGTGATCGCAGAAATCACCAAACAAACCAACGCCTTGGCGCTTGCACTTCATGTCGTCGGCCTGATGAATATCCAGTTCGCGGTCAAAGCCAATGACGCCGGGGAAAACGAAGTTTACCTGATCGAGGTCAACCCCCGCGCCTCGCGCACTGTGCCCTTCGTGGCCAAAGCGACGGACAGCGCGATTGCCTCGATCGCCGCCCGCCTGATGGCCGGCGAACCGCTCTCGAACTTCCCGCACCGCCCGCCTTACGACCTGACGGCTGACCCGATGGAGGTACTGCCCTTGGGCGATGCCTTTACCCTCGCCGATCCGAAAACCCCGTGGTTTTCGGTGAAAGAGGCGGTGATGCCCTTCGCTCGCTTCCCCGGCGTCGATACGATCTTGGGCCCCGAAATGCGCTCCACCGGCGAAGTCATGGGCTGGGACCGCAATTTTCCCCGCGCCTTTCTCAAGGCACAGATGGGGGCCGGGACGATCCTGCCGACCGAGGGGAATGTGTTCATCTCGATCAAGGACATGGACAAGACGGCTGATATGATCGAAGCCGCAGAAATCCTTGTCGGACTTGGGTTTTCGCTGATCTGTACACGCGGCACGGCGGCCTGGCTGGCGCAGAACGGCGTCGCCTGCGACGTGGTGAACAAG
>JBBQHC010000084.1:0-13442 GCA_038323615.1 Rhodobacterales bacterium | reverse complement strand
CCAAACGTGCCAGATCAATCGGGCGAAACACCGGGCCGTCGGCCGCGTCTGTCAGCAAGACAAGTTCGGCGTCCAGAAATGCGACAAGCCGGGCATGCGACAGGCCCGGAACACAGTCAACGGCCTGTTCTGGTGTGCAATTCTCGGTCATTCCGGCGTCTCCTTCAGCATCGCTTTGCGTGGGTCATGCGCGTGGGTTTTCCGCCATTCACGCAGAAAATCCGCCAGCGCCGCGTCGGATTCGGGCGGGGCAACGATCCGCAGGGCAATCAGCGCGTCGCCTGCAGGACGGTTGGCGCGCTGCACCCCGCGCCCGCGCAACCGCAAGACGCGCCCGCTGCTTGCGCCCTTGGGAATCGTGACACTGACCGGCCCGTCGATGGTCGGGGCGCTGACCTTGCCGCCCAGAACCGCCTCATCGATCGTGATCGGCAGGGTGATCTGGATATCGTCGCCGTCACGGCTGAACACCGAATGCGGGCGCACCCGCACTGTGACAAGGGCATCACCCGCCGGGCCGCCGTCAAAACCGGCACCGCCGCGTCCGCGCAGGCGCAGGGTCTGGCCATCCTGCATTCCCTTGGGAATTTGCACCTCGAGATTGCCACCTTCGGGCAGGCTGATAGGGGTCTTGGCGCCGCGCACGGAATCCAGAAACGGCACCTCGAGCGTATAGCGCAAGTCGGGACCGGGTTGCGCAAATCCCGCCCCACCGCCACGGCTGCGTTGCCGCAGGATATGGGCAAAAATGTCAGACGGATCGTCGAAATCTTCAAAGCCGGATCCCTGAAACCCCGCCCCCTGACCAAACCTTTGACCCGGGGCTTCGGCATGATCGCGGTAATAGGTCCGGGGCGGGCGTTCGGCGCCGGTCGCATCGATTTCGCCAGCGTCGAACCGGGCGCGGGTCGCGGGGTCTTTCAACAGGTCATAGGCTGCCGACACGGCCTTGAACCGCGCCTCGGCTCCGGCATCATCCGGGTGCAGATCGGGATGCGAGGTGCGCACCAACTTGCGGTAGGCCTTTTTAATGTCTGCCGCAGTGGCAGATTTGGTCAGACCTAACGCCGCGTAAGGATCAGTTGTCATATCTCGTTGCTACCATTTCATTTGCCGCTGATCCATGCACCGACGTTGTAATGCGAACCCTGCGCAACGTTAAGCACGCACAGGTGTCAAAGCTCTGATC
This sequence comes from Rhodobacterales bacterium, assembly GCA_038323615.1. Taxonomy (GTDB): domain Bacteria; phylum Pseudomonadota; class Alphaproteobacteria; order Rhodobacterales; family Rhodobacteraceae; genus JBBKXP01. Next base: position 12,253 of record JBBQHC010000084.1, on the reverse strand, counting down.
TGGATCAAAGACAGAGGCCGGGAGGTAGGTCAATATCATCGGTATGCAACCACGGAAGGACCGAAAACGATGACCGGATACAACATGGGTTACGGTGGGATCTGGATGTGGGTCGTGGTGGTGCTGGCGATACTGGCCATCGCTGCATTGATCAAATATCTACGCAAGTGACGGCGTCACAGGTGGACTGACGCGCCATCTGTATGCAACGCTTTGGGCGTGTGACGGTTTGATTTGCTGGGGCGGTTGCCACCACAGGCATTGCTTGTGGGTGCTGCGTACCGTTGAGAACCACACCAACTGAACGCAATGATAGGCCTTGCAGATGACCACGCCACCCGAATTGTCTGTGGCCTCCTACAATATCCACAAAGGGATTGGCACCGATCGGCGGCGTGATCTGGTGCGGACGACGGCGGTGATCGCCGAAATCGGGGCCGACATTCTGGCTCTGCAAGAGGCGGACACCCGGTTTGGCACCCGCACTGGACTGCTTGATCTGGACCGTATCCGCCGCCATCTTGGCCTGATCGCGGTACCGCTGGACGACGCCGGCGATGCACATGGCTGGCATGGCAACCTGTTGTTGGTCCGCAATGCGCTGGTGCAAGAGGTGCATCAGCTGATCCTGCCGGGGTTCGAACCGCGCGGGGCGCTGGTCACCGATCTCAAGATTGCGGGGCAACCCCTGCGCATCGTGAACGCGCACTTGGGTCTGCTGCCCGGCTCGCGAGCGGCGCAGGCCCGCGCACTGATCGACAAGATCACGCAGCTTGAAGGTCGGCCGACCCTGTTGCTTGGCGATCTGAACGAATGGCGGGGCGGCGGCGCAGCGCTGCAAGTCCTTGGCAAGCATTTTCGGATTGCCCAGGCCCGGCCCAGTTTTCCGTCGCGCTATCCGCTGTTGGCACTGGACCGGATGATGTTGTCGCCACATGGCGAACTGCTGGATGTCACGGCGCATGACAGTCCGCTGTCGCGCCGTGCGTCCGACCATTTGCCGATCAAGGCACGTCTGCGGCTTGGCAGCTTTTCGGCAGCGACGCTGTCATGATCCATCACAGTTTCGTAGTTGCAATGTGGATCGCCGGGATCGCCGCGCTGATTGCCGCGGCCTCGTGGCTGGCACATCGGTCCTACCGCCGCTTTCTGCAAAAGGCGCGGGGGCCGGTGTCAACCGCGCTTCCCGTTGCTGGGCCGCAAACACCGCTGGATGCGCTGCTGGCACCGCTGGAAGCGCAGCAAGCCGGGCAAAGCGGGCTGCTGCTGCTGCTGGATAACGGCGATGCTTTCACGGCCCGCGCCCTGTCCGCAGCGCAGGCGGGGCGCAGTCTGGACCTGATGTATTACATCTGGAATACCGATCTCGCTGGCTGGCTGCTGATCGATGCGCTGGTTGCCGCGGCTGACCGGGGCGTGCGGATCCGCTTGCTGCTGGACGATGTGAACGTGCAAGGGTTCGATCCGGCGTTTCTGGCTCTCAGCCAGCACAAGATGATCGAAATGCGGCTGTTCAACCCGACGCGCCATCATGGTCATGGCCTGCGCCGGATGCTGGAGTTTGTGTTGGGGCTGACCCGGTTCAACCGACGCATGCACGGCAAGCTCTGGGTCGCGGACGGGCGACTGGCGATCTTGGGCGGGCGCAATATCGGCAATACCTATTTCGGTGCGGACGAAGGCAACCGGATGTCGGTCGATGCCGACGTCATGCTGGTCGGCGACAAGGTGGCCGAGGTTTCGACCGTATTCGACAGTTTCTGGAACCTTGGCCTGTCCCTGCCGATTGCCGCCATCTGGCCCGGCTTCAAGGTTAACAGAACCGCATTTCGCAAACGTCTGGCGCGGCACGTAGGCACTTTGGCGTCACGGCGGTTTCTGGCGGAGGCGATCAAAGGACGAACCGCCGACACCTTTCTGACCGAAGGCCTGCGCTGGACATCCAAAGTACAACTTTTGGCCGATCCGCCGGAAAAGGCCTACGGCGACCAGTCCGCGCCTTGGATGTCGACGGCCGTCGCGGGCATTCTGGACACCGTAAAAACCGACGTCCGGCTGGTCACACCGTATTTCGTGCCGGGCGAGGCCGGGATGGCAGTCCTGCTCCGGCTTATGGCGCGGGGCGTTCGGGTGTCATTGCAGACCAACGCCCTGTCCTCGATTGATATCGTGCTGGTCCACGGTGCCTATCGCCACTATCGCGTCCCGTTGTTGGCTGCCGGGGGGGAAATCCACGAATTCGCGAAACCCGCGTTGCCGGGGCGCAAGCGCGATGTGATACATTCCAAGGTCTTTCTGATGGACGGGCGGCAGGCGATTGTCGGTTCGCTGAATTTCGATCTGCGCTCGGCGTTCACCAATACCGAACTTGGTCTTTTGTTCGAGGAACCGGAACTATTTGCGGAACTGACGACCATGTGCGACAGCCTTTGCGCACCGGATCAGTCCTACCACGTCACCCTTCAAGGGCAGGCCCTGCACTGGAACGTGGCGCGCCCCGGCCTGCCGCAAGACATGACCGTCGAACCCGAGGCAGGCTGGTCCAAGCGGGCGCTGTCATGGATCGTCGGCCGATTGCCGATCGAGGGCTGGCTGTGAGGCGACACGGTTCGCAAATTTGGTGACCCCGCGCTTTTGTCATGGTCGCCCGGTTTCTGTACCCCGTCTGCAAAAATAGCCGAGTCTCACGCGAATATTTCGGGGCATTCGCGGGCGCAGCCGTTCATCCAGATGATATAGACCAGATGCAGCGTTGCCAGCCCCGCCAGCAGGCAGAAGAACGAGATATAGGCGTATTGCAGCAGCGCAAAATCCACCACAACCACGCCAACCAATGTCAGCGCGAAATGCCGCATGTGCCGGTAACGCGACAGGGCGGGCGGGATGATAATCAGGGCCACATAAATCGTGTTGGTCAGCAAGCGCGGCATCATGAAATCCAGCCACATGGATTTTTCATAGGCCAGCGACTGATTGTTGATCTCGACCACGACCATACCGGTAGTGAAGCCGTGCGGCACGTACAACAGCAGGCCGAACACCAGCCCGATCAGCGCCATTCCCAGAAACCACGGCTTGCGCGGGCTGTCGCGGGGTTCCAGCACATAGACGCAGAACGGAATCCAGACCGGCCACATGAACCATGTGAAAAACATGAACCCCATCGCCCCCCAAAGCACGGTGAACGGGTCGTTTCCGGTCATGCCAAGCCAGACGAAGCCTTCGGAAAACTGCTGGATCGCCGCGAAAATCGGCATCAGTGCCAGCGGCAGATAGCGCCGGTTGCGCTGCCACGCGATCCGCGTGATAGCGATGCCGCCGACCCCAAGGACGGCGCTGGCAGCAAAACTCACGGCGGCAGAGAGGCACATGTCGGGGCTCTTTCAAACAGGCGTTCAGATCGCTTCGGTCGTTACCAGCGTGCCCGCGGTGCCGTTCAGGATCGCCAGCGCATCCTCAAGCCGCCCGATCCCGGCCAGCCTGCCACCACCGCGCACAAAATCAGCGGCTGCGGTGACCTTGGGCGCCATCGACCCCGGCGGCAAGGTCAAAGCTGTGGCCTGATCCGGGGTGAGCCGTGCAATCGGCGCAGCGCGGTCGGTGCCGAAATCGCGAAACACTGCCGCCACATCGGTCAGCAGCAGCAAGGCGTCGGCTTTGAGGGCAATAGCCAGCAACCCACTTGCATGGTCCTTGTCGATCACCGCCTCGATGCCGATCAGGCTGCCGTCGTCCCGGCGCACCACCGGAATCCCGCCGCCCCCGGCGCAGATCACCACCACGCCGGCCTCGAGAAGCAATTCGATCACCCGCAGGTCGGGGATCTCCTGCGGTCTGGGCGAGGCGACGACGCGCCGCCATGTGTCGCCATCGGGGGCAATCGCCCAGCCCCGCGTTGCCGCAATCTTGTGCGCCTCGGCCTTAGGGTAAACCGGACCGACGAATTTGGTCGGATTTGCAAAGGCGGGGTCGTTGGCATCGACCACGATTTGCGTCAGCAACACCGCCACCGGACGGTCGTGGTCCAACGCGTTTTCCAATTCCTGTTCAATCAGATAACCGATCATGCCTTCGGTTTCGGCCCCCAGAATATCCAGCGGATAGGCCTCGTCCGGCTTGAAGGCCGCGCCCTGCAAGGCCAGCAGACCGACCTGCGGACCATTGCCGTGGGTGATGACCAGTTGATGCCCCGCCCGCAGGATCGCAGCCAGCGCCGGGGCGGCGCGTTGCACTGACCGGCGTTGATTTTCCGCCGTCAGCGGCTCGCCCCGCTTCAGCAGGGCATTGCCGCCAAGGGCCGCGACCACCAGCACCGTCTAGCCGCCCAAGGTGGCGACAAGGACCGCCTTGATCGTGTGCATCCGGTTTTCGGCCTGATCGAACACGATCGAGGCCGGGCTTTCGAACACCTCGTCGGTGACTTCCATTTCGGAAATGCCGAACTTGGCGGCGATATCCTTGCCGACCTCTGTGTCGGCATTGTGGAATGCGGGCAGGCAATGCATGAACCTGACGCGGGGATTGCCGGTCTTTTTCATCAGTTTCGCGTTGACCTGATAGGGCATCAGCAGCTTGATCCGCTCGGCCCATTTCGCCTCGGGCTCACCCATCGACAGCCAGACATCGGTATAGACGAAATCGACGCCTTTGACGGCGTCACCCACGTCTTCGGTGATGGTGATCCGCGCCCCGGTCTCTTTGGCGATGGCCTGTGCCTCGGATTGAATCGCCTTGCCGGGCCAGCAAGCCTTGGGCGCACAAAGCCGCACATCCATCCCCATCTTGGCGCCGCCGATCAGCAGGCTGTCGCCCATGTTGTTCTTGGCATCGCCGATGAACACATAGGAAATCTGACGCAGCGGTTTGTCGCTGTGTTCTTGCATGGTCAGGAAGTCGGCGAGGATCTGGGTCGGGTGAAACTCATCCGTCAGGCCGTTGTAGACAGGCACGCCTGAAAATTCCGCCAGTTGATCGACGATGGTTTGCCCGAAACCGCGATATTCGATGGCGTCATAGACCCGGCCCAACACCCGCGCGGTATCCTTGACGCTTTCCTTGTGGCCGATATGGCTGCCCGATGGCCCCAAATAGGTGACGGTGGCCCCCTGATCATGCGCCGCCACCTCGAACCCGACGCGGGTGCGGGTGCTGTCCTTTTCAAAGATCAGCGCGATTTCCTTGCCCTTCAGCCCCGGCTGTTCGGTGCCGGCATATTTCGCGGCCTTGAGGTCGGCGGCGAGTTTGAGCAGAAAGCCGATCTCGGCGGGTTTGAAATCGCGCAGGGTCAGGAAGCTGCGGTTCTTGAGGTTAAAGCTCATCTGGTCATCCTTTGGAATGAGGGTTTATTCGGCGTCGCGGATCGTTGGGCAGCTCATGCAATGACTGCCGCCCCTGCCCCGGCCCAGTTCGGCCCCCGGCAATTCAAGCACGTCGATGCCGACAGCCCGCAGGGCGGCATTGGTGTCGTCGTTCCGGTCATAGCCGACCACCACGCCGGGGCGCAGCGCCAACAGGTTGTTGCCGTCGTTCCACTGTTCGCGGGCGCGTTCTGCCGGGTCGTTCCCACCGGTCGGCACGATGGTCAGTTTCGGCAGGCCCAGCACCTCGGCCACGACGGCAAACAACGGGCGCGGATCGGCGCGGAATTGCAGCGGCGCCTTGCCCTCGGCGGGGCGCAGATCGAAACAGGTGATTTCATCGGCGACCTCTTTGAAAGTGGTCACGACATCGCCGCCCAGCAGGGTAAATACGGTGTCCAGATGCATCGCAGAGCGGCTCTTGGGCAGTTTGCAGGCAATCACCCGGTCCGCCGCGCCCTTGTCAAATAGCGCCGCCGCCAGCAGGCCGATGCCCTGAGGCGACGTCCGCTCGCCCATACCAACCAGCACCGTGCGATTGCCGACCGGCATCACATCGCCGCCTTCGACCGAGGCGAGCCCATGATCCAGCGTCGGATCACCCCAATGCACCGCCGCCTTGCCCGCGAATTTCGGATGGAACCGATAGACGGCGGCGGTGAGCAGAGTTTCGGGCTTGCGCACTGCCCAATACATCGGGTTCAGCGTCACACCGCCGTAGACCCAGGCGCTGTTGTCGCGGGTGAACAGGAAATTCGGCAAGGGCGGCAGGATGAGGCCAAGCGGCCCCAGGTAACTGCCGAAAAGGCCGGACGGTTCAAACGGCAGATCGCCAACCTCCAGCCCGCCGATCAGATACTCGGCCAGCTTGACGCCCGGTAGCTCATGCATCCAGGCCAGTAGCTCGTCCAGCATGCCTGTGCCGACATCATTCGGCGTTACCCGGTGGTCCAGCACCCAATTGCGCGCCTCTGGAATCTCCAACACCTCGGCCAGCAGGGTGTTCACGTCCAGCACCTCGATGCCTTCGGATCGCATGATGGTGGAAAACACATCATGGTCCTTTTGTGCCTGCTTGACCCAGAACACATCGTCAAACAGCAAGGCTTCTGCATTTATCGGGGTCAGGCGGCGGTGTGCCAGACCGGGGCGGCAGACGATGACCTGCCGCAGCCGGCCAGTTTCGGAATGAACGCCAAGATCATGGGTGGTCATGGGGGAATGCTCCAGTTTTCAAAGAATTGCGGCGATGCTGAGCACAACCGAGATAAAGATCGTCAGGATCAGCAGAAGCGGCCAGACAAAGGCAATCCAGCGATCATAGGGTACCCGCCCAATGGCGAGGCCACCGATCACCACCGCCGAGGTCGGCGTTACAAGGTTCACCAGACCGCTTGCGGATTGATAGGCCGTGACCACCAGATCGCGGGAAACCCCGGCGAAATCCGCCAGTGGTGCCATGATCGGCATCGACAGAACCGCAAGGCCCGACGAGGATGGAACCAGAAAGCTCATCGCGACCTCAATCCAGAACATCAGGTTGATGAAAGCCAGTTCCGGCAACCCACCTACGGTTTGTGCCGCGCTGTTCAGGATCGTGTCTGCAATCAAGCCCTGTTCCATGATGACAACGATGCCGCGGGCCAGACCGATGATAAGTGCCACGCCCAGAAGGTCGCGTGCGCCGTCGACGAACTTGCCGGTCAGTTGCTTTTCGCCCATCCGCGCGATCAGCCCGATCAGAATGGCCATGCCCAAAAACAGCGCACCCATCTGCGCCATCCACCAGCCTTGCGAGGAGACACCCCAGATCAGCGCGACAAAGGTCGCCGCGAACAAGATCAGGATCACCGATTGTGTGCCGCTGAGCCGGTCCGCTTCGGTCTCATTGCCGCCGGACAGAAAGGCCTGTTTGTTACTATCGGCCTGGGCCGCGACAATCGAGCGGGCCGGATCGGCCTTTACCCGCATCGCGTAGCGCATGACATAGGCCACACAGATCGCAAGCCCTCCGATCAAAAGCACCAGGCGCACAATAAGACCATCGGTAAACGCCACACCCGCCGCATTCGAGGCGATGACAGTAGCGAAGGGGTTGATCGTGGAACCCAGTGTACCAATCCCGGCACCGATCAGGATGATCGCAACGCCCGTCAGCGCATCGAACCCTGCAACCATCATCACCGGAATCAAAAGCGCATAGAAGGCCAGCGTTTCCTCGGCCATGCCGTAGGTTGTGCCGCCAAGGGCAAAGAGCGACATCAGGATCGGGATCATCCAGACCTCGCGCCCCGTCATTTTGCGCATTGCCGCCCTGATCCCGACATCAATTGATCCGGTGGCGTTGACGACTCCAAGAAAACCTCCCAGAAACAGTACGAACAGCGCCACGTCGATGGCGTTGGCGGCATAGCTGTCCGGGTCGTAGAACCCCGCCGTCGGGGCCAACAGGACATCAATGAAACCTTGCGGATTAGCTTCGACGGTCTTGTAGGTGCCCGCTACAGCGACTTCGCGCCCGACAGCTTCGTTCATCTCGCGGTCATATTGACCCGCCGGAATGATCCAGGTCAGGGCCGCCACCACGATGATCAGTGCAAACAGGATCGTGTAGGCGGTGGGAAAACGGGATGCGAGGTTGTCAGGTCGAGGTTCGGAATTTTTTGCGGAGGCGAGGGCCATGCTGATCTCTTTTCTGGTTAATTGGCTTGCCGGGATGCGGTCTTGCAGACCGGAAAGAATCTCGGAACATTTCGGGCGTAATCGTCAGAGGTATTTCCAAATCTGGCGCGGGTTTCTGGTTGTTGCTGACGCTAGCGATCTATCCGTTCCTGATCTGGATGTACGCCCGGTCGAAATTTCATCGGCGGGTCGTGAACTGCCTAACCAGAGGGCGGGGCCGTTTGTAGTGTCAAATTGACCACCTTCAGGTCCGCCCGACGGCAGTCTGATGATCACCTCTGACCCGTCGTGATATTGCTTCAATCGCATGGCCCGGTCCCGAATTTTCGCGCCATCGCGTTGCCATTTCTTGCTGGCAGCGATGCGCCTCTTGATCACTACAGACGTGCGTCTGATCACAGAATTACAGCGCACACCCTCCTTGCGATGCGGGCAGCCAACCAGAAGTCGACGCACCTTCGTTGAAGGAATGTCTTACCTAGCGAATTTCCAGACCATGAAGTTGATCAAGATCAAGGCCAAGCAGAGCTGTCGGTGGTCAGATACAGCATGGAAACGATAAACTCCGGTGGTCCGACGTCGATGCGCACGAAGACAACAACGCCATTCGCCCGCACCACCCTTTGGGGGGTACTGGCTGTTCTTGCGTTGAGCCTTTTCTTTGTCGCCACGGCGGCTGTCACACCTCGGGCACTATCGGAATCTGCCAGCCCGCAAAGTGCCATGAACACCGCTGTCTTGGTGTGTCACGGTTCAACCGGATCGAGCCAAAGTCATTGCCAGACCTCGCCCAACAGCACAGCGACAAGTTCGCTGTTGCTTGACCCTGTCATGCCCATCCTGAGTTCAAGTGTCTGGTGCGCCGGGGCGGTGACCTGCAGTCCGGCCCCGATAGCCCAGCGGTTACTTCGCCCGCCTCAACTTGTCCGCGCGCCTGTCTGAGTGATGCAGGGCAATCGATCGCCGCTGCGTCGCGCCTTAACCCGCTTTGCAGTGCCCGGAGATTTCCATGTTCAACGATATTCTGTCCCAGCCCCAGTCGGACTCTCGCGTTTCGCGCCGTCCCGCCGTCGATCAACGCCTGATTTCAGGCAGACAAGAATTTCTCGGCTACCTTCGCCGCAGGCTTGGCAGCCTCGACGAAGCCGAAGACGTGCTGCAGAATTTCTGCCTCAAAGTAGTCCGCAGCGGTTCTTCGGTGAACCAGAATGAAAAGATCAACGCTTGGATGGGGCAGATTCTGCGCCACACGCTGATTGATCATTACAGACGACGTGCGGTGCGCCTGCGTGCTGAAAATGCCTATGCACAAGACCCGAGTGTCACCGATGGCGGGTCCGACCCCGATCAGGGCACCGGCCACCGCGCCTGCCTTTACGCCGCGATTCCGCGTTTGCGCCCCGACCACGCCGAAATTCTGCGCCGCGCCGATCTGGACGAAGAACCCCGCGCCCGCATTGCAGCCGACATGGGGTTGACGGCCAACGCCCTGAACGTTCGACTGCACCGCGCCCGTCAGGCACTGCGGCGGGAACTGGAAACGTCCTGCATTGCCCGTGACGGCGGAAAATTCATGGATTGCGGATGCGACAAAGTCCGACGGGCGCCATTGCTGCACGCTGCTGCCACGGCAGCGGACTGAACTGTAACATCGGCAAGGCTCGGGCGTCTTTAGGTCGAGGGCGGGCGTGACGATGTCACCCCCCGTATCCTCGCTTCACTGGCGATCAGGAGTTTGAACCATGACCGAGATTTCAAAACCGCTACAGCCCCAGGACGGCCATGACTACGCGCAGGGCGGCGGTTGCTGCGGTGGTGCTGAGGCCAAGGCCAAGCCGCAGGTGGTGTCTGCCGACAAGGCCACGGATGCGCCCGAAAGCGGCACCAAGACCAAACCGGCGGGATCATCAGGTTGCTGCTGTGGCTGATCGCTCGACCTGCGCCGACACCCTCCTCTCAGCACCGACATCAAGGAAATGACATGACCAAAACCGCAACTCTGGATGTCGGTGCCTATTTCAGCGGCCTAGACCATCTTGGCGTCGTCAAACAACTGCTGGCCGAGGCCGGTGTGGACAAGGCAACCTCCGGCCCCGGATCGACCTCTGTCACCGTCCAGTTTGACGAAACCGTCACCGACGTTGCCAATCTGCGCGACGTGATTGAGGCTTGCGGCCAGCATTGCCGGGGCGAGGCCACGCCGGCCCATATCTGTGTCCCCGACGAGATGCCGGGCATGCCGGTGACACCGAAAGCCGAAGATCACGCCGGGCACGATATGGCGGGCATGGCCAAATCCACCGCCCGCGATGAAATGGCCGCCGAGATGGGCCATGGTGCCGGCGGCGACATGCAGGCGATGGTGCGCGACATGCGCAATCGGTTCTGGGTGGCGCTGGTCTTTGCCATCCCGATCTTTGTCTATTCGCCGATGGCGGGCCTGTTTACGCCGCCGCCGCCACCGTTCGGGCTGCGGCTGGATGTCTGGCTGCTGATCCTTGGTAGCGCCGCCGTGATCTACCCGAGTTGGCCGTTCTTTGTGGCCGCCGTCCGCGCCCTGCGCAACGGGGTGCTGAACATGGCCGTGCTGGTGGTCCTGTCGGTCGGTACCGGCTACGGGTTCAGCGTCGCGTCGGTTCTGTTCTTTCCGGGGGTGCAGTTCTTCGAGGCGGTGGCCGTCCTGCTGGTCTTTATCCTGCTCGGTCACTGGCTGGAAATGCGCGCCCGCGCCGGCGCGTCCGAGGCGATCCGGTCCCTGTTGAACCTTGCCCCGCCAAAAGCAATGGTGCTGCGCGATGGCGTCGAAGTCGAAATATCCACCGCCGAAGTGCTGGCGGGCGAGATCGTGGTGATCCGCCCCGGCAACAAGATCCCCGTCGATGGCGAAATCACCGAAGGCACCTCGCTGGTTGACGAATCCATGCTGACCGGCGAATCGATGCCGGTGAACAAGTCCGTCGGCAGTCAGGTGATCGGGGCCACGATCAACAAGAGCGGCACGTTCCAGTATCGCGCCACCAAGGTGGGTGCCGACACCGCGCTGGCGCAGATCGTCAAGCTGGTGCAAGAGGCGCAAAACTCCAAGGCCCCGGCGCAGTTGCTGGCCGACCGTGCCGCGCAATGGCTGGTGCTGGTGGCGATCGTGATCGGGCTGGCCACCTTTGCGGTCTGGTTCTGGTGGCTGGGCCAGCCTGTGCTGTTCGCCATCACCCTGACCATCACCGTCTTCGTGATCGCCTGCCCGGATGCGCTTGGCCTTGCGACACCGATGGCCGTCATGGTCGGCACCGGGCTTGGGGCCGCGAACGGCATCCTGTTCAAGAACGCCGGGGCGCTTGAGGATGCGACCAAACTTGACATCATCGTGTTCGACAAGACCGGGACGCTGACCATGGGTCAGCCGAAAGTCGTCGATGTGGTGCCCGCCGAAGGCCACAGCGAAGACGACGTGCTGCGGGCAGCGGCGGCGGTCGAACGCGGGTCGGATCATCCGCTGGCGATTGCTGTGATTGAACGTTCTGCGGGGCTGGAGATACCGGCGGTGCAGGGGTTCCTCAGTCTGGATGGCAGGGGGGCGCAGGCTGACATCGGCGGCGCAACCGTCCACCTTGGCAACCGCCGTCTGATGGACGAGCAAAAGATCGATATCGGCCCACTGGGTCCGCAGGCCGACCGGCTGAAAGGCGACGGACGGACCGTGGTGCATGTCGCGCAGGGCGGCAAGATCCTTGGTCTGATCGCCATCGCCGATGCGGTGCGCCCCAGTGCCAAGGCTGCCGTGGCCAAGTTGCGCGAACGCGGTGTGCAGGTGGCCATGCTGACCGGCGATAACGCCGGCACTGCCAAGCGGATCGCCGACGAATTGGGCATCGACATCGTGCTGGCCGATGTGCTGCCGGGCCAAAAGGCCGACAAGGTCAAGGAACTGCAGGCGCAGGGCAAAAAGGTCGGGATGGTCGGTGACGGGGTGAACGATGCCCCTGCCCTGACGCAGGCCGATGTCGGTTTTGCGATTGGCGCAGGCACCGATGTGGCGATGGAAAGCGCCGATGTGGTGCTGAAGAAAAGCGACCCCTATGATGTGGTCGGCGCCATCGTTCTGTCCCGCGCGACCCTGCGCAAGATGCACCAGAACCTGTTCTGGGCGGTGGCCTACAACGTTGTGGCCTTTCCGGCTGCGGCAGGCGTCTTTTACCCCTATATCGTCAGTCCCG
>JBBQHC010000083.1:0-13499 GCA_038323615.1 Rhodobacterales bacterium | reverse complement strand
AACACCCGGAAATTGTCCATCAACTGCATCAGGGCGATGAAGGTCGCCAGCGGCATCAGGTAGGGGATGACGACAAAGCGGATGCGTTCCCACCGGCTGGCCCCGTCGACCATTGCGGATTCGATGGTGTCCTTGGGGACGGTCTGCAACCCGGCGTAGAACACGACAAAGGCAAAGGGCGCGTTGTGCCAGACGCCGTAGGTGAACAGGGTCAGCCAGGTCAGCGTCGGCGACGCCTTGAGCGACAGTTGCGGATCGTTGAAGACCCCCTGCAATGCCGCGCCGATGATGCCCCGGCTGTCGATCATCCAGAACAGCACCAATGACCCAACCAGCGGTGTGACGATCATCGGCAACAGAGAGAAAAAGATCACCGGACCCTTGAGGAACCTAGGCACCGAATTGACGACCACGGCGATGATGAACCCCAGGATGATGACCAGCGGGGTGACGATGAAGGTATAGCTGATGGTAAAGATCAGGGCCTTGTAGAACGGCAAGTTCATGATCCGGTTGCGGATTTCGCCGAAATTGGCGCTGTTCGCCACGATCTCGGTGATTTCGTTAAAGGCAAGGTGGCTGGGGTTGGCGTAGGTGCCCAGACCGTTGAACCGGCCCGCGGGCTGGGCCTCGCGCAGTTCGGCCATCGCGGCGTAGTCGACGGTGACCGATGCCGTGCAGCCGAAGGGGCCACAGTTTTCGGCCTCGATCATGATCTGTTCGTGTTCGATATACAGCGACTGATACGCGACCGAGATGATCGGGATTGCGATGAACAGGATCATCGCCAACAGCGACGGCCAGATGAACGCCAGAAATGTCTTGTGGGGCATGACTATCCTCCTGCCTTGCCGGTGGTCGGCACGGGTGGTTCCGGTTCACGGAAAGCAGGAGAGAGCCGGCGCGCGGCTCTCTCCCTCAGGGTCGTCAGTTGATGAAACCGGCCTCGGTGGCGGCGGTGGTATAGGCGGCGGTCACATCGGCCAGCGCCTGTTCGGCACTTTCGTTGCCTTGCAGGAACTCGGACAGGTTGTCGCCGAGCGCGGTGTGCAGCAGCCCCATGTAGGGCAGCATCGGATAGGGACGCGCGCCACCTTGCAGGTCAGCGATCACACCGGTGGCGGCGCGGGTCGGCTCGTAGCCCTTGATCAGCCAGACCGCCGCGTCGCGGTTGGCCTCCATCATTGCCGGGGAAATGCCGACCATCATCGCGCGGAACGATGCCTCGGCGTCGGCGTCGCTGATGTTCTTGGCAATGGTGAACCCGTCCCACCAAAGCGCGGCGCCGGGGATGCCTTTGCCTTCGATTGTCGGTGCAGCCGCAAATTCGGTCACTGCCGCGATTTCCGGCGAGGCGCTGTCCTCGGCGATGAACGCCCCGGCGCGCGACCCCCAGTTGATCGCCATCGCCACTTCGCCGGCTTCCCAGACGGGCAACTGCGCGTTGCTGTCATAGGTCGCCCAGTCGTTGCTCATGTAGGGAACCATCGCCTTCATGTTGTTCAACACGGCCAGACCGTCGGCATTGTCGATTGCCAGCTTGGCGCCGCCGGGTTCGAAAAAGTCGTTGCCGGTGCCCAGGTAAGTGTTGACGAATTCGGCGGCGACGTTCCAGCCGGGCATGAAACTGGCGGCAACCGGGGTCTGCATCACGCCGTTGGCGCGCAGGGTTTCGGCGGCGGCCAGCATTTCCTCGTAGGAGGTCGGCACGGCGATGCCGTTGGCGTCCAGAATGTCCTTGCGGTAGAACAGGTGCTGGGCATTCGCCATGAACGCAATCGCCATAACCTTGCCATCGATGCGGATCAACTGGCTCTCTTGAAGATCCTGCCCCCATTTGGCGATATATTCATCCAGCGGGCGGATCAGCCCGTCGTTCATCAGCGGAATGATCGAATTGGTGGCGACGATGGCGACAGTGTAGGTAGCCGGGTTCGACGTCAGCGCCGGCACCTGAATGTTCTTGTGTTCCTCGGTGGCGTTGGCGGTGACCTGAACGGTGGCGCTGGCGCAGCCTTTCGCGGCCTCTCCAATCGCGTTCAGCGCGGCGAAATCGTTCGATAGAATGCGCACCGAACCGCTTTCGATGCCGCACTCGGCCCAAGCACCACCTGCTGCTGCGATCAGCGCAAGGCTGGCGACGGTCATTTTCATGTTGAGATTCATTGTCGGTCTTCTCCCGTTGAAAGGCATGGCCCTGTCGCCCGCCGGATCGGCGGCACGGAGCTTTGATTCTGAATTGGCGCCCGGCAGACTGTGGGGGCATCATCAGGTTAGCAATGATTGAATACGCTTGCAATCTTTTTGAATCGGGCGGCATGATGGGGGCCAGACAGCGACCGGAAACCGCCATGCCCGACACTATAGCGACGATGAAACGCCACATTCACAACAGTCTGCGCGACCTTTGCGATGCAGGTGCCAAAGGCGGCGCGGCACTGGCGGACGCGCTTTATCACCCTGATGTCCATCTGCGCGCATCGCATCCGATGAACGAATCGCGGGGCGCTGATTCGCTGATGGCAACCCTGTGGGCGCCACTGTTCGCCGCGCTTCCCGATGTCGAACGGCGCGATCTGCTGGTCGTCGGCGGGCAGTTCGAGGGGCGCGATTACGTCGGCATGGTCGGTCATTACTGTGGCACGTTCCGCCATGACTGGCTGGGAATCCCCGCCACCGGCCGCCCGGTTTTCCTGCGATATGGCGAGGTTCACGAGGTCCGCGAGGGGCGCATCGTGCGGTCAAACTGCCTGTGGGATGTCCTTGACCTGATCCGGCAGGCCGGGTTCTGGCCGCTGCCCCCCAGTCTGGGGACCGAAGGCATGTGGGCGGGGCCGATCACCGGCGATGGCCTCGACTTTGCGGCGCGCGATGCAGCGCAATCGGCTGACAGCATCGCACAGACACTGGCCATGCACGCGACACTTTTCGCCTATGACGATCTGGCCGGGACCGGGCGCGAAGGGCTGCTGACCATGCCCCAAAAGGACCACTGGCACCCCCGGATGATGTGGTATGGCCCGTCCGGGATCGGCACGACGCGCGGCTTGCAGGGCTTTGTCGATTACCACCAACTGCCGTTTCGCACTGCGTTTCCCAAACGCAAGGGGGGCGGCCAGTGGGAGGAGCTTGTCAAGATGAAAGCGCGCGATGGCGGCGGTCATTACGTGCGTATCGGTGACGGGCCCTACTCTCTGACCGGCGGCTGGCCGAGCGTCTATGCAATGCACCTGGGCGGCGGATTCCTTGGCACCGGCCCATCGAATAAACCCGTCACCATGCGGGTGATGGACTTCTATCTGCACGACGATGAACTGATCCGCGAAAACTGGGTGCCGCTCGATATCCTTGATCTGCTGAACCAGATGGGTGTCGATGTGCTGGCGCGGATGCAAAGCCATTTTCGGCGGGGCGGTTGAAAAACGATATTGCAAGCGTATGCGTTCTGTGCCGATTATGGTGCGAACACTGAACTTGAAAGGTGACGGACATGGCTGCCAAGGACAACGACGAGAAGGTCACAAAGCGCGGCACCAGTAAGAACGTGCTGCAATCGGAACGCCGCGATTTCGTCGATATGGTTCCGACTGACCGCGACCGGGTCCAGCCGATGCGCGGGTTCGACCCGATCTATACCGACATCGTCGATTACATCATCCGCTGCACCCACCGGATCTGGGACGAACGCGATGTCGGCCTGATTTACAGCCATTACACCCACAATTGCGTCGTCTATTCGGCCCTTGGCACTACCTATACGCGTGAAGAAGTCGTCCAGGGCACGATCCAGCGCATGTTCATGCTGCCCGAACGACGCGGCATGGCGACCCAGGTGATCTGGAACGGCAATGAGGATGACGGGTTCTATACCTCGCATCTGGTCACCGGCACCGGGCGGCACACCCAGCCCGGCGTCTATGGAAAACCGACCGGGCGCACATTCGTCGCCCGGACCATTGCCGACTGCATGATTTTCGAGAACATGATCTACCGCGAATGGCTGGTGGTCGATACCATGTCGCAAGTGCTGCAAATCGGCCTTGACCCGCAGGCCTATGCCGAGAACCTCGCGCAGGGCTATTTCGACAAGGGGTTGCTGGCCGTCGACATGGGCGAAAACCGCCGCCTGATCGGGCAGTATCCGCCGGAATCCAAACCCGATCTGTCGCTGGCCCATAATGACGTGGAACGCGACGTGCTGGACTGGCTGCACGAGATCCACAACAAGCGGATGATCGGCAAGATCCGCGATGTTTACGCCCCGATCGTCCAATACCACGGCCCGCTGATGCGCGAACTTTATGGCCACGGCGCAGTGACACATCAGACGCTCGGCCTCTATTCCGCATTCCCCGACGGCTACTTCATGCCCCAGCACATCTGTTCCAATCCCTGCGAGGAGGGCGGCACCAAGGTCGCGGTGCGCTGGCTGGTCGAGGGGCACCATCTGGGCTGGGGGGTGATGGAAACGCTTGGCGCACCTACGGGCAAGCGGGTGCAGATCATGGGCATGACCCATTTCCACATCAAGGACGGCAGGATCGTTGACGAATGGAACGTCATCGACGAAATGTCGGTCCTGATGCAGATAAAGCTGGCGCAGATGGCAGACCGGCCTTCGGTGCTGCCGGATGCGGACTAGACCCGGTCGCTGACCGTCCAGCCCCGGTTGGCGCCGCCGAACATCTCGTAACCCTGCGCTGTCACCGCCACGGTATCCTCGAGTTTGATGAACCCACGGCGCGGGTGCAGCATCGTGGTTTCGATGGACAGGACCATGCCGGGCGCGAACGGCGTGTCGGCGTCAGTTCCGTCATAGGCGACGGGGTGGTTGGTCATCAAATACGGCGCCTCGTGGCTGATCAGCCCCATGCCATGTGCAAAGAAATCGTTGCAGGCGGCATTGGGGTGGCGGTTCAGTTCCGCCTCGGCCTTTGCCACCATGTCGGCCGCCGTCTTGCCGGGGGCGATGCAGGCAAAGGCCACCTGCTGCACCGCGTCCACCTCGGCCAACAAATCCACCAGTTCGGCGTCGGGCTCACCAAGGCATCCCATCCGGCAGATGTCGCCGATATAGCCGTGCAGGTTGCCGCCGCTGTCGATCGACAGGACTTCGCCCTTTTGCCACGTCTGGTCGGACCCGGCCCGCACATGGCTGTCGCCCAGCGTCAGCAGGCTGTATTCAAAGGTCAGCCCGCGCTGTGTTTCTTCCTGCCGCAACCGCTCGATGATCGCGTGTTTGGTGTCGCCCGCGCCCGATCCCTTGATGGTCGCCTGCATCGACGCGTCAATGGCATCGGACGCGGTGCGCAACAGAGCGAGTTCGGCGGGCGTCTTGATCATCCGCAGCCGCGTCAGCGGCAGGCTGGCATCGACGATCCGGGCCTGCGGGAGGTCGGCGCTTAGGGCGTCGAACCCGTCTTTCGGCATGAACCCCGCCTCGATCCCGATCCGCCCGCTGGCGACCCCGGCCTTTTGCAGGTGCGCCGCGACCGCCTGCATCGTGTCGACGCTGCCCCAGAATTCGCAATGCAGTTGCGGCATCCAGAACGGCAGGGCAGCGTGTTCATGCCCCTCCATCCGGTTGCCGAAATAGCCGGTCTGGTCGGCGTCGCCGCGCAGATAGACGAAGGCCGGCAAATAACGGCTTTGCCCGATGCCATCCATCGCGGCGAAAAAGATGAACTGGTGGCCGCCGGTGAACCAGCGCACCGCGTGTTTGGAGGTGGCGACGAAGGCGTCCAGACCCTCGGCCTCCATCATCGCGTCCAGTTGGGCGAAGGTATAATTCAGGTCGGCGGGGCCGGTGGCGCGGGGCATTCGGTTCATGGCTCAGCTTTCATGTGGAGGGCGAACCAGCCGAAAGTCGGGCAGGGTGCGCAACACTTCCTCGGGCCCGACGGGGCTGTAGACGACGAACAGAGACATCGGCGTGGTGCCGTTGTTCAGGGTGGAATGGAACCGGCTTTCAGGGACGAAAATGGTGCAGCCCTTGCGGACCTCCTGGGTCACTGGATTGCCGTCAGGGTCTTCGACCATCTGTTGCCCGGTGCCGTCGAGGACATAGATGATTTCTTCGGCCCCCGGATGGTTGTGCCGCGTGTGCCCTTGTCCGGGCGGGACGTGGACGACCCCGGCGGAGAATTGGGTCGCGTCGTTGACCGCAGGCCCACAGGTCAGGGTCAGATGACCCCAGTCGAAGGCGTAGCGGTCGACGTCTGCGGGATAGATGAAATTACTCTCGGTCATGATTTTCCCCCGATTGCCTTGAACGCCCTGATCTGGTCCGCAATCGCCCGTTCCGCTGGCAGACGCTCGGCAGAACTCGCGCCATAAAACCCGTGACACCCGGTCGTGCGCGCCAGCGCATAGGCGGCATCGTCAGGCATCGACAACGGCCCGCCGTGGCACAGCACGATCACGTCCTTGCGCACATTGCGGGCCGCGGCGGCGATCGCGTCGATTTCAGCCACGCAATCGTCCAGCGATTTCGATGACGTCGCGCCGATACTGCCCCCGGTCGTCACCCCCATATGGGCGACCACGATATCCGCGCCGGCCCGCACCATCTCGCCTGCTTCGTCGGGGTTGAACACATAGGGCGTCGTCAGCAGGTCGATGGCATGGGCCTGCGCGATCATGTCGACCTCGAGGCCAAAGCCCATGCCGGTCTCCTCAAAGCTTTGGCGCATTGCGCCATCAAACAGGCCGACGGTGGGAAAGTTCTGCACCCCGGAAAACCCCATGCCCTTCAGTTCGGCCAGAAACTGCGGCATCAGAATGAAAGGGTCGGTGCCGTTGACTCCGGCCAGAACCGGCGTGTGTTTGACCACAGGCAAAACCTCGACCGCCATTTCTCGCACGATCTCGTTGGCGTTGCCGTAGGCGAGCAGCCCTGCCGACGATCCACGCCCGGCCATCCGGTAGCGGCCCGAATTGTAGATGATGATCAGGTCAATGCCGCCCGCTTCTTCGGATTTGGCCGACAGGCCGGTGCCGGCACCGCCGCCGATGATCGGCTGGCCGGCAGCGATCAGGCTATGCAGGCGTTTAAGGATGTCGGCGCGGGGAATGGCGGGCATAAAGGGGGCTTTCAGATCAGGGACAAAAAGGTTTCACAGGCAAGCGCGGCAAAGGCCGGATCGTTGATGTGCAGTGGTGCGGTGATGATCCGGCGATTGGCGGTCTGGCGCAAGTCACGTGTGATCACGCCAAAAAGTGCGGCATTGGCGGTCGGGTCATGAAACGGGCCGCCTTTGGTATCAAGAGCGGACACGCCCAGTTCCGGGATCAGCAGGCGCACCGGGCCGTCGCAGGTGTTCAGCTTGGCGGCGAGCCAGGCGCCGATCCGGGCAGATTCATCCGGCGTCGTGCGTATCAGGGTGACATTGGCGTTGTGATGATAGAACAGGCGGTCGCGGAACCTGTCGGGCACGGTGTCGGGGGCCCAGAAGTTGACCATGTCCAACGCCCCCAGCGATCCGACCCACGGCAGGCCGGTCTGCGCCACCACGTCCAGCCGGGTCGGCGCGCAGGCCAGCACGCCGCCGACCAGCAGATCGGCGATTTCGGTCGTGGTGATGTCGATGATCCCGGCGAGGTGTCCTTGGGCGGCCAGCGCCTCCATCGCCCGGCCGCCGGTGCCGGTGGCGTGAAACACCAGCGGGTCGAAACGGTGGCGCAAGGCATCTGTGATCGCCATGACGGCGGGGGTGGTGACGCCGAACATCGTCAGGCCGATGGCAGGCTTGGCATCCGCCTGTCTGTCGGGGCGGGTCGTGACCATGCCGATCAGGGCCTGGGCGGCGTTGTGCAAAATGATCCGGCTGACCCGGTTCAGCCCGGCCAGATCGGTGACGGCAGGGACCATGATGATGTCGGAAATATCGACATAGGGGGCGACGTCGCCTGAAGCGAGGGTCGATACCATGACCTTGGGCACGCCCAGTGGCAGGGTGCGCATCCCGGCGCAGATCATCGCCGTGCCGCCGCCGCCCCCCAAACCGATGATGCCATTGATTTCGGCGGCGTTGACAGCGCACCAATTGGCAAAGGCGACTCCCATCGCCGCCACGACCTGCCCGCGGTCGCCCCATTGCAGGAAACCCGGCCCATCCGGGTGACAGGCCGCGACGACGCCGGCAGTGATGTCCGGGGTCATGTCGGGCGTTCGGGTGCCCAGATCGATGACGCCCAGCGCCGGGATCGCCGCGCCCAGCAGATCGGCGACATAGGCAATTTCGGCCGCTTTGGTGTCGGCTGTGCCGACGACGAAAACTTTGCCCACGTGCCCCCTCACTGCCTGTTTCGACCAATCTGGTCAGGCCAGATTTCGCATCCGGCAGCCAAATGGCACACCGCGTCGATGCCATTCTGCCCCCGATGAACGCATTTGGCAAAGGCTAAACCGCTTAAATCATGCTGCATTGCAGAACCAAGACCAGACTTGACTCACCCTTTCATCTGGTATTACCAATTTTCTGCGGGGGTGCAGGGTTCTGACCCCCTTGCCGGGCCTGATTGACCGGCCGCGCTGGTGGAGCGGCGCGTGGACCCAAGGGTTTAGGGAGGACTCTGACACATGAAAAGCAAACTGACAGGCCTGTTGGCCGGTGCTGCAATTTCGGCATTGGGCGCGACCCATGCCAGCGCGCAAGACCTCGTTATTTTTTGGGCGGAGTGGGATCCGGCGAATTATCTGCAGGAACTGGTCAATGAATACGAGGCCGAAACCGGCGTCGAGATTCTGGTCGAAACCACGCCGTGGTCGGATTTTCAGACCAAGGCATTCACCGAATTCAACGCCAAGGGATCGGCCTATGACATGATCGTTGGCGACAGCCAGTGGCTGGGTGCGGCGTCAGAAGGCGGCCATTATGTCAACCTGACTGACTTTTTCGCTGCCAACAATGTGGCCGAGATCATGGCCCCGGCAACGGTAAAATACTATGCCGAATATCCCGGCAATTCGGGCACCTACTGGGCCGTTCCCGCCGAAGGTGATGCGGTGGGTTGGTCCTATCGCAAGGACTGGTTCGAAGATCCGGCCGAAATGGAGGCTTTCAAAACCAAATACGGCTATGACCTCGCTCCGCCTGAAACATGGGCGCAACTGCTCGACATCGCTGAATTCTTTAATCGCCCTGATGAGGGTCGTTACGGCGTCGCGATCTACACCGACAACTCGTATGACGCCCTCGTCATGGGTGTGGAAAACGCGATCTTTTCTTACGGTGCGGAACTGGGCAATTTCGAAACCTACGAAGTTGACGGCTACATCAACTCGCCCGAGGCGGTGCAAGCGCTGGAAGATTACAAGCGGCTGTATTCCTACACTCCGCCGGGTTGGGCCAAGACGTTCTTTGTCGAAAACAATCAGGCGATTACCGAAAACCTTGCGGCAATGTCGATGAACTATTTCGCCTTTTTCCCGGCGCTGCTGAACGAGGCGACGAACCCGAACGCCGCCAATACCGGATTTTTCTCAAACCCCGCCGGACCGACGGGGGCGAAATTCGCCGCATTGGGCGGGCAGGGGATTTCGATCGTCAGCTATTCGGACAAGCAAGAAGAATCGATGAAATTCCTCGAGTGGTTCATTCGTGACGATGTGCAGAAACGCTGGGCCGAACTGGGTGGCTATACCGCCAGCGCCGCCGTGCTGGAAAGCGAAGAGTTCCGCACCGCGACGCCCTATAACGAGGCGTTCTATCAAACGATGTTCGTGGTCAAGGATTTCTGGGCGGTTCCCGAATTCGCCGAACTGCTAACCGCAGCGAACCGGCGCCTGTACCCGTTCATTGTCGGTGGTGAAGGCACCGCGCAGGAAACGCTGGATGGGTTGGCCGCCGACTGGAACGAGACTTTCGTCAAATACGGTCGCGTCAATCAATAGGCCATCGGACCGATAGAGGGGGCGGTCCACGCCGCCCCCTTTCTCAACAAGAAACATCTGACCTCGACGTCAGTCATCGGCAGTCCTGCGAGAGAGGCACCAGATTTTGACCAGCACCGTGATGACCCGCCTTGATCCCAAATCGCGCGCTGCGTCCCGTGGACTGTCCGATATCGCGATCCGCAATCTGTTCATCATCCCGACGATCGCGTTCCTGATCATCTTCAACATTTTTCCGCTGCTCTGGAGCCTGGGTTATTCATTCACCGATTTCCGCGCCTCGACCCCAGCCGCGCCGAACTTTGTCGGACTCGCCAATTACCGCGAATTGCTGTCCGACCCCTACATCTGGTCGAACTTTACGATCACTGCCAAATACGTCCTGATTTCGGTGACCGGGCAGGTGATCGTCGGTTTCGGTTTGGCGATGTTGCTGAACCGCAAGATCCCGGCCAAGGGGCTGATCACCACGCTGCTGCTGCTGCCAATGATGATGTCGATGGCGGTGGTCGGGCTGTTCTGGAAACTGCTCTACGATCCCAATTTCGGGATCATCAATTACTTTCTTGGGCTGGGAAATTTCGAATGGCTGGCCCGCCCCGACATCGCGCTTTACGCCATCGCCATCGTCGATATCTGGATGTGGGCACCGTTTGTCATGCTGTTATCGCTGGCCGGTCTGTCAGCGGTGCCAAAGCATTTGTACGAGGCGGCGGAAATTGATCGTGCGGGCAGCTTTTACACCTTTTTCCGCATCACCCTGCCGCTGGTCGCGCCGATCCTGATGATCGCGATCATCTTTCGCACGATGGAGGCGTTCAAGACCTTTGACCTTGCCTATGTCCTGTCCAGCCAGCCGACGACCGAACTGATTTCGATCCGGCTGTACAAGATGGCGTTTCAGGAATGGCAGACGGGCATGTCGTCGGCTTTCGCCTATATTGTGCTGGTCATGGTCGTGGCGATCACCAACATCTACGTGAAATACCTGAATAAAGTGAAGGAACGCTAGGATGGCCGCCGTTCAGACAAAGGGCGAGGTCATCGGCAACCGGATCGCTATTGCGGCGGTGCTGGTCGCTTTGTTCGTCATGCTGGTGCCGATTTACTGGATCGGCTCGACCGCCTTCAAACCGCGCAGTCTGGCGACAACCGTGCCGCCGACCGTCTTTTTCGAGCCCGAGCTGTCGCCCTTCGTCAAACTGCTGACCCGGCGCAGCCAGTTGCGCGACCCGGTCAGCCCGGAAGAATACGCCGCCGCCCCGTGGTGGGAACAGACCGTATTCGACGGCGGCGAAAAGGTGGTGCGCGGGCCGGACGGCGCGGCCAAGGCGTCGGGCTATCTGAACCGCTTCAGCAATTCGATCATCGTCTCGGTGATTTCGACCTTTTTGGCGGTCAGTATGGGGACGTTGACGGCCTATGGATTCAGCCGGTTCAAGGTCAAGGGCGAGGATGACTGGCTGTTCTTCATCCTGTCCACCCGGATGCTGCCCCCCGTCGTCGTCGCGATCCCGATGTTTTTGATGTACCGGGTTGTCGGGCTGAACGACACCCATCTGGGGCTGATCATCCTTTATACCGCGTTCAACCTGTCGTTCAGTGTCTGGCTGATGAAAGGCTTTATCGACGAAATTCCGCGTGAGTACGAAGAGGCGGCATTGGTCGACGGCTATACCCGGATGGAAGCGTTTTTCAAGATCGTCCTGCCCGAGGCGATGACCGGAATCGCGGCAACGGCGGTGTTCTGTTTTATCACCGCCTGGAACGAATACGCCTTTGCCCTGATCATGACCAACCGCAACGCCCAGACGGCGCCGCCCTATATCCCGTCTCAGGTCGGCAGCGGCTTGCCCGACTGGACGGTCATCG
The DNA here is from genome assembly GCA_038323615.1 of Rhodobacterales bacterium. Classification (GTDB taxonomy): domain Bacteria; phylum Pseudomonadota; class Alphaproteobacteria; order Rhodobacterales; family Rhodobacteraceae; genus JBBKXP01. Next base: position 1,732 of record JBBQHC010000083.1, on the reverse strand, counting down.
CCTCGGGCACGCTGATTTTCCTGATCCCGGTGGCGGTCTTTACCTTCCTGTTGCGCAACCACCTGCTGCGCGGCATGTCGTTCGGGGCGATCCGCAAATGAGTTTTCGCAGCACCAATCAAAAATACCTCGTCCCCGCCGCGCAATCGCTGATGATCTTCGGCATCGTCTCGCTGTCTCAACCGTGGAGCTTGTTCCTGCACCGCTTCGGCCTGACCATGACGATTGTCGGCCTGATCGCCTTTATGGTCACCTCGAAAATCGGCCCCGACCCCGAACCGATGGACGAGGATGACCTCTGATGGCCGAGATTGTGCTGAACGATGTGCAGAAGTTCTTTGGCCCAAATCAGGTGATCAAGGACCTGAACCTGACGATCCAGGATGGCGAATTCGTCGTGATGCTGGGCCAATCCGGGTGCGGCAAGACGACGACGCTGCGGGCGATTGCGGGTCTCGAGTCGGTGACCGATGGGACGATCAGCATCGACGGCGTGCAGGTCCAGAGTAAACAAGCGTCCGACCGCGATATTGCTTTCGTGTTCCAGTCCTTCTCGCTTTATCCGCATATGACGGTCTATGAAAACATCGCCTTTCCGCTGCGGGCCGTGCGGATGAACAAGGACGACCGCGAAAAGGCGGTGCGCGAGGTGGCCGATGTGTTGCGGATCGCACCGCTGCTCGGCAAGCGCCCCTCGGCGCTTTCGGGAGGCGATATGCAGCGGGTGGCGATCGGGCGTGCACTGGTGCGTCGGCCCAAGGCGCTTCTGATGGATGAACCGATCGGCTCGCTCGACGCCAAGCTGCGCGAGGAAATGCGCGCCGAAATCAAGCGGTTGCACCTCGCGCGTGGATCGACTTCGGTCTATGTGACGCACGATCAGATCGAGGCGATGAGCCTGGCCGATCGGATTGTCATCATGCACGACGGCGTGCTGCAGCAGATCGGCGCCCCCGACGCGGTCTATCTGCGCCCCGCTAACCTGTTCGTCGCGCAGTTTGTCGGCAGCCCGGTGATGAACGTGACCGACGTGGTGGTGACGGGCGAGGGCGTGACGCTGGGCGGTGCCAGCGGCGCCTTTGTGGTTGGGGCCGAACCGCTGGCCGGGGTCGGGGCGGGGCAGGCGGTATCGCTGGGTATCCGGCCCGAAGGGGTCACATTGGCGCATGGCGAAACCGCTGGCCATCTGGCGGCCAAGGTGACGAACATCGAACCGCTCGGCTCGCATGACATCGTCGATGTGCGGGTCGGAAACACCACGTTGCGGGCACGCACCGAAAGCGGTTTCGTCAGTGGCGAAGGGCAGGCGGTCTGGGTCGGTCTCGACACCGCGCAGGCACATTTCTTTGACCGGGCCAGCGGCATGGCCCTGCGAAAGGCAAGCTGATGGCCGATATTTCCCTGCGCGGCGTCACCAAAACCTATGGCGGCACAAGGGCGCTGCGGGGGCTGGATCTGGACATCAGGGATGGCGAGTTTTTCGTGCTGCTGGGTCAGACCGGGGCGGGCAAGACGACGACCTTGCGGATCATCGCGGGGCTGGAAAAGCCGACCACGGGTCAGGTGCTGATCGACGGGCAGGATGTCGGGGGGATGAACGCGGCGCAACGCGACGTGGCGCTGGTGTTGCAGCAATATTCGCTTTACCCGCGCCTGACCGTGCGCGGCAACCTTGAATTCCCGCTGAAATCCAAGGCCCGACCGCATAGCGCAGAAGAAATCGCCGCCCGTGT
>JBBQHC010000082.1:0-13589 GCA_038323615.1 Rhodobacterales bacterium | reverse complement strand
TAGGGATTGGCAAACTTCTCGTTGAACTCTGCAATTTTTTCCTGGCGCGCCTTCTCCACATTTTTAGTCCCGGCCAGTTCCCGGCGATAGAGAACGTTCACCGCCCCTTCCGCGCCCATCACCGCGATTTCTGCCGTTGGCCAAGCATAGTTGAAATCGCCGCGCAGGTGCTTGGACGCCATCACGTCATAAGCCCCGCCGTAAGCCTTGCGGGTGATCACCGTAACCTTGGGCACCGTCGCCTCGCCATAGGCGAACAGCAATTTCGCGCCGTGCTTGATGACCCCGCCAAATTCCTGCTCGGTGCCGGGCAGGAAACCGGGCACATCGACCAGCGTCAGAATCGGGATTTCAAAGGCATCGCAGAACCGCACGAAACGGGCGGCTTTGCGGCTGGAATCGATATCCAGACAGCCCGCCAGCACCATCGGCTGATTGGCGACGACGCCCACGGTCGATCCTTCCAGCCGGATGAACCCGGTGATGATATTTTTGGCATAGTCGCGCTGAATCTCGTAGAAATCCGCCTCGTCGGCCAGTTTCAGGATGAGTTCCTTCATGTCGTAGGGCGTGTTGGCGCTGTCCGGGATCAGGGTGTCTAGCGACGGATCGACCCGATTTACATCGTCAAAAAACGGGCGCACGGGCGGTTTCTGGCGATTGTTCAACGGCAGCAGGTCGATCAGGCGGCGGGCCTCGGCCAATGCCTCGACATCGTTTTCGAACGCACCGTCAGCGACGGAAGATTTGCGGGTGTGGGTCGTCGCTCCGCCCAGTTCTTCGGCTGTCACCACTTCGTTGGTCACGGTTTTGACCACGTCAGGGCCGGTGACGAACATGTAAGAGCTGTCTTTGACCATAAAGATAAAGTCGGTCATCGCCGGCGAATAAACCGCGCCACCCGCGCAGGGCCCCATGATCAGGCTGATCTGCGGCACCACACCGGATGCCATGACATTGCGCTGGAATACCTCGGCGTAACCTGCAAGGCTGGCGACCCCTTCCTGAATCCGCGCTCCGCCGGAATCGTTGATCCCGATCACCGGGGCACCGTTCTGCATCGCCATATCCATGATCTTGCAGATCTTAGCCGCATGGGTTTCGGACAGCGAGCCGCCAAAAACGGTGAAATCCTGACTGAACAAATAGACCATTCGGCCGTTGACGGTGCCCCAGCCGGTGACAACGCCGTCGCCTGCTGGGCGGTCCTGCTCCATCCCGAAATCGGTGCAACGGTGGGCAACGAACATATCGAACTCTTCGAAACTCCCCTCGTCCAGCAGCAATTCGATGCGTTCGCGGGCGGTCAGCTTGCCCTTGCCGTGTTGGGCGGCAATCCGCGCGACACCGCCGCCCTGTCGTGCCACATCGCGTCGCGCCTCAAGTTCGGCCAGATTATCGCCCATCGTGTCCCCCGTTTTGCCAGCCACCCTAGCCGGGCACGAGGACCGACAAAAGGTGATTTGCGCAAATTAGCACCCTGAGCAGCACAGCGTTTGATTTCGCAGAGTGCGCCCGCAGTTGCTGCACATGGACAAGGTCGCCCCACCGACATAAATCTCCCGCATGACCTCAGCCCCGATGGTGCGGTTCTTAGACCGCGCAACCCCGCCCCATATCGTCACGCTGATCCTGCTGGCCGGGATTTCGGCACTGAATATGTCGATCTTTTTGCCGTCGCTGAACGCGATGGCTGACTATTTCAACACCGATTACGCGATCATGCAGATATCACTCTCGGGCTATCTGGCGGCAACAGCGGTCTTGCAGATTTTCGTCGGTCCGGTGTCCGACAGGTTCGGGCGGCGCAATATCGTGCTGGGGTCGCTGGTGATTTTCGTGCTGGCAACGATCGGGGCGCTGCTGTCGACCACGATCGGGATGTTCCTGTTTTTCCGCATGTTGCAGGCGGTTGTCGCCACCGGCATCGTGCTGTCGCGCGCCGTGGTGCGCGACATGGTTCCGCAAGCGCAGGCCGCGTCGATGATCGGTTATGTGACGATGGGCATGGCGCTGGTGCCAATGTTCGGGCCGATGATCGGCGGCGCCTTGGACCAATTGTTTGATTGGCACGCCATATTCGTCTTTCTTGCGCTGGCCGGAGCTGGCGTTCTGGCCCTCTGCTGGTTCGATCAGGGCGAAACCATCGTCGGCCAGGGCGTCAGTTTCCGCGACCAGCTGCGCGGCTACCCCGAATTGTTCGCCTCGCCCCGGTTCTGGGGCTACGCCCTGTCGGCGGCTTTTTCATCGGGCGCATTCTTTGCCCTGCTCGGCGGCGCGTCGTTCGTCGCAGGCGCCGTGTTCGGTCTCTCTCCGCTGTGGAGCGGGATCGCCCTGGGAGCCCCTGCGATCGGCTATGCCGTCGGCAACTTCATCTCGGGGCGCTTCGCGGTGCGGGTCGGGATCAACCGGATGGCAGTGGCCGGAACCGTGATCATCATCATTGGCCTTGGGCTGTCGTTTCTGATCACTCTGGCCGGGTTCAGCCATCCGATATTGTTCTTTGGGTTCTGCACGTTTCTTGGGCTTGGCAACGGCATTCAACTGCCCAGCGTCACCGCTGGCCTGCTGTCGGTGCGCCCGCATCTGGCGGGCACCGCAAGCGGGTTGGGCGGCGCGATGATGGTCGCCGGTGGGGCCGCCCTGTCGCAACTGGCTGGGGGCATGCTGGATGTGAAGACCGGCACCCTGCCGCTTCAGGCGCTGATGCTGTCAACCGCGATACTGGCCCTGCTGGCGGTCCTGTTCGTGATCTGGCGCGAAGGGCGGATCCGCTTGAACTGACGGATCGGCGCGGCATACCCTGCGGCAGATCAAAGGGGATGTCATGGACCTGTCTGGCGAACACGTGATCGCCGCCCCACCGGCGGTCGTCTGGGCGCGGTTGCTGGACCCGGCCACCTTGATGACCTGCGTTCCCGGACTGGCCGAGGTTACAGGCGATATCGCCAGCGGCTACGGCGCGGTGATCAAGCGCCGGATCGGCCCGCTGCCCCTGACCATTCGCGGCGAATTGCAACTAATCGACGTGGTGCCCGGTGTCAGTTACACGATCCTGACCCAAGGGTCCGGCGGACTGGCTGGATCGGCGGGCGGGCGTGCTGATGTGCAGATGCATGCGGTGCCAGATGGCACCCGGCTGACCTATACCGCGACTGCCACAGTCGCCGGTCGGCTGGCAAAGATGGGCGAGGGGCTCGTGCGCCCGCTGGCGCAATCGGCGATGGACCGGTTTTTCGATCGTTTTGCCGCCGCGGTGACAGGTCAATAGCGGGCAGCCCGCCAGCCCGCGGCCAGTGCCGCGTCCACCGAACAGAACCAGCGTTCGCCCTTGGCCGTTTCAATCCCGGTGCGGGCGTAAAAGGGGCTGTCAGGCAGATGATATATCCGGCCATTGGCCGAAATGTTGCCCTTGATCGCGCAGCCCGGATCGGGTGCCCTGCGCCCGGCAATCCGGGTGATCCGATACACGGCCGGGGTCTGGGTGGCGAAGGTCCACAGGCCGGCATCGCTGGTGCGGGCGCTGATTTCGGCGGTGACATAGCGGTCGGAATACTGCGGATAGGCAAAGGCAAGCCCTTGGGAAACAATGGTTTCGCCCAAATCGACGCCGTTCACGATGCAACTGGCGACGATGCGACCATAACGGTCGGTATCCAGCGCGGCGCAAGTGGCTGTTTGGCCGCGCAACATGCCCCGCACCGCCCGTGTGACCCACGTTCCACAGTCGAACATCGGCCCCTGTTCGGTTCCACAGGCTTGCCCGTTTTCGGGCGCGTCAATGCTTTGCAGGCGGATCCGCTGACCCGCGACATCAAAGGTGTCGCCGTCGATAACGTCGATCGGGCCACGAATTTCGGCCTGCACCGCCACCGGCACAAGTAGCATGGTGTAGAGGAGAAGCGGACGGATCATGCGTTAACAAAAGAATAACGCGGTCAGATTTCAAGGATTCTGTTAACTTTTCGTTAACCTTGGTTAACGCTGTGAAACCTTCCAGTTGGGGTTGATCCACGGTTCGTCGTTGGCTGGCGACAACGGCGTGCGCCCCAAAATATGATCGGCGGCCTTTTCCCCGGTCATGATGCTGGGCCCGTTCAGGTTGCCGTTGGTGATGCGCGGAAAGATCGAACTGTCCGCAACCCGCAAGCCATCGACCCCGATCACGCGGGTTTCGGCGTCAACGACTGCCATCGGGTCGTCTTTGCGCCCCATCTTGCAGGTGCCGCAGGGATGATAGGCGCTTTCGGTATGTTCGCGGATCGCATCGTCAAGGGCAGCATCCGATTGCGCCGCGTCGCCCGGCTGAATTTCGTGACCGCGAAAGGCGGCAAAGGCCTCTTGCGCGAAAATCTCGCGGGTCAGCCGGATGCAGGTGCGGAAATCGGCCCAGTCAGAGGGGTCCGACATATAGTTGAACACGATTTTTGGGGCCGCATCGGGGTCGCTGGATTTCAGCGTCACCTGCCCGCGCGAAACGGACCGCATCGGCCCGACATGGGCCTGAAACCCATGTCCCTCGGCTGGCATCTTGCCGTCATAGCGCACTGCGATGGGCAGGAAATGGAACTGGATATCTGGATAATCGACCCCGGCAGCAGAGCGGATAAATCCGGCGCTTTCAAACTGGTTGGAAGTTCCAAGGCCTGATTTTGTAAAGAGCCACTGCGCCCCGATGAATCCCTTTGAGAATATATTCCAGTGTTTATAAAGCGATACAGGCTGTGTTGCAGCCATCTGGACATACATTTCAAGGTGGTCTTGCAGGTTTTGTCCTACACCGGGTCGATCGGCGACAACTTTGATTCCATGCTCGGCCAGATGTTGCGCCGGGCCGATACCGCTGTGCATCAGGATTTTCGGTGAATTCAGGGCCGACGCGGCAAGGATCACCTCGACATTGGCGCCGATCACCTCGGTGCGCCCCTTACGCAGCACCTCGACCCCGGTGGCGCGGCCATTTTCGATGATCACGCGGCGCACAAGGGCGCGCACCAGCGTGCAGTTCGGCCGTTTCAGCGCCGGCCGCAGATAGGCGTTGGCGGCGGACCAGCGCCGCCCCTGCCAGATCGTCGCGTCATAGGGGCCAAAGCCTTCCTGCTGCGCCCCGTTGTAATCGGGTGTCACCGGATAGCCCGCCTGCGACCCGGCCTCGACAAAGGCGCGGGTCAGCGGGTTGGTCCGCGCGCCGCGCGTTATATGAAGCGGGCCGTCGGTGCCGCGCCACGCCGGGTCGCCGCCGTGGCCGCCGTCGTGCCAGTGTTCCAGCCGTTTGAAGTAGGGCAACACGTCGGCATAACCCCATCCGGTCGCCCCGCTTTCCGCCCAATGATCGTAGTCGCGGGCGTGGCCGCGCACGTAGATCATCCCGTTGATCGAAGACGATCCACCGATCACCTTGCCGCGCGGGGTCGCCATGACCCGCCCGCCCAAATGCGGTTCCGGTTCGGATTTCAGGCCCCAGTCGTAAAGCCCCATGTTCATCGGGTAGGACAGCGCTGCTGGCATCTGGATGAATGGCCCGCCATCCCAGCCGCCATGTTCGATGACCATGACATTTTTCCCGGCCTCGGCCAGCCGATAGGCGATGGCGCAACCGGCAGAACCGGCACCCACGATGATGTAATCAGCCTGCATCAGAAGCAGGCCTCGGGCGTGCAAAACGGATCAGAACGGCGCATCGACGTCTCCCATCGCGACATAGACGCCCTTGATCTGGGTATAGTGTTCGATCGCCGCCTTGGAGTTTTCGCGGCCCACCCCTGACAGTTTCATACCGCCAAACGGCGCTTCGACCGGGGCGAGGTTGTAGGTGTTGATATAGCAGGTGCCGGCCTGAAACCCGGCGACCATGCGGTGCGCGCGGGTCAGATCATTGGTGAAAACCCCCGCCGCCAGCCCGAATTCGGTGGCGTTGGCGCGTTCCAGCGCCTCGGCTTCGGTCTCGAAATCCAGCACCGCCATGACCGGGCCAAAGATTTCCTCACGCGCGATTGTCATCTTATCGGTGACATCTGCAAAGACGGTAGGTTCAAGAAAGAAACCCTGCCTGGCCGGTCGCTTGCCGCCCGTCGCTAATGTGGCACCTTCGGCGATCCCCTTGGCGATGAAGCCTTCGACAAGCGTTCTCTGGCGGTCGCTGACCATCGGACCAAAGTTGGTTTTCTCGTCCATTGGGTCGCCCATGACGACGCCGGCCAACCGTTCGGTCAGCCGTTTCAGGAACGCTGCCTTGATCCCCTTTTGTACGAACACCCGCGTGCCATTCGAACACACCTGCCCGGACGAATAGAAATTGCCGAGGATCGCGCCAGAAACCGCGTTTTCCAGATCGGCGTCGTCGAAGATCACCAGCGGCGATTTACCGCCGAGTTCCATCGTCACATGCCGCACGCCTTGGGCCGCAAGCGCATAGACCTTTTTCCCGGTTGGCACCGATCCGGTGAGCGAGACCTTGGCGACGCGCGGATCACTGACCAATGCCGCACCGACCGCCCCCATGCCCTGCACGACGTTGTAAACACCGGCGGGGGCCCCGGCCTCGTGCAGGATTTCCGCGACTTTCAGGGCGCTGAGCGGGGTCGTTTCCGAGGGTTTGAATACCATCGCATTGCCGCAGGCCAAGGCGGGCGCGCCTTTCCAACAGGCGATCTGGGTTGGATAGTTCCATGCGCCAATGCCGACACAGACCCCCAGAGGTTCGCGCCGCGTATAGACGAAATCGGCCCCAAGCTGGATCGTTTCGCCGGTGATCGTCGCCGCCAGCCCGCCGAAATACTCCAGCGCGTCGGCCCCGGAAGTGGCATCGGCGACGAGCGTTTCCTGCAAGGGCTTACCTGTGTCCATGGTTTCAAGGACGGACAGGTCGCGATTGCGCTCGCGGATAAGCTCGGCGGCCTTTTTCAGCACCCGGCCCCGCGCCGTCGGCGTCCAGCCCGCCCATTCCTTTTGCGCCCGCGCGGCGGCGGCAAGGGCGCGGTCGATAATCGCTGGCGTCGCCGCATGCAGTTTCGCGATCACCTTGCCGGTGGCCGGATAGATCACGTCGAAAGAATCGCCTGCGGTATCCTCGACGTAGGCGCCATCGATGAAGTGGCTCGCTTTGGGTTGGGTGTCATAGGGCATATCAGAAACTTTCGATGTTTCGGCGGGAGTATTTCCAGCCAAGAGAATGGGTTATTCGCCGCGCGGGAACCGTTGGCGGTCTTCCAGCACGTTCAGGTCCATGTGGTTACGCATATAGCGTTCCGAGGCTTTTTGCAGCGGTTGGTAGTCCCACGGGTAGTAGTTGCCGTTGCGCAGCGCCTCGTAAACCACCCAGCGGCGGGCCTGACTTTCGCGCACGTCGGCGTCGAAATCGTCCAGATCCCAACGCGCGGCGGCGGCGATGCGGAAGCGTTCCAAAGTGGCCGCGTGAGCAGGGTTTTCCGCAAGGTCGGTCAGTTCCTGCGGATCGTTGGACAGGTCGAACAGTTGTTCGGGATCGACCGCGCAATTGGTGTATTTGAAATTGCCGTCGCGCAGGCCGATCAACGGCGCAATCGACCCTTCGGCGGCGTATTCCATCGGCACCGCCCCCCGCGGTTTGCCGGCGGCGACGGGGCGCAAGGTGGTGCCTTCGGTCCAGGGCATCACGGCGGACATATCGACGCCCGCAAGGTCGCAAAGCGTCGGGGTCACGTCGATGGTGCTGACCGGCGTGTCGATCCGCCCCGGTGTCATCCCCGGTGCGGCGATCATCAGCGGGACGCGCGACGATCCATCGAAAAACGACATCTTGAACCACATGCCACGGTCGCCCAGCATGTCGCCGTGGTCTGACACAAACATGACGATGGCCTCTTGGCGCGTGTCGTTCAGCGTTTGCAACAACTCGCCGACCTTGTCGTCAAGATAGCTGATGTTGGCGAAATAGGCCTGACGGGCCCGGCGGATCTGCGCCGGCGTGATGTTGAAGTTCGCTGCATCCATCGCGTCGTAAAGGCGGCGCGAATGGGCGTCGAGGTCGCCGTAGGGAATTGCAGGCACATCGGGGTTGAGGTGGGCGCAATCGGCATACAAGTCCCAGTATTTCTGCCGCGCCACATAGGGGTCGTGCGGATGGGTGAAACTGACCGTCAAGAACCACGGCCGGGCGTCGTGCCCGCGCGACAGGTCATAGATCTTGCGGTTGGCGTGATAGGCGACCTCGTCATCGTATTCCATCTGGTTGGTGATCTCGGCGACGCCTGCGCCCGTCACCGACCCCATGTTGTGATACCACCAGTCGATCCGTTCACCGGGTTTGCGATAATCCGGCGTCCAGCCGAAATCGGCGGGGTAGATGTCGGTGGTCAGGCGTTCTTCAAAGCCGTGCAACTGGTCGGGGCCGACCATGTGCATCTTGCCCGACAGGCAGGTCTGATAGCCGGCCCGGCGCAAGTGGTGGGCATAGGTCGGGATGCTCGAGGCGAATTCGGCGGCGTTGTCATATACGCGGGTGCGGCTGGGCAGTTGCCCCGACATGAACGATGCGCGGGCCGGAGCGCAGAGCGGGCTGGCAGTGTAGGTTTGCGCGAAACGGGTGGACCGCGCGGCAAGCGATTTCAGATGCGGCGCATGCAGCCAATCGGCGGGGCCATCGGGAAACAGGGTGCCGTTCAACTGGTCGACCATGATGATCAGGATGTTGGGTCTGGTCATGTCGCGGCCTTTAGTTCGATGTCGAGAAAGGTCAGCAAGTGGTGGGTCGCCTGCCCCGTATCCGGCAAATGCACCCCAAGGGCGGCGTGCAGATACATCCCGTCGATCAGGGCAGCAAGACGGGTGGCGATGTCGGCAGCGCGGTCCCCGGCCAAGGGCCGCAGGGCATCAATCAGGTTGGATTGCAAACGGCGCTGATAGATCGTCAACAGGCGGCGGGCGGCGAGCGAAGACTGGGCCAACACGTAAAAGTTCAGCCACGCAGCGACCACATCGCGGCGGAAATTCGTCGTGGTAAACCCGGCCCTGACAATCGCCTCGACCCGCCCGCGCGGCCCCTCGGCCATGACCAGCGCGCCCCGCGCCTCGGCGCCGTAAACAGTCAGGATATGGCGCATTGCGGCAAGGAAAATCTGATCTTTGCCGCCGAAATAATGGTGCGCCAGCGCCGATGACATACCTGCCCGCTTGGCGATCTGGCTGACCGTTACGTCCAGCGATCCGGCCACGCCGATTTCAGCAATGGTGGCTTTCACCAAAGCCGCGCGGCGTATAGGTTCCATCCCAAGCTTGGGCATATTGACTCCGGTTAGGGGTTGCCAAGCGACCCTAGAGGGGTTTTTATTGACTCGTCAATCAAGAAACCGCCGGAGACCTCCGGCACCAAAAACGAAATAACCGGGAGACTGCCATGACCTTGAAAACTTCAATATCCGCGCTGGCCATTGTCATCGCCGCAAGCACAGGGACTGCTGCCTTTGCCGCGTCACATGCACAATGCGATACGGTGCGTTTTTCGGATGTCGGCTGGACCGACATCACCGCGACGACGGCGGCAACGACGCTGGTGCTGAAGGCGCTGGGATACCAGACCGATATCAAGGTGCTGTCGGTGCCCGTCACCTATGCGTCGATGGCCGAAGGCGATATCGACGTGTTCCTGGGCAACTGGATGCCGACGATGGAGGGTGATATCGCCAGCTACCGCGATGCCGGCACCGTCGATACCGTGCGCACCAACCTTGAAGGTGCGAAATATACTCTGGCCACCAATGCCGCAGGCGTTGCCGCCGGGATCACCGATTTCGCCTCAATCGCGCAGGCCAAAGATGCGCTGGACGGCAAGATTTACGGCATCGAGGTCGGCAACGACGGTAACCGCCTGATCATGGACATGATCGATTCCGGCGAATTCGGACTGACCGGGTTTTCGGTCGTCGAAAGTTCCGAGCAGGGGATGCTGGCGCAGGTCGAACGCGCCGATGACAGGGGCGAGGCTGTCGTTTTCCTTGGCTGGGAACCGCACCCGATGAACGCCAATTTCGACATGACCTATCTGCCCGGCGGCGACGACTGGTTCGGCCCCGATCTGGGCGGTGCCACGGTGGCGACCAACACCCGCGCCGGCTATGTGGCCGAATGTGCGAATACCGGCAAGCTGCTGGAAAACCTGTCGTTCTCGCTGGCAATGGAAAACGAGATCATGGGCGCGATCCTGGATGACGGGAAAGACCCCGAGGCGGCGGCCAAGGCCTGGCTGGCGGCTAATCCCGACGCATGGATGCCTTGGTTGGACGGGGTAACAACCATGGACGGTGGCGATGCCGTCGCTGCGGTTAAATCCGCACTGGCAAGTTGATCGGCAGGCCCCGGCGCAGGCCGGGGCCACCATTGCGGGGGCTGGTGTGGCGATTTTTGATGGACTGATCAGTGGCTTGACGGCCGCGAAAATCCCGGTCGGGGCGGCAGCGCAAAGCGTCGTTGCATGGCTCAAGATCAATGCGAAAGGCGTGTTCGACTACATTTCGGACATTTTAGGCGGCCTGATTTCGGGCGTGACCTGGGGCCTTGCCGCGCTTGGCCCAATCGGGTTGACGGTGGTATTCGTCGCCATCACCTATGCCCTGCACCGCAGCCTGGTGCGCGTCGCCGTCGTCGCCCTGGGCATGCTGTTCATCATCAATCAGGGCTACTGGAGCGATACGATCGACACCCTCGCCTTGATCCTTGTGTCTTGCATCGTCTGCATGGGGCTGGGTGTTCCCACCGGCATCTGGGCGGCGCGCCGCGATTGGGTGTTCAACGCGCTGGAACCTGTCCTTGACCTGATGCAAACGCTGCCGCCATTCGTTTATCTGATCCCGGCGGTCATCTTCTTTGGCCTTGGCCCGGTGCCCGGCCTGATCGCGACGGTGATTTTCGCCCTGCCCGCATCGATCCGCCTGACCCATCTGGGAATATCGAAAACGCCGACGGCACTATTAGAGGCCGCTACCGCCTTTGGCGCGACGCCGATGCAGCGACTGATGAAGGTCGAATTCCCCTCGGCCTTTCCGCAAATCATGATCGGACTAAACCAGACCATCATGCTGTCGCTGTCGATGGTCGTCATCGCCACGCTTGTCGGTGCCGGCGGTCTGGGTCAGCCGGTGATGAACGGGCTGAACCGGATGAAACCCGATCTGGGGTTCGAATCAGGCTTTGTCATCGTCGCGCTGGCGACCGTGCTGCGGGTCATGTTGCAGGTGCAAAAGAAATGAGCGTCGCAGTCAGTTTTGATGCCGTCAACATCGTCTTTGGCGACAAGCCACAGGTCGCCCTGCCGCTGATGGACAAGGGGCAGGACCGGGCCGAGATCCAAAAGGCGACCGGGCAGGTCTTGGGTGTCCACGACTGTTCGCTCGATGTGCAGTCGGGCGAGATTTTGGTTCTGATGGGCCTCTCGGGGTCGGGCAAATCGACCCTGCTGCGCGCCGTCAACGGGCTGAACCCGGTGGCGCGGGGCAAGGTGGTGGTCAATGACGGCGACTGGTCCTGCGATGTGTCCAATGCCAAGACCCCCGATCTGTTGCGGGTTCGGCGCGAATGTGTGGCGATGGTGTTTCAACAATTCGGTCTGCTACCGTGGCGCAGCGTGCGCGACAATGTCGGGCTGGGGCTGGAATTGGCCAAGATCGGCAAGGCCGAACGCGCCGCCAAGGTCAACGAGCAACTCGCCTTGGTAGGCCTGTCCGATTGGGCTGACCGCAAGGTCGGCGAATTGTCGGGCGGCATGCAGCAGCGCGTCGGGCTGGCCCGGGCCTTTGTGACCGAGGCGCCGATCCTGCTGATGGACGAACCGTTTTCGGCGCTCGATCCGCTGATCCGGGCACGTCTTCAGGATGAACTGCTGGACCTGCAACAAAAACTGAAACGCACGATCATTTTCGTATCGCACGATCTGGACGAGGCCTTCAAACTTGGCAACCGGATCGCGATCATGGAGGGCGGCCGGATCATCCAATGCGGCACCCCGCGCGATATCTTTACCAATCCCGTCAACGACTACGTGGCCGATTTCGTCGCCCATATGAACCCGCTGGGAGTGCTGACGGCACGTGATGTGATGGTCGCCGGGGCTGGCACGGGGCCGCAGATCGGCGCGGAAACCCCGGTCAAGGACATCATCTCGCTGTTGCAGAAATCCGATGCGTTGGCGGTGGTCGATGGCGGCCAGACCGTCGGGCAGGTGACGCACGATTCCGTGCTCGCAAGGTTGGCAAATTAGACCTCGGTCTGCGGCAGTGCTGGGGTGACGCTGCGCCGGGCGCGGGCCTCGCGCCAGGTGATGAAACTAATCGACGCCATGATGATCGCGCCACCCAGGATCACATAGCCGTCGATCCCTTCGCCGAAGACCAGCCAGCCCAATGTGACCGCCCAAATCAGTTGCAGGAACGTCACCGGCTGCGTCACCGTCAAGGGGGCGGCGGCAAAGGCCAGCGTCATGGTGTAGTGGCCTGCGGTGGCGAAACTGGCGACCAGCAGCAGCCACACCAGATCGGTCCCCGTCACCGGCACCCAGACCGCATAGGCGAACGGGGCAAGCCCAATTGTCACGGTGATCGACAACATGCCGACGACGGCGGAGGGGCTGACCTCGTCCGCCAACATTTTGGCGATCAGATAGCCGACCGCGAACAGGACGGCGGTCACCAGCATGGCGATATGTCCGGGTTCAACCGTGCGCAGGCCCGGGCGCAGGATGATGACTGCGCCAAACAGGGCGACGACCACCGCGATCACCCGACGCAGGGGCAGCTTTTCGCCCAAAAAGAGCGCCGCGCCCAAGGTGACGTAGATCGGCGAGAGGTAATTCATCGCCGTCACCTCAGCCAAGGGGATCCGGGCCATCGCAAAGAACCACAGGATCACTGCGCCGGTATGGGCGATACCGCGAAAGGCGAACAGCTTGAGTTGCCGGGTGGTCAGACGGGCCGCAAGGATCGGGCGGATCATCGGGATCAGGAAGATCAGGCCAAGGAAGTAGCGCAGAAACGCGGATTGCGCCGCCGGGATGTCGCTGCCCAGATGCTTGACGATAGCCGTCACGGCAACAAAGCAGAGGCCGGTCAGGACCATCCAGAGGATCCCGATCAGGGGGCGTTGGGGTGTCATGAGGGAGTGGTGGCAGGATTGGGATGTGGCGGCAAGGGGGGCGGCGTGATGGTGGGCAGTTAGTGTCTGGGTTCCTATGCCCAGAGCGACGCTCTTGTTCTACTGACCAAGTTGGTGCCGGCTTGAAAAACAGGTTGGCCGTGGTAAAACGGCAGCCATGAACGATGTGGAAATCCAACCAAAAAGAACTTCAGTCCGCAAACGCGCTAATGAGATCAAGGCATTCCGCTGCAAGAATTTAATTGCCGTCATCGAAGACCCGTCAGACATCAAAAATGTTGGTACAGTTATACGCAACGCGAATGCCCTAGGCGTTGAGAAGGTTCATATCGTCGATCCGCGCAATGCACTTCCGGACGATTGGCAAGCCATGCGCGAGCGAAAGGACCTCTCAAAGACGTCTGTATCTGCCGCCAAATGGACATTTGCAAAGCGTTTCGACAGCACCGAGACCTGTCTGGAACATCTGG
>JBBQHC010000081.1:0-13837 GCA_038323615.1 Rhodobacterales bacterium | reverse complement strand
CAACAGAGACGCAGGGCGATATAGTGCCGTCCCGTGACGACTATTGCGGTCTCTGCATGCAGGGTCATACCACAAGGCTTTGAAATCCCGCAGCAATACCGCGGTTCTACAAATCGTCTCAAAAACGGTGGGGTCAGTGGCAGCCCGTAGGGGAGTCGAACCCCTCTTTTCAGGTTGAAAACCTGACGTCCTAACCGATAGACGAACGGGCCACTGTCGGTGACGGTCCTCTTAGGCAAAGGCCGTTCCAAGGGCAAGAGGTTTTTGGCGGAAATGTCAGTGGACCGGGGCGGCGTCGTCAAGCCGCAGTTGCACCGACTGCCGCCCTTGCCAAACGTTAAGGTCAAGCCGCCCGGCAAGGTGGAAACGCGCTCCGCCGTGCACGATCAGGGCTTGCCCCCAAAGCTCGTCCGCTGCCCCAAAGGCTATCGCGTCGATTCTGGCACCAAGGCCGTCGCCGAAGGTCAGTTTCAGGTGGTTCGTCCCTATCGACTTGGCAAACAGGATCTGGACGTCGGGAAAGGCGAACCGGGGAGCCGATGCCCCGGCTCCGTAGGGCCCTGCGGTTTCCAGTTGTTCCACCAGATCGACCGTCGCTGCCCCCGGCATCAGCACGCCGTCCAGCC
Organism: Rhodobacterales bacterium; assembly: GCA_038323615.1. Taxonomy (GTDB): domain Bacteria; phylum Pseudomonadota; class Alphaproteobacteria; order Rhodobacterales; family Rhodobacteraceae; genus JBBKXP01. Next base: position 13,211 of record JBBQHC010000081.1, on the reverse strand, counting down.
GCAGATCGGCGGGGCCGATGTCGCCGGCCCCCTGCTTTGCCAGCAGGTCGCCCAGACGCGCCATCGCTGCCTCAAGCTGGTCTTGCGCCACCGTCAGCCCCGCCGCCATCTTGTGCCCGCCGCCCTTGATCAACAGCCCCTCGGCGGCGACCCGGTGAATCGCGGCCCCCAGGTCAATGCCGCTGACAGACCGTCCCGACCCTTTGCCGATCCCGTCATCCAGCCCGATCACCACGGCGGGCCGGTTTGTCGCCTCTTTGAGCCGCGCCGCGACGATACCGACAACCCCGGGGTGCCAGCCGTCGCCGGCCGCCCAGACCAGCGGGCCGTCAAGCCCGCGTGCAGTCGCCTGTTGCAGCGCCAGTGCCCGCACATCGGTTTCGATCTCGCGCCGTTCGCGGTTCAGGTCGTCCAGCCGCGCGGCCATCGCGCGGGCCTCATGTGGATCGGTGCAGGCCAGCAGGCGCGCCCCAAGGTCGGCTTTGCCGATCCGGCCGCCCGCGTTGACCCTCGGGCCAAGCAGGAACCCAAGGTGATAGGTGTTCGGCGTCGCGTCCATCCCGGCCACATCGGCCAGCGCGGTCAAGCCGATCCGGTCGCGCCGTGCCATCACCGCGAGGCCCTGACGCACAAAGGCCCGGTTGACGCCGACCAGCGGCGCGACATCGGCGACGGTGGCCAGCGCGACAAGATCGAGCAGGGACATGAGGTCGGGCGTTTTCTCATTGGCGTCGCGCAGTTGTCGGTTCACCTCGACCAGCGTCAGGAATACGACGCCGGCGGCACAAAGATGCCCCAGATCCCCGGTTTCGTCCTGCCGGTTCGGGTTCACTACGGCAAAGGCTGGGGGCAGGGTTTCGCCGCCAAGGTGGTGGTCGAGGACGATGACATCGGCACCTTTGGCGGCCCCGATGGCGTCATGGCTGAGAGTGCCGCAATCGACGCAGACGATCAGATCATGCCGCGCGGCAAGGTCGGCCATCGCAGGTTCGTTCGGCCCGTAACCTTCGTCGATCCGGTCGGGAATGTAGAGCGTGGCCTGCTGCCCCATGTCGCGCAGCCAACAGATCAGCAGGGCGGCCGAGGCCCCGCCGTCGACGTCGTAATCGGCGAATATTGCAATCCGCTGGCGGGATTTTACGGACTTAACGAACCGCGCTGCAGCCTTTTCCATGTCGCGCAGGCCGCGCGGATCGGGAAGCAGTTCGCGCAATGTCGGGGCAAGAAAGGTGGCCGCGTCCGTCGGGATAACGCCGCGCCGGGCCAGCACCCGTGACAGCGGCAGGGGCAGCGCGGTAGATTGCGCGATTGCCTCGGCCGATCGGTCGTCTTCAGGCGTCGGGCCGAGCCAGCGACGCCCGGTGAGTGAAGTCGAAACGCCAAGGAAGGGCGGACGATCCGGGGGGGTCATCTGCACCGTTCTTCGGGGTAAAGGGCGGCTTCTTCGCGGGCTTGCTCGGTCGGACGTAGGCCCGCCCAAAGGACGCCGGGGAACTGTGGTTCGAACCGCTGCGCGATGGCGACAAAGGCGGCCCCCCAGACAGCACCGTGGTTGTCACAGCCATTGCGCCCGGCGCTGGCGTGAGCAATTTCATGCGCGATGTTTTGTGGCGTCGCGCCGTCGGGGCGTTCGATGTTGTAGCTGATCTGGCTGCCGCCTGCCGCGCCCAGCCGGGTCAGCCCGATCGCGTCGGCCCCAAAGGTCTGCCGCATACCGGCGCTGTTGGTCAGGTTGATCGCGCCGACACCGGCTGCCCTAGCTTCGGCTGCAAAAAAGGCGGCGATGGCGGGGTCGGACTGCATCACCAGCATTTGTGGCAACAGATCCGTCCGGCCTTGTGGCGTGGTTGCGCAGGCCGACAGCACAAGGGCGCAGAGGCCAATGGTGGCCCGCAGTCCGGTCATTGCAGCGGGTTGCGGTACTGCATCCGTCGCACCGATCCGGTTTTCGACCGCATCAGGATGGTTTCTGCCGTGATGTGGGTCAGCGTGCGTTTGATTCCCGGCACCAGCGATCCGTCCGTGACGCCGGTGGCGGCAAAGATCACCTCCCCCGTCACCAGATCGTCGCGGGTATAGACCCGGTCGAAATTGGTGATCCCGGCCTTGCGCGCGCGCGCCTTTTCGTCGTCGTTGCGAAACAGCAGTTTGCCAAAAATCTGCCCGCCCATGCATTTCAACGCGGCGGCGGCCAGCACGCCTTCGGGTGCGCCGCCCGATCCCATGTACATGTCTATGCCCGTCAGCCCCGGTTCAGCGCAATGCATGACACCGGCCACGTCGCCATCGGTGATCAGCCGGATCGCCGCCCCGGTGCTGCGAAGTTCGGCGATCAAGTCTTCGTGCCGGGGCCGTTCCAGCACGCAGACCGTAATGTCGGTGGTCGAACAGCCCTTGGCGGCGGCCAGTGCCGAGACCCGTTCGGATGGCGACATGTCGAGCGTCACCACTCCGCGCCGGAAACCGGGACCGATCGCCAGCTTTTCCATATAAACGTCGGGGGCGTGCAGCATCGACCCGCGCGGTCCCATCGCGATGACGGCCAGCGCGTTGGGCATGTCTTTCGCCGTCAAAGTGGTGCCTTCGAGGGGGTCGAGCGCGATATCGACGCCGGGGCCGTTGCCGGTGCCGACCTCCTCGCCGATGTACAGCATCGGGGCCTCGTCACGTTCACCCTCGCCAATCACCACGACCCCGGCGATATCAAGCTGGTTCAACTGGGTGCGCATCGCATCGACCGCAGCCTGATCGGCGGCCTTTTCATCGCCGCGCCCGATCAGCGAGGCGCAGGCGATCGCAGCCGCTTCGGACACGCGGGCCAGGCCCAAGGACAGAAGACGGTCGTTGAAGTCCGCATGCGGCATGATGGTGTCCTTTGGTCTGCTATGGACCACGTCTAGCCCGGTGGTCATGACGCGCACAAGACTGCGCGGCGACGGTTGCGTCGCTAACATAACGCCAAGTTGGCTTTCTTCCGGTTGATTGTGCCGTTGCGTCAATGCAGTTGTCAGGGCGGTATCGGTTCCAGTTTGAAAAATGGGCAGCGCGGGATTGCATGCGAATGTGTGGACGGCGGGAATGGCTTTGGATTATCAGCGGTCTGGGGTGATGAAGCGGACCGCTTGCACTTGCCCTTACCTCCGATCAGGACCCCCGCTTGGAAATCCTCCATGTCGACACCGGCGATGCCGGATTTGTCGAAGGCGATGCAGCGAATTCGGCCGGATTGCGGTTGGTTGTGCGCGAAAACCACCTTGGGTCGACCCGACTGTTCAGATTCGATGATCTACCATAGTGGCAAACCACCGCCAGTCGTTTCTAGTTCTCTAGAGAACCAGAGATGCAAAACTTTGTTATATCTGGAAAAATACGGAATTTCTGTTTTTCTTCACCTAAACTTAACGACGTGCGGCGCAGTATCCCGTCACCCCAAAGACGGAGATCTCAATGACCAAAGCTGAACTTTACGCCCGCTCTTGCAAGGCGTTGTCGCACCCGCGCCGGATTCGTATTTTTCAGCTGCTTGCCCGTCATCCGGCGGCGGGCGAGTCCTGTACGGTGCTGCGCCGAACGCTGCGAATCCCTGAAACCTCGATGGGCCACCATCTTGCCGTCATGCGGGCCTGCGGGTTGTTGGGCCGCGTCCGTCGCGGACCCGTCGTTAGGGTCAAATTGACGACGTTCGCCCTGTCGTCTGCGTTTCGGGCGCTTCAGGAGACAGCCGGACAAGCCCGGATCACTCTGCGACAAGCCGCCTGACGTATCAGACGGCCTCGATTCTGATCGCCACCGGGGCGCCAATGACGACTCCGGTGTCGGCAAATCCGGCCAGCGCCTCGTCCAGCGCCGTACGGATCGTCTTATGCGTCACGATCAGCACCGGGGCGGCGGTATCCTCGTGGCCATATTGGCGCATCCGGTCGATGCTGATCCCGGCCTCGCCCAAAACCCGCGCGACCCGCGCCAAAGCGCCGGGTTTATCGAGCAACTGCAGGCGCAGATAATATGGTGCCGACACCGCGGCACGGGCGGCGCGGGCTTTTTTCAGACTTGCGGCAGGCTGCCCAAATGTGGGCAGACGCAGGCCGCGCGCAATGTCGATTACATCGGCCATCACCGCACTAGCCGTCGGGCCCATCCCGGCACCGGCGCCGCGCAAGACGATCTGGCCGACGGCATCACCGTCAAGTACCACCATATTCGTCCCACCCTGCAACTGTCCCAGTGGAGAAGTGTCGGGCACCAGACAGGGCGACATTCGCTGTTCAAGGCCCCGTCCGGTCATCTGCGCGACGCCCAGCAGTTTGATCTTGTAGCCCATGTCGGCAGCCTGCCGGATATCGTCGATGCTGATCGCGCCGATCCCCTCAAGCTCGACCGCGTCGAAATCGATCTGCGTGCCAAAGGCGATGGCCGCCAGCAGCGCCAGTTTATGCCCGGCGTCGATTCCGCCGACGTCAAGGTTCGGATCGGCCTCGAGATAGCCCAGCTGTTGGGCCTCGTCGAACACCGCCTGATAACTGAGCCCCGCATGTTCCATTCGGGTCAGGATATAATTGCACGATCCGTTCATCACCCCCATCACGCGGGTGATCTGATTGCCCGCCAGCCCTTCAATCAGGGTCTTGATGACCGGAATACCGCCTGCGACGGCGGCCTCGAAGCGGATCAGGCTGCCTTTGGCCTCGGCGGCGAGGGCCAAGGCGTGGCCGTGGATCGCCAGCAGGGCTTTGTTGGCGCTGACGACGTCCTTGCCCTCGGCAATGGCAGCCTCGGTCGCGTCTTTGGCGGGGCCTTCATGGCCCCCCATGACCTCTATGAAAACATCGATGTCAGGGCGGCGGGCCAGCGCGACCGGGTCATCTTCCCACGCATAGCCCGACAGGTCGGCGTCGCGGTTCTTGGTGCGGTCACGGGCGCTGACGGCGCTGATGACAACCGGACGGCCGGTGCGGGCCGCGATCAGGTCGGCCTGACCCTGAACAATCTTGACCACACCGATCCCGACCGTGCCCAGTCCGGCAATTCCAAGGCGAAGAGGGTTGGGCATAGGGCGGTTCCGGCTGTTTTTGACGTATCGGTGGCTGTTATCCTGACAGATCGCCTACTGCAACGCCGAGGTATCCACGCCGCGTGCCATTCGGGACTGCGTCGCCGGGTCGATAATCGGACCGCGCAGTCGGGCAGAACGTGCCCGCAACCCGGCGATCTGCGCTTCGGCGCTGGCCAGCGCGGCTGGGCTGTTGCGCCCGGTTGGTCCCAACGCAGCCGATTGTGCCAGCAACGGGTCGATGGATTGCAACTGCGGATAGGGTGCGGCGCGCGCCGTTTCATCCAGCGTCGCGTCAAGCGCCGGGAACCGGGCGCAGGCGGTCAGCAAGACGAACATGAGAAGCGGTGCAAGGCGCATGAGGGGCGGGGCCAGTATGACTGCGTTGGCGCAACCTTACAGCGCGGCGACCGCCAAGGGCAAGCAGGCCGGCCATTCAAAAGGTGACGCTTTTCAAATGAACGTCTGTTCAGTTAAATGCGGCATGGCACGCAAACAGGGCTCTCACGCCGATATCACCGGGCCGCGGGTGCGCGATGCGGCCCTGCGGCTGTTCGCGCGGCATGGCTATGCCGCCGTCAGCATGCGTCAGATCGCGACCGAGGTCGGGGTGCAGGTCGGCGCGATCTACAACTACACGCCCGACAAGCAGACCCTGCTGGCCAATCTGATGCGCGACCATATGGAGGCATTGCTGGCGGCGTGGGACAGCATTCCGACCGATGGCGGGGCGACAGCGCGACTACGCCGGTTTGTCCATTTCCACATCGATTTCCACCTGCCGCGCCCGGATCAGGTGTTCATCGCCTATATGGAGCTGCGCCACCTCGACCCCGATAACTTCGCCGAAATCGATGCCCTTCGTCGGCGCTACGAAGATGCGCTTGACGCCATCCTTCAAGCGGGCGTGGCCGAGGGTGTCTTTGCGATCCGCGACACCCGCGTCACCGTCATGGCGCTGATCGCGCTGTTGACGGGGTTGGGCAACTGGTATCGGGCCGGCGGTAGGTTGCCGTTAGGCGAGATCGAGGCGATCTATTGGGATCTGGTGCGCAAGGCCGTGATGGTCTGACGATTTGTGGGTGCAAAATCGGAGCGGGCTATTGGTAAGGCCCGCCCCCGTTTCAAAGCGCCGTTTCAATGCGCCGGTTTGATGAATGTCCCGTTGTTCAACTCGCGCATCGCGGTGCGCAATTCGTCGCGGGTATTCATCACGATCGGGCCGTGCCACGCGACGGGTTCCTCAAGCGGGGCGCCTGAGATCAGCAGAAACCGGATGCCTTCGGGGCCGGCCTGCACCGTCACCTCGTCGCCGGAACCGAACCGCACCAGCGTCCGGTTGCCCGACATGTCGCGGATATTGACCTCGCGGCCCATAAACTCTTTCTCCAACCGCACCCCCTGCGGCGCGGCAGCGTCGGAAAACGCGCCAGCACCTTGGAATATGTAGGCGAATGCACGCCGGTAGGTATCGACCTTGAACGACTTGCGCCGCCCGGCGGGCACCGTGATGTCCAGATATTGCGGATCGGCGGCGATCCCGTCGACGGGGCCGCGTTTGCCCCAGAAATCCCCGGTGATCACCCGAACTTCGGTGCCGTCATCATCGGTCACCACCGGAATATCGGCGGCGGCGATGTCCTGATAGCGGGGCGGCGTCATCTTCAGGCTGCCGGGCAGGTTCGCCCACAGCTGAAATCCGTGCATCTGGCCGGCAATGTTCCCCTTCGGCATTTCCTGATGCAGGATGCCCGACCCGGCGGTCATCCATTGCACCGTCCCGGCCCCAAGGGTGCCCTTGTTGCCCAGACTGTCGGCGTGATCGACGGTGCCGTTCAGCACATAGGTGATCGTTTCGATGCCCCGGTGCGGGTGCCACGGGAAACCGGCGGAATAATCGCTGGGCCGGTCGCCGCGAAAATCGTCGAACAACAGGAACGGGTCCAGTTCGGTCGGATCCTGAAAGCCGAACGCGCGGTGCAGTTTAACGCCCGCCCCTTCTGTCGTCGGGGTGGCGGTGCGGGTTTCGATGGTCGGACGGATGGACATGGCAATCTCCTTTGGCACACAAAATAGCCGCACTGCGCCCACGGTTCAATTTGCATCGACGCACGATGATGGTGCGCGGGCTGGCATTGGGGCAGGCCGCAGGGTAGGCAGGCGAGCCAGACAAGGGGGTCGCCGATGTTTCCTGCCGATGCAGATGGGGTCTATGCCCGGATTTCCGCAGCACCCGGTCGGCGGTGGTTTGCAGTTGTGGCCCTTGTGGGCCTTGGCGGGCTGATCGTCGCGCTGGGCCTGTCACCGGGAGTGGCGGCGCTCGGGCGGGTCGGCCTGATCGCGATCGGGGCGGCGACGGTCTGGGTGGCTGACCGGATGCGGCGGGCAACTTTGGGCGAACTGGTGCTGGACGCCGACGGCTTGCACGACGATCAGGGCCACGTTCTGGCGCTGATGGCCGATATAGTTCAGGTCGAACGTGGGGCGTTCGCGCTGAAACCGTCGAACGGGTTCACATTGGTCCTGCGTCAACGCGCACCGCGCGCATGGGTGCCGGGCCTGTGGTGGCGACTGGGTCGGAGGGTCGGCGTTGGCGGAGTTGTGTCGGCGGGGCAAGCCAAGTTTATGGCCGAATGTATTGCCATGCGCCTGGCTGGCGAAACGCCGACAAACACGTCAGGCTGATCAACAGACCAGATTGGCCTGCGTATAGTTCGCAACCGGGGCCCAGCAAAGTTTGGGCGCGAAACGCTGTCTCGTCACCACAAAATTCTGAATGACAAAGGCCTGCAACCCCATCGTAAAGATCGGTTCGTAGGCGACCCAAGTTTCGACGATCATCATGTATTCGTTGTCGGGCAGTTCCGGGATCTGGTCGACGTAGTTGGCCAGACGCGCATTTGTCATCACCGGCACTGTGCCGCGAACCTGCGACCAGATCACTTCGTGTTTGTTTTCCGGCCCGTTGAACCGAATTTCGGTGAGCCGCATCCGGGGTTCACGGTTCGATGTCGTCAGAAACTTTTGCAGACGCCAGATTGCCGACAGATAGTCGGGTGTGATCGCATCTTTTTCCCGGCTTAGGATGTCCGAGATTGTGTAGGTCGCCTTGGCCGATGTCAGTTGCGCCCTGAAGGCGTCAAAATACACGTATGTCGCAAGGTAGGCCCAGACCAGCAGGGGGAAGATCAGCACGGCCTCGATTGCGATGCTGCCCTCTTCGTTGCGCCGGAATTGGCGCAGGGCGCGATTGACAAATCTACGCATCAGATCGGTTCCATGGCAAAAGCTGTGGTCGAAACCAACGCGTAAAAGGGGCCGGAGCTGCGGGGCAGTTGAAAGCCCAGCCCCGAGCCCGGAAACATCGGTTTGAACAACGAACAGGCGCGGATGACCATCAGCTGGTTTTGCGCGCCTGATTGAAAGGCGCGCGGCGGTGCGTAGGGATCGGACACGTCGACACAATCGGCCACGGTTGGCACATCGGCCCAGCTGCGCGGATCGACCCGGCGCATTTCCAGCTTCGTATTGTTCACGCAATTCGGGATGATCCCGGCCGCATTGCAGATCATTCGCTTGACCTGCGACGGGGTGAATGTGGTCGCGGTTTCCAGACGGATCCGACGCACCGCCATGTCCGTGCCGCGATCCAGCATGACCTGCCGGGTCATCAGCAGCCCGGATTCGAACGCCGACAGAAACAGGATGATGAAGGCCGGGAACACCAGCACGAATTCCACCGTGGCGGTTCCGCTTTCCGACAGGCGGAACCGGCGCAAGGTGCGTCTTAACAGGTGTCTCATTGGGTCAACTTGAGGTTGGCAATGTCGCTGGCAATCGAGGCAAAGGCGTTGCGGATATTGGTTCCGGCCACGTTGTAGTAGTGGCTGGGCGACGTGGCGCAGTCCAACAGGGCGGCCTGACCACCCGTCGGGGCCTCGAACGCGACAGTATAGATCACCACGCCTTCGTCTTTGGCGGCCTGACACACATTCTTCAGCCGGGTGTCGGCCTGGGTGTCGTTCACCACGGTATCCAGGGCGTAATAGGTCCCGGTGTAGGTGCTGTAGTCTATGTTGCCGGCGTTATAGGGTTCATTAAAGAACTTGTTGTAGATCACCGTGCGCACCCAGGTCGCATAGACGTCTTGCCAGCTAAGGTGGCGCACCGTCGACGAATAGTTATAACCCTGACCGGCCAGAACGGTCGGATTGGCGGTGTTGCGATATCCCGTCTGACCGCCTGAGAATCCCTGGGGGTAATTGCGATATCGGTTGGTACTATCCTGTCCGAGCCAGAAAAACTTATCATCGGTGCGGTCGTTCTTGGTGCTTTGGCCCTGATATTGAACTGAAAAACGACTGGTGGCGACGCTGCCCAAAAGGTCACCGGCGTTCTGTTTGAACACCCAAAGCGACGACAGCCCGGATTTGTAGGGTTCGCGCAGATCGTATTCTTGGGTATTTTCACCATCCGTCATCAGCACGATGATCTTCAGCGCATCTTCGGCATCCCAATTCGCCGGACGGCCGGCGGCATCGGCCTGAACCACGTTGGTCGAGATCAGATTATTGATGATTGGCCGGGTCCGCGGGTCAAGCAGGGTCGAGCCCCAGATCATCCCAAGGTCGATGGCGGTGTTGCCAAAGCTGACAAGATTGTCGACGGCGGCTTTCAGTGCCACCTCGTTATATGAATGCACGACAATCTGATTTTCGGTGGGCTTAAAGCACCACGGCCGCTTGATCGGGGTTTGGCTGGTGTTGGTTTCTGCGCCGTAGTCAAAATGCGACACGCGCTGGTGCACGACGGCCGGATTGATCCAGGTGCCGTTGAATTCTGACGTGTTGGCCAGCAGGCAGGTGCTATAATTGTGTTCATTGGTCATCGCATAGAACGGGGACAGCGCGACACCCGGATTGACGACAGCACTGTAGGGCACCATCGACACGGTGGTCAGGCCGGCCGACGATGGATCGTTATTGAGCAGAACCGTTTCGATGAACGCCTTCGCCGCGGTGCGCAGGTTCGGCAGTTTGCTGTTTTGCTGCATCGACGACGACATATCGACGACCAGCGAGATTTCGACATCGGTGATACGTTCTTCGGCGGTGGACGTGCCAGGCGCGGTCAGGACTTCAAGCGTGCCAAATTTTTCGGTCGGGCCAAAAACGCTCAGCAGGTTTGAAAACAGCATCGGCACCCGCGCCTTGGCGTTGACGGTCACAACCCGGTAGTTCACCCCCTGATCGACGATGGCGGGGCCGTCCAAATACTCGATCATCCCGGCCTTGGTGAAACAATCGGTGACAACGGCGTTGGGTTCAAGCTTTTGGTCAAGGTCTGCGGCGGAGAGAGCGCAGCGATCCGAGGTTCCCTGGAGTTTCACGCGGGTGGTTTCCAGACGCATCAGATCGACGGCCAAACCGCCAACCATCAGCATCAGCAAGAAGATGAACAGGCCGAAAATTATCAGGCTTCCGTCTTCGGCGCGTCGGAACGATGCGATCCGGGCCCGCACGGCGTCCTTGCGGCGGGGGTGGCTTGCCAATGTCGTCGTATCCATGTCGTTCCTCTCTGGCGCGCTTCTGGCGCAACCATCCGCAAAAAGCAGGTTTAGTCTCGGTCATCTAGTCAGGTGTCTATGGCCAAATTTAGGCGGGATTACGCCGAAAGATGTTGGATTGCAGGGTCTTGATGCGGCAATCCGGCACGATGCGCGGGCTTTGTTGCGTCACTGGTGACAATGGGCAAAACGAACCGCTGGATTGGGGCCATCCGACAGCGAGGCGCGGGGCCATTTTCAGGATTTATTAGGATTTAGGCCCAATATTTCGCGAATCGCGTCTATGGTGCGCTGACAGGCGGCAGAAGCCGTTGCAATACAGGGCCAGAAACCGGCTCTAAGGGAGACAAAGAATGAACAAGGCCCCCGCCAAGATGGTCGAACCCAGCTTTCGCGAATCCGTCGACATCATGTTCAACCGCGCCGTGGCGCTGATGAATTTGTCGCCCGGACTCGAGGAAAAGATCAGGGTTTGCAATGCCACCTACACGGTGCGTTTCGGGGTCCGGCTGCGCGGCGCGATCCATACATTTACCGGCTACCGGGCGGTCCACTCTGAACACATGGAACCCGTCAAGGGCGGCATCCGCTATGCCGAAAACGTCCATCAGGACGAGGTCGAGGCGCTGGCCGCCCTGATGACCTACAAATGCGCCCTTGTGGATGCCCCGTTCGGCGGCTCCAAGGGCGGCCTGCGGATCAACCCCCGCGAATGGGAAGAACACGAGCTGGAACAGATCACCCGCCGGTTCGCCTATGAACTGATCAAGCGCGACCTGATCAACCCATCCCAGAACGTTCCCGCCCCCGACATGGGCACCGGCGAACGCGAGATGGCGTGGATTGCCGACCAGTACAAACGAATGAATACAACCGACATCAACGGTGCTGCCTGCGTTACCGGCAAACCGCTGAACGCTGGTGGTATTCAGGGCCGGACCGAGGCGACGGGGCGCGGCGTGCAATACGCCCTGCGCGAATTCTTCCGCTACCCCGAAGACATGGCGGCAGCCAACATGTCAGGCGGACTCGAGGGCAAACAGGTCATCGTCCAGGGCCTTGGCAACGTTGGCTATCACGCCGCCAAGTTTCTGAGCGAGGAGGACGGTTGCCTGATCACCGGTATCATCGAACGCGACGGGGCGCTGTACAACAAGTCCGGTCTGGACGTCGAGGCGGTGCGCCAGTGGATCAATACCCACGGTGGGGTCAAGGATTACCCGGATGCGACGCACAAGTCGGACGGTGCATCGGTGCTGGAAATGGCCTGCGACATCCTGATCCCGGCGGCGCTTGAGGGGGTCATTCACATGTGCAACGCGGCGCGGATCAAGGCGCCGCTGATCATCGAGGCGGCGAATGGTCCGATCACCGCAGGAGCCGACGACATTCTGCGCGAAAAGGGCATCGTGATCATCCCCGACATGTATGCCAACGCCGGCGGCGTCACGGTGTCCTATTTCGAATGGGTCAAGAACCTGTCCCATATCCGCTTTGGCCGGATGCAGCGCCGGGCCGAGGAATCGCGCCACCAATTGCTGGTTGACGAGCTTGAGCGGTTGTCGGCGGACAAGGGCCTTGGCTGGACCCTGACACCGGGCTTCAAGACCGATTATCTGCGCGGTGCGGGCGAATTGGAACTGGTCCGCTCGGGCCTCGACGATACGATGCGCGCCGCCTACCAGTCGATGCGCGAGGTCTGGCACAGCCGGGGCGACGTCCACGATCTGCGCACCGCTGCCTATCTGGTCAGTATCGGCAAAGTCGCCGCCAGCTATCGCGCCAAAGGGTTGTAATCTCGCAAACGCGCGTCACCTACGAACTGGACGAGGCGGCGTTCATCGCTGCCTGTCACGCTCTTTGGGCCTATCGCGCCCTTGGCCCGACCGGCAATCTGGTGGTCGGCGGGCTGGTGGCGCTGACCGGGGCATGGATGATCTGGCAGGGCGTCCCCGGCTGGCCCGGTCCGGTGCTGCTGGGCGGCGGACTGTTGGCGGTCGCCACCAATTTCGCCCGCGACCGGATTTGGCGGCGCTATTATCGCGGGGCACTGAAATACACCGCGTCGATCACTACAACATTTGATGCCTCCGGCATCGGTGTGCAGTCCGCCGAGGGCGAGAACCATGTCGGCTGGGCGCATTTCCGGCACTTTGCCGTGACCCCCGATTTCCTGCTGTTGGTCGTCGATCAGCGCAACTTTTCCATCATCCCCCGCGCTGCCTACCCTGATCTGACCACCGGGGCGGCGATCGAGGATCTGGTCAGCCGACACTTGAAACGGCTGCCGCGCCGATATTTATGAACGGCGCCGTCTGGACGGCAGGGCTGGCCCCGACGATCTTGGGTTATCGGGCCGGACCGCCGCCGCCAAATCACGCGATGCGGTGGTTCGGTAGTGCCGCCCGATGAATTCCCACTCATGAACAAGTTTCAGCCTTAATCCATCACTAGGTGTTCCATCCCGGATGATCACATAGCCCCTCGTCGATCAGCGCTTTTCATGGCACGCTGTATTTTGACCGAGGCGCGGGATGGGAGAGCGACATGCTGATCAAGCTTCACAGCCAAGCGACGACGACGCCGAAGATCAGG
>JBBQHC010000080.1:0-13899 GCA_038323615.1 Rhodobacterales bacterium | reverse complement strand
GACCTGCGGCGTATAGTGCATCGCCAGCACGATTCCGGTGACGATCTGCAACACCAGCGTAAAGGTCAGCACGATCCCCCAGATCCACATCCAGTTCAGGTTCTTGGGGGTCGGGATCATCAGGGCGTCATATAGCAGACTGACGATCGGCAACCGGCTGTGCAGCCACTTTTCACCACCTGATTTCGGTTCGTAGTGGTCGTGCGGAATTCCGGCCATGATGACTCTCCTTAACCCAGCTTGATGGTGGTGGCGTCGACGAAAGCAACGAGGGGAATGTCAAGGTTGCGCGGTGCAGGCCCTTTGCGGATCCGACCGGCGGTATCGTAGTGCGACCCGTGGCAAGGGCAGAACCAGCCGCCGAAATCGCCTTGTTCGCCCAATGGCACACAGCCAAGGTGGGTGCAGATGCCGATCATCACCAGCCACTGTTCGGTGGTTTCTGTTTCGGCTGTCTCGCCGAAAGGCGGCAGCGCCCGGTTGATGTCAGTCGCCAGCGCATCGGCGGCCAGGTTGGCGTTTTCAGCTTTCGTATCCACCAGTTCGGCCAAATCGACAGCACGGGCTGCTTCGACCTCTTCGGCGGTCCGGTATCGGATGAACACTGGCTTACCCTGCCAAAGTACGGTCAGCTGGGTGCCTTCAGCGACGCCCGACACATCGACCCGGATCGACGACAGCGCCCGCACGTCGGCGGCGGGGTTCATCTGGTTGATCAGCGGCCAGACCGCGGCCCCGGCCACCACAGCGCCAGTGCCGGCGGTGGCATAATAGATGAAATCGCGGCGCGTGCCCGGATGGTCGTCTGCATGTGACATGGGCGTTTTCTCCGAAGTGACGGGGCCAAGTGGCCCAAACGTATAAGGCTGGCAACGGTCGCCCGCCACCCGGTTGCGGGGTGTTTAGCCATCAAAACCGCCCCCGTCCAGCGGACAATAGGGCGCAGGGGGGCAGATGGTTTCAGGTGTTGCACAACGCCCGGTCGGCCGATCAACACTAATTGACCCCTGCACCGCCGCAAAAAACGAACGATGACCTTGTCGCCATCGCGACTGCCGTCTATCTATTGATAAGATTTATACAGTTCTCAAAAGGCGCTGCCCCGATGCTACTGCGTTCCACCCTCGCCGCCCTTGCCCTTTCCGCCATGCCGATGATGGCTATGGCCGAGGTGGAATTGAGCTTTTACACAGGCGTACAGGAAAGCCCGCACAGCCGGGTCGACGGCACCGATCCGGGCAATGCCTTCAATTCGACGCTGAATTTTACCGCCGGTTGGGAGGGGAATTCGTTCGACCCGCCGCCCTATTACGGTCTGCGTGCAACCTGGTGGCGCAACTCTAACTTTGGTTTCGGGGCCGAATTCACCCATGCCAAAGTCTATGCCGATCAGGACACGCTGACAGCCAACGGGTTCGACCGCCTTGAATTCACCGATGGCATCAACATCCTGACCGCCAACGCGATGTACCGCTGGCCGGATCGCTGGGGCAATTTCACCCCATATGCCGGCGGCGGCATCGGCCTGTCGATTCCCAATGTTGAAGTCGTGTCGGCCGGTGGCAGCACAAAAGAATATCAGGTCACCGGCCCTGCGGTGCGCTGGATCGCCGGCGCATCCTATGCGATCAACGACCGCTGGTCGGTGTTCGGCGAATATCAGGGCACCTATTCGATGAACGATACAAAGCTGGACAACGGCGGCAGCCTGTCCACCAACATCATCACCAACGCAGTCAACGTCGGCGTCGCGTTCAGCTTCTGACCCGCTGGCTGGCGGCGGCGGGCCTTGCCCCGCGCCGACAAGGCCAGTATTGCGACGCCAGTTCCGGCATCGGTTCAGCGGCAAAGGGCAGCACATGGCGAACCATCTGTATCAGGGCGATCTGCCTGACGGTCTGGACCTTGGCCCGGTTGTCGCCATCGACTGTGAAACGATGGGGCTGAATCCGCACCGTGACCGGCTGTGCCTGATCCAGATGTCGGGCGGCGACGGGCATTGTCATCTGGTGCAGGTCGCCAAGGGCCAAACCGCCGCGCCGAACCTGACGGCGATGCTGACCGACCCCGACGTGCTGAAACTGTTCCACTTTGGCCGGTTTGACATCGCCGCGCTGCACAACGCCTTTGGCGTCATCACCCATCCGGTTTACTGCACCAAGATCGCATCGAAACTGGTGCGCACCTTTACCGACCGGCACGGCCTGAAATACCTCCTTCAGGACCTGCTGAACGTCGATATTTCGAAGCATCAGCAACAAAGCGATTGGGGCGCGGAAAAGCTGAGCGCGGCGCAACTGGATTATGCGGCCTCTGACGTGCTGTATCTGCACAAACTGCGCGATGCGTTGGACGCCATGCTGAAACGCGAGGGGCGCACGGCCACAGCCCAGGCATGTTTCGATTTCCTGCCGACCCGCGCCGCGCTCGACCTCGCAGGCTGGCCCGAAATCGACATATTCGCGCACTGACATGGCAATCGCTGACAACCCCTACTCCCGGTTCGTCAACTGGTCGAAAATCATCCTGCCGCTGGCCGCCATTGCCCTGCTGTCGACCCTGTTCATGTTCGCCAAGGGCCGCGGCGGCGAGACCACGATTCCGTTTGCCGAGATCGAGGCGATCGCCCGCGAACCGCGCCTGTCCGGCCCGCAGTTTTCCGGCATGGCCGAAGACGGGTCGGTGATCACCGTCAGCGCCGGCAGCGCCCGGCAGGACCTGACCCAGCGCGAGATCACCCGCGTCGAAGACCTGACCGCACGGATCGATTCAGTGGACGGCACCCGGCTGGATCTGCGCAGCACGCTGGCCGAAATTGACCTGGCGCAAAAGATCGCGACGCTGTCGGGGCTGGCGCAGGTCGATACCTCCAGCGGCTATGCCATGGAAACCAGTGGCCTGATCGCTGACTTCAACAGCGGCACGATTACATCGACTGGCCCGCTTGAGGTGCGCGCGCCTTTTGGCACCCTCAAAGCCGCCGAAATGGTGATTTCCACAGCTCAGGACGGGGCCGGTCAGCAGATGGTTTTCAAGGGCGGGGTATCGCTGCTATACCTGCCCCAACAGTAGAGGTTTCCCGTGCATTTCATCCGCGCCATTGTCGTTGCGACCTGTCTCATCGCTCCGATGACGCTTGCCGCGCAAAGCACGCAGATCGCCCTTGGTGGGATCAGCGCCGACCCGACCGCGCCCGTTGAAATCACTGCCGAAAGCCTGACCGTCAATCAGGACACCCGCAGCGCGGTATTCGCGGGCAACGTGGTGATTGGCCAAGGCGACATGCGGATCGCCGCCGCCAATGTGCGTGTCGCCTATTCGGACGAGACCGGGCAAGTCGCGCAATTGCTGGCCACCGGCGGCGTGACTTTCGTGACCGCGACCGAAGCAGCCGAGGCCGACACCGCCGATTACGATCTGACGACCGGCCTGCTGACCCTGCGCGGCAACGTTCTGTTGACCCAAGGGCCCAGCGCGATGTCGGCGGGGCAGATGATTGTCGATCTCAAGGCAGGCACGGCGCAGATGCAGGGCGGGGTGCGCACTGTGTTCAATCAGGGTGGCAACTAGGATGGCCGCAGACCTGACAGTTACTGACGGCGACGTTGGCCTGCGCGTGGTCAACCTGCGCAAAAGCTATCGCAAACGGCTGGTGATCCGCGACGTCAGCATGGAACTGGGCCGCGGCGAAGTCGTGGCGCTGCTCGGCCCGAACGGGTCGGGCAAGACGACGTGCTTTTATGCCATCGCCGGGCTGGTGACGCCCGAAGGCGGGCAGGTGGTGATCGACGGGCGCGATGTCACCGCCCTGCCGATGTATCGCCGCGCCCGTCTTGGCATCGGATATCTGCCGCAGGAAATGTCGATTTTCCGGGGGCTGTCAGTCGAAGACAACATCATGGCGATCCTCGAAATCAGCGAACCCGACCACACCTCGCGGCGCGAACGGCTCGAAGAATTGCTGGGCGAATTTTCCATCGAACACCTGCGGCGCGCGCCGGCTTTGGCGCTGTCGGGGGGCGAGCGGCGGCGGGCCGAAATCGCCCGCTGTTTGGCCGCCGGCCCGAAATACGTCCTGCTGGACGAACCATTTGCAGGGGTCGATCCGATTGCCGTGGGCGAAATCCGGCATCTCGTGTCAGACCTGAAAAATCGGGGCATCGGCGTGCTGATCACCGACCACAACGTGCGCGAAACCCTCGAAATCGTTGACCGGGCTTATATCCTGCACGACGGCAAGGTGCTGATGAGCGGAACCACGGACGAGGTTGTGCGGGACGAAAACGTGCGCCGGGTTTACTTGGGCCATGGGTTCCGCGTGAACTGACGGGCAGCCAGCTTAACACTAGAATCCTTGACAAACGCTGCCATTCTGAGGCCTGATACGGGGGATGACAAACCCGGTTTCATCTTGCGCATCAGGTCAGGCCAGACAGCATGACACATGGCAGGACAACAAGGAAATCATGATGTTATCGCAATCCAAACAGCTTCTGACTGGCCCCGGTTCCGCCCCGGTTCTGCGTCTTTCGGAACTGCAATAACCCGAAAAGGACACCGCACATGCGCTATCAGATCAGTGGCAAGCAAATCGACATTGGCGACGCCCTGCAAACCCACGTCAAGACCGATATGGGCGAGATGCTCGCGAAATACGCCGGTCGTCCGACCGAGGCCTATGTGGTGTTTTCCAAGTCGGCGCATCTGTTCGTCTGCGAAGCGGTGGTGCATCTGTCGACCGGGCTGACCGCACAGGCCAAGGACAGTTCGACCGAGATTTACGCCGCTTTTGATGGCGCTTGCGAAAAAATGGACAAACAGTTGCGCCGCTACAAGCGTCGGCTGAAAGACCATCACAAGGAACGGTCACAGCCTGTTGAACTTTCCGATGCAGGATCATATATCCTCGCCGCATCCGACGAGGGGAACGACGAAGAACCGGACAGCGTTGGTGCCATGATCGTCGCCGAAATGGAGACGAAAATTCAGGCCTTGTCGGTAGGCGAGGCAGTGATGCAGATGGAGCTGTCCAATGTTCCGGTGTTGGTGTTTCGGAACGAAAAGAATAGCGCGATCAACGTCGTCTATCGGCGCGATGACGGAAATATTGGCTGGATCGACCCGCGCACAGCGGGCTGACCGGCGCCAAACGGGCGGAAAGCAGACGTTATGCAACTTGCCGACCTATTAAAGCCTGACTGCGTCAAGCTGATCAATGCGACGACCAGCAAAAAGCGGTTGTTTCACGATCTGGGTGATCTGGCCGAGAGCTGTCACCAAGTCCCTGCCGCCAAGGTAATCGAGGCGTTGATGGAACGTGAAGGGTTGGGGCCGACCGGGGTTGGCCACGGCATTGCCCTGCCACATGCCCGGCTGGACGAGGTCAAAAAGGTCTGCGGGCTGTTTCTGCGGCTGGAAAAACCACTGGATTTCGATTCGGTGGATCGCCAGCCGGTCGATCTGGTGTTTGCGCTGCTGGCCCCGGCCCATGCCGGTGTCGATCACCTCAAGGCGCTGGCGCTGGTGTCGCGGACGATGCGCGATGCGGCGACCTGCGCCAAACTGCGGGCCAACAGTGACCCCGCGACGCTTTACACGATCCTGACCGAGGGCCTCGCGACCAAGGCCGCGTAGAGCGTGTTGCGTGTGATCGGAATCGTGCATTCGGGGCATGACCCGAGGCAGCGTTTGCCTGCAAATGCGTTCGGGTCATCCCCTGAATCCACTTGAACGCGACATGCTCTAGGCCCAGTCACCAAATCCGAACGCGATATAATCCCGCAGGTAGGCGTCACGCGCCGCCGATTCGATATCCTTATCATAGATCCGCGCCAGCCGGGCGCGGTGCGGATCGGTTTCCCCGACTTCCGGCATCGTCGTTTTGCCGACCTGCGCCGCCAATATCGCCAGATCATTGTGCAAATTGTCTTCGCGCAGGATCAGGTCGGGCAGCATGAACCCGGCCATGCCCTGCAACACAGCACTTTGGCTGGCCCACGCCGGATCGGTGCGCAGGCTGGTTTGCCCGGCCAGATTGACCCGGGTAAAATCCAGAAAGGCCAGAAAGGCAGCGCGGTGCGCCCGGTCGTCATAGCCCGGCCCCGGCTCGCCATCCGGGATCGTCAGGCCGAACACCTTGCGCAGCGTCGCACGGATTTCGGGGAAACTGCCGGGGCCGGTCGCCAGAATCTTGTCGCAGAACGTCGCATGGGCGCGGGCGACGGGATGCCGCAGCACGGTGAAACTGCGATGCCCGACCTGGTTTTTCTTCCACTGACGAATGGTTTTCTGGCTGAATCCCTCGATCAGAGGCGCGCCGCCGTCCAGCCCCGACAGCCAAACGCGCACCGCATCCTCCGGCCCGCCGCGAAGGGGCAGATACAACAGCGGGCTGGCCGGTGCGGCGATATAGGTCGGGATCGCCGGACCGCGCCGGGGTTCGAAATTCGGCGTCCGGGTCAGGTTGAACCGATCCAGCTGGGCCAGCGCAGTTTCCATCGCAGCAAAGTTCGCGACCTTGTCGGCCATCGGTTCGGGATTTTGTTTTTTCAGCTTTTTATCCAGGTTTTCGATCCGCGACGCACAACCCAGCCACGCCGCCAGCCCGTTCATCACCGCGATATCCTGCAAATCCTCGTAAGCGACGTAAAACGCCGTCTGGCCGGATTTCTGCAAAGTGTTCAGCAGGCGCACCTGAAAATCCTGCAAGGCACCCAGATGCGCTGCAAATTCGGGTCCGTCAAAGGTGACGGTTTCGGCCCTGGCGTGTTTGACGTTGGTCAGTTTCCACTGGCCGGTAGCCTGTGCGATCTTCCAACTGACGTAGCTTTCAACCGGATTGCGGGTCAGGATGATCTTGGCGCAGCGCGGATCGGGCAGGCAGATATCCAGCACGCGGGGATCGTGGTCGTTGAAAAACCGAAAGCCGGCAAGGCCCTGTTCGACCTTGATACGGTCGATCAGGCGCTGCGGATCGGCCTCGCGCAGCTTTTGGGTGATACCCAAGATCGCGGTGCTGTTCGGATAGCCGATGAAATGCGGGTTGAACGCCTCGCCCAGACAGGCCAGCCCGTCAAACCCGTTCAAATTCGCCTCGAGAAAATTCGACCCGGTGCGCATTTCGGCAAAGACGACAAAGTAATCGAACTGACCCATGCTCTAGCGCACGAGGTAGGGTTTACGCGGGCTGGTCGGCGGTGTCTGCACCGCACCGTCGACCGGGAAATCGCCCATCAGATAGGGGTGCATCCCCTGATTTTTCAGGTTCTGCAGGAACTGGCCGAACCCGGTCAGATCGACCAGCCGCGGCGCCTCGGTCGGGGCTCGCACGGCTTTGCCGGTCACTTCATCGACGCAGGTTTGCAGCGCCTCCATTGGGGCTTCGATAAATTCGGCCATCGTCCAGATCCGCACACGGGCCTTGAGGTGGGGGGACCGCAGGGCATATAAATGATCGCTTTCGATCTTTTGCAGCGCCGCCGCCTGTGTGCGCAAATCGGCGAAATTGCGGTTCGACTGAAACAGCGGCACCGCCCATGCACCCGAGATCACCGAAATCTGGGCGTTCGGATCTTTGGTGATGTCCCAGCTGATCGCCTGATTGTCGGCCGGGCCGAACTGAAAACACTGGCGTTCGCCGCGCGTATTCCAGATCAGGTTGGTCAGAAACATCCGCGGTCGGTAGTCGCGCAGCCGGGGATTGTCCGACATCGCCCCGGTAAACGTCGTCTGGCGGCCATCGAACTGCACCGCGTCGGGCGCATAAAGGTGGCCATGCACCCGCGCCCCGGTCGCCTTGGCCAGCCAGGGTTCGAAATTCTGGAACAGCTCGGCGAACCCCTCGAACACCGAATAGGGGGCCGAGGTGACGCCGTTTTCCCAGTTTTCGTTCGGGAACCGGCTTTGCATATATAGCCCCGGCCGACCCCGCGTGCGCCGCTCGACCGCCTTGGCGAAAATCCGGTCGATCTTGCCGGGGTTGGGCTCGGACCCCTTCATCGCCGCCGCGTCATCCGACAGGAATGTCTGATACAGACGCGCCGCCCGTGGCCATATTTTGCGCGCGACGAAACAGTCGGACCGGCGCAGCAGTTGCAGATGGTCATCGTAAAAAATGTGCGGTTTGCCCTGAAAATCGAACTTGGACAGGGTCAGCGAGCGGCTTTCGATGTTGCTTGCATAGTGCCGCGCAAGGGTCTGAAAATAGCTTTCGTCGGGGATCCAGACCTTGGAGAAATAGCGGTCGTACATCGCGCGGTCCGGGTCGGTCAGGATCGCCGACAGGGTTTGCCGGGTCAGGCACCACCACTGCGATCCCATGTGCGGCACCAGCCCGGCGGGCACCCGGCGGGTCAGCCTGAACCGGCGCTGGAATTCAACATAGCGGTCGAACAGGTAACGGTTGCGCCGCCACGAAAACGGGAACCGCAAAGTGAACCGTTCGTGATCCAGCCCGCCAACTGTCCACGGCACATCCGCTGTTGTTGCGCTTTCGATGAAATCGGTGCGCGGCCGGGCGTCAAGGTAGCTCACCAATTCCTTGACCGGGCGCAGCGGCATGCACGACCCCGACGCCAGATAGACATGGCGCACATCAGGGAATTCTTTCAGCATCAGTTCGGACGCCGCCTGTGACGCCGCGACGATCCCCCATGTGCCCCATTCGCAACGAAACCGGTTCGAAAACCGCACCTGCGGCAAATCGGCAAGCCGGGCCCGAAAGCGGTCGGATTTCTTGCGCCCGACCATCTTGTCCATGTGCAATACAACCGGGCAGCCCGCCGCCACCCAGTGCCGCACCACCTGTTCGGCACGGTCAAATGCAGTATGCACCAGCATGACGATCCCCACCGTCATGCCCAGTTTCCCTTCGACATCAGGCCCAGAATCTCAAGCTGGCGCCAGTTGATGTACTTCTCGCTCCACTTGCACCAAAAGTCGGGGTTTTCATCCAGACCGGCAGCATAGGCCTTGTATTCACTGCTGTTGGCATAGTGCTGCTTGCGATCCAGTTCTTCGCGCGCCTTGACGGTAAAGGTGTCCAGAAACTTGGTATGGAGCAGAATGCCGCTGGCCTTTTCGCCGCCCCATTCGTCATAGATCAGGTTCAACCCGCGCGGCAGCAGCATATGGGTCGAACTGACGTAGGCATAGGCGCGGTCCCATTTGACCAGCGGAATCTTGTTCAGCGCCGGGGCGCGTTCGGGTTTGTCGGGAAAGAACATTCGCGCCCGTGGGCCGCCCTGAATCCACAGATTGCCAAACTTGCGATTCTTGGAAATCGTGTAGTTACCCGCATCGAACCATGACGCAATTTCAAGCGGATCCTGTTCGCGCCGGTAGGGCGATTGATCGATCCGCCCCTTGGGATACATATCCAGTAACATTGCCCCGAACGATTTGATCGACGACGCATCCAGCCAGTCGGTGAGCGCCCGGATTGGTCGGGTATCGCAGAACGGATAGACCAGAAATTCGTCCGGATCGACGATCAGGCACCAATGCCCGTGCGCATGTTTCATTTGCAGCCAGTTCAGCCAATCGACCCCGAACCGGGCGCGTTTGTAACTGCCCTTGGTCGTCCAAAGCGACACATCGGGCTGCGCCGCCAGATAGTCGCGTCCGCCATCGGTGCTGTCATTGTCCACCATGAAAAAGTGGTTCACGCCCATCTCGCGGTAATATTTCAGGAAATAGGGCAGCCGCACGTCTTCGTTGCGAAAGGTGGAAAAGACCAGGATATCGTCCCGGCGCACCGCCGCGCTGCGATCCGATACCGCGCTCAGTTGTCGCCGTTTGCGAAAGGCACGGATTCGCCAGCGTTTGCGCTGTAACCGCAGGCGATATGACTGCCAGACACCCAACCCGAAATCCCTTGCCCGTCACTGCCGTTATCGACCCCGGCTATCATGCCATGCTTAACACAATCTTGAAATGTTCATCCCAATTCGGCGGGACGAAATGCGCGGCGGGCGTCGGGGTGGCCGCAGTGGCCAACCTGTTAACTGTCTCTTTCCAAACATAGGGGTCGTGCGGGTCAAGGTAAATGGCAACGCTGCCAAGCACTTCGCGCATGATGGCAAGATCGCAACAAACAACCGGGACACGCATTTGCGCCGCCTCGACGGGGGGCAAACCGTAACCTTCGGCCAGCGACGGGAACAGCAACCCGCGCGATCCCTGCAACAGCGCGGCAACGGCGGCGTCGGACAAGCCCGGCAATTCGCGCACCCCCGGCACCCCGGCGTCAAGGCGGGCGAACACCTCTTGGTTACGCCAGCCACGACTGCCGCAGATGAACAGGCGCGGCGCGGTGGGGCCAAGGTCGCTCCAGACATCCAGCAAAAGCGCGTGGTTCTTGCGTGGCTCGATGGTGCCGACGGTGACGAAATAGGGGCCGGTCAGGTCTATATCGGCGGGCAAGGCTGTCGGGTCGGGGATCGCCGGATCGACGCCCAGCGGTGCAATCACGATCGGTGGCACCCGCCCGAAAGTCTGGAAATGCCGGGCAATATCGCCTTTGGCGACCTGCGACGTGGTCAGCACCAGATCGGCGTTTGCCGCCACCCGCCGCATCTTGGCAGCAAACAGATCGACCGTGCCGGGACGCTGAAAATCGGGGTGATCAAGCGGGATCGTGTCATGCACCAGCGCCACGATCCGCCCGCCCGGATGGCCGCGCATCGCGGAAAAGACCGATGGCGTCAGGTTGGAATGGCCGGTGTTCAGATAAGTCAGGCCCGCCGGACAATGCCGGCGCAGCATCGCGGGCAAGAGGCGCGGCAGGCAGCGGGCGATGGAGTGACGGCGCAGAAGCGTCTGGGCCGCCTGTTGTGGCGGCGTAAGACGCCGCGACAGCCGGGACAGCCAGCCGGGGTGGCCCCAATCGCCCGAAGTGACCGCACCCAGCACCGCCTGCGCCCCGGCGCGATCCAGCAGCACAAAGCCCAATGACGTGCGGGCCAATCCGAACAGCGGGGCCGGATCGGCGAGCAGGGCGCGCAGATAGGCGAATTCGACCCGGTCCACGCCTGTCGGCATCCGCCCTGCCCGTGACATCAGACGGGTCAGGTCCAGGCAACGGGCTGGCGGGTTCATCGGCAGGTCATGGCGGCGATTGCCCTATTGGGCGGCTTTGCGCAGCGATACCATTTCATCCAGAAACTGCGAAAATTCCTGCCGCAGTTCGGGGCGGGCCAACCCGAAAGCCACCGTCGCCTGCAAGAACCCGGCCTTGGACCCGCAATCGAACCGCTGACCCCGAAACCGGAACCCGTAAACGTCCCGGCCCTTTTCTAGCTCTTGCGCAATGGCATCCGTCAGTTGCAGTTCGCCACCCGCACCTTTTTCGATCTGGTTGAGGTTTTGCAACACCTTGGGCGTCAGGATATACCGGCCAATCACGGCCAAATTCGAGGGCGCCTGATTTGCGGGGGGCTTTTCAACCATGCCTTTGACCGACACGATCGACCCCATGTCGTCCTTGATATCAAGCATGCCGTAGGACGATGTCTTTTCCTGCGGCACCTCCATCGCAGCGACCATGCAACCGCCGGTTTCGCGGTGCGCCTCGACCATTTGCTGCAAACACGGGGTTTCGGCGGCGATCACGTCGTCGGGCAGGATGACGGCAAACGGTTCATTGCCGATCAGACGGCGGGCGCACCAAACCGCGTGACCAAGGCCCAGCGCCTTGTGCTGGCGGATATAGGCGATGGCACCGCTGTCCATGTTGGTGTTTTTCAGCACCTCGAGCAGTTCGTCCTTGCCCGCTTTGCGCAACGCCGCCTCAAGCTCGGGCGCGGTGTCGAAATAATCCTCGAGCGCAGATTTGCCGCGCGACGTGACGAAAATGAAATCCTTGATGCCCGCCGCCCGCGCCTCGTCGATGGCGTATTGGATCAGGGGGCGGTCGACCAGTGTCATGATTTCTTTGGGAACCGATTTGGTCGCAGGCAAAAACCGCGTACCCAGACCGGCGACCGGAAAAATTGCTTTGGTAACTTTGTGCTTCATCATATGCCCTTTGCGTGCTCGCCTGACAGGCCCCTCCATTGTTGTGACTGACCATGTCAAGATCATGGCAACCACCCGTCGGAAAAGGGCAAAACGCTGCGTTTGTTCTCATTGTCCTTTGGTCTAACCGATTCCGCGCTGCTGTGCTACCAAACCCGCCTCGCGCCTCAAACGCGCGTAAAACCGCCAAAATCGCCAAATTGGATCGCTGCGGTCGCTGCGCCCGAACAGCCCGCCGGTGTGCAGCCAATAACCGTCGGGATGAAACCTGATCCGGTGACAACGGGCGGTCATTGAAAACAGGTAAAGGCTGACCCGGTGCTCTCGCGTCACCGCCTGCGCCGCCGCAACCCGGTGCCGCCGCCCGGCCAACCGCCAACCGCTCAGGGTCAAGTGGGTGCCTTTCATAGGCGGAAAGGGCAGAAATGTCGCTTGCGCATCGGCCAAAGGTGGCAGATCGGCAATCCGTCGGCTTTGCCCATCCAACCACCCCCCATCGAAACCGGCCAGCAGGCGGCGCACGTCGCCGGGGGCCAGCCGCCCGGCCACCATATGTCGCAAAGCCCGTCGCCGCTGGTTGTCACGCTCGGACTGCCGGATCGCGTCGTGATCGCCGCCCGGCAAATGTTTGCGCAGATAGACCGCCAGACTGGCCCCGATCTGGGTCAGATCGCGCGGAGCCCGGTCATTGGTGCGCCGGTCGCTGGCACCGTAACCGTGATGCACCTGCGCCAGCGGCACGATGGCGGTCGGGCCTGCCAGCCGCATGTTCAGATCGGTTTCGTCCAGATAGAACGCAAACGCCGGATCGAACCCGCCGGCCCGCGCCAAGGTGCTGCGCCGGAACGCCATGTTCGTCCCCTCGGTCTTGATCGCGCGACCGGGCGTCGGGGTCAGGACGGTCGGCGTGCTGTCGTCCAAGGTGAGGGGCTGCGACGAACCATCAGGCCGCACATCGCGGCCTTTCCACTGAAACCCGATGCCGCTGCGCCCGCGCACATAGCCCCCCGCAGCGGTTACGGCGGGGTCGGCAAAGGCGGCGACAAGGTGGGTCAACCATGTTGGTTCTGGCACCGCGTCGTCGTCGATGAAGGCCACCACCTCGCCCGCGCCCTGCGCGATTCCAGCGTTGCGGGCGGCGGATATGTTGGCGATGTCGAATGGCACCACCTTGATCCGCCCGGCCCAGGGGACGCAGGCCGCGACCCCGGCAGGATCAGCCACCACGATGATCTCGAACGCCGGATAGTCCAGTTGCCCCAGCCCGGTCAGACAGAGGCGCAGCGCGTCGGGCCGGCCCCGGCTGACCACCACGACGCTGACCGGCGTCGGGCTCACGCCGCGCCCATTGCCGCCAGCATCGCTTCGATCCGGGGCACGTCCTCGGGATTGTTCAACTCCCAGAACTGGCGTCCGCGCGCGGCCACCTCGACGCACAGGACATGCACACCGCGTTCAAGGAACCGCAGCTGTTCCAGCCCTTCCAGCTTTTCCAGCGGCCCTGCTGTCCAGCGCGGATAGGCGGCCAGCGCGGACGGGCGGTAGGCATAGACGCCGACATGGTGGAACACCGGCGTTTGGTCCGTCGGGGCATAGGTCTTGCCGGTATAGGGGATCACCTCTTTCGAGAAATAGAGCGCGTTATTGTCGATCCCGAACACCGCCGTCGTGCCGCCCACACGGCCCGCGCGCCGATCCTCGAGGAACCCGTTCAGCGCCGCGCCCTCGGTGCGCAATACAGGCGTCGCCACCTCGGCCACCGGATGTGCCCGCAGCCCCGCGATCAGGTCTTCGACGAACCAATGCGGGGTCAGGGGGGCGTCACCTTGCAGGTTGACGACGATATCGTAGCCGCCACCCAGCGTATCAAACGCCTCGGCACAG
>JBBQHC010000079.1:0-14090 GCA_038323615.1 Rhodobacterales bacterium | reverse complement strand
GCCTGCGCCATCGCGATCCAGGCCCGCCCATCGGCACGCATCCGCGCCAGCGCCGCAGGCCCGCCGTTATCCGGCAACCCGGCCAGCAGATTGACCAGCCGGTTGACCCAGCGCGACGGCACCGTTTCCGATTCGTCCGACCGGATTGCGCGGGCGATCCAGACCTCGTTCCCAGCGACCGCCTGCTGATAATCATGCGCCGACAGCCCGATCCGGCGTTCAGGCAGCAACAGCCCGGCCTGCTGCCGCATCCGCCGATTAAGCCACGGATCGGGGGCGGGCGTGCCGGGCCAGACCCCTTCGTTCATGCCGCCAAGGATGATCAGATCGGCGCCCTGCACCCGCGCCTCGAGCGTGCCCCAGAACCGGACCTGCGGATGGCCGGTGTCGGGGTTGCGCACCTCGGCGCCGTTCAGGACGTTGGCGAAAAGTGCCAGATAGTCGTGCGCCGACATGGTGCCGCCCGCGTCGGCGTGGCGGCGCAAGGTGTCGCAAACCTCAAACGCCTTGCGCCCTGCCGCCTCGTTCCACAAACCACCCGCGCCGGGTTGCCCCGGACCCCCCGCGAGCCGTTCGGCCAGCGCCAGATGGTCGGCCAGATGTGCGGCCAAGGGGCGGTCGCCCGGTTCCGGGCGGGCGTCCAGCACCGTCGCAAGCCAGTCCGCCCAGCCACCTTCACGCGCCCGGATCGTCGCGCCATCGGGAAACGGCGGGCCATAGCGGCGCAGGGACAGTTCCAGATCGCGGGTCTGGCGCAGGTGGTCGCCGCGATCCGCGCCCGACGCGGTCAGCGGATGTTTCAGCAGCGCCAGCAGTCCGGCCCCGGTCAATATGCCGTCCAGCAACCCCCCGACATGGCGCAGAAACCGCCCCGGCGCGGACAGCGCCAGCGGTTGCCCGGCGCTGTCGTCGGCGACAATGCCCCAACGGTCAAGGGCAGCGGCAACGCGCCGGGTCAACATCCGGTCGGGGGTGATCAGCGCAGCGGTCTGCCCATCGTCAACGGCCTGCCGCAGACGCAGCGCGATGGTTTCCGCCTCGGCGCGGGGCGACGGGGCCTCGACCAGCGTCAGCCCTGCGGTGGCTTGCGCCAGATCGGTCAGGTCGGGCCCCTCGGCCAGCCATTGATCTGTGACCGGGGCAGGGCGCAATGACAATGATATCAGTCGGTTACGCGCAGAGCAGGGCGGTGGCGCGTCGTCCCAGAGGGACACCGCCCGCCGATCGACGCCCAGCCGTTCGAACAATCGCAAGAACCTGAATTGCGGATGATCCTCGCCCGCCATCGGATCGCCAAGCGCAGCCCACGCGGCGTCGGGCAGGTCGAAATCGAACCCCGGCAGCACCACCGCGCCCTGCGGCAATCGCGCCGCTGCCGCCATCAACAGCGCCGTCGCGCCGCGCGATCCGGTCGATCCGGCGACGATGATCGGGTCGGCGGGGGGCGTTGCGGCCCATTTTTCCACCAGCCGTTCGATCACCAGCCGCTGTCGCGCCTCGGTATTGGGGGGTTCTTGCGCCCGGTCGAAATACCGCTGCACGATGGTCAGAAATGCCAGCGACCGCGCCCAATGCCCCGACTGATCGGTCACATCGAGGGTTGCGATGGCGGCGGGGCTGACGCCTTCGCCCTGCATTTCATCCATCAGCCCGGCCAGACTGTCGGCCAGATCGTATAGCGTTGCACGCGGCGCAAGTGTGGGATCGGCGTCCAGCAACCTGCCGATCAGTTGCGCCAGTTCCAGCCGTCGCCGCAGCGGTGCGACGGGCGGCGGCAGGTCGGCGGCGATCGGATCAAGAGCGAGGTCGGTGACCAGCCGGATCTGCGGCAACAGGCGGGGTGGCCCGGCATCGAAAACCGCCCTGATCCGGCGCTGCATCCGGCGGGTGTTGACCAGCAGGGTGACGCGGGCCAGCGCGTCGGGCGCGCCGCCGTGCCGTGCGATAAGGCCAGCAACCAACCCGGTCGCGAAATCAGCGCCCGGTGCAAGGCCGAACAGACGCGGGGTGTCGGTGGGGGTTAACATCACGGCGCACCTTTCAGCATCGCTTCGGCCAGCGCAATGCTTTCGGGTCGCCCGACGTCGCACCAACGTCCGCGCAGGCGGATGCCATATAACGTGCCCGCCGCGATCATCCGATCCCACAACAGGTTCAGCGAAAACGCCGCTTCCGGGATCTCGGCCAGCAAGCCCGGATCGACGATCTGCGCCCCGACATAGATCAGGCCCGGCCCGCGTGTCAGCCGCCCGTCTGGACCGGCGATAAAATCACCGGGCCCGGAATGCCCCACGGCATCGGCCGGATCGGCAAGCAGCAGCAAGGCCCCCATGCCCGGACCCCATCCCGCCGCGAGGGTCTGGAACGGGTTGTCACCCTGCCAGACCGCATCGGTGTTCATGGTAAACACTGGTCCCGGCCCCAGCAGTGGCAGCGCCCTACGCAATCCGCCGCCGGTTTCCAGCAGGGCGTCGCTCTCGTCCGAAATGGCAATCGGGCGGTCCGCCAGATGGGCGCGGATCATCTCGGCCCGGTAATGCAGGTTGACGACTTGCCGCGCGATCCCGGCGGCATCGGCCAGCGCAATGGCGTGGTCGATCAGCGGTCGTCCCGCCACCGGGATCAGCGGCTTTGGCCGCGTATCGGTCAGCGGGCGCATTCGGGTGCCCAGACCGGCGGCAAAGAACAGGACGGCGCTGGGCGTCATCGCAGCGCGTCCAGCACCGTTTGGCGCAAATCGGCAAGCGCCGGGTGCCCCAGATCAGTCATCAGATAACCCCGGACGCGGGGCATCAGGGCGGCATATTTCGCCTTGCCATCGCGTTTCACCAGTCGCGCGAATATCCCAAGGATGCGCAGGTTTCGTTGCACCGCCAGACAGGCGAATGCGGCGCCGAACGAGTCCGCGTCGGCCCCGGTCGCACCGGCAAACCGGGCGATCATCGCCGCACTAAGATCAGCCGACACATCCCGCCGCGCGTCGCGCAAAAGCGAGGCAAGATCATAGGCCGGATGCGCCAAAAACGCGTCCTGAAAATCCAGCAGGCCGACCCTGTCAGTACCGGACAAGGCGGGCCGCCAGATCAGGTTTTCGGCATGGAAATCGCGCAACGACAGTACCAGCGCAGGATCGACCAGCCGCGCAAAGGCTGTCGTCACCGCTTTGGTCAGCCGGGTCACATCGCCCGTCACGTACCAATCGCCGACCAGCCCGACCATCGCGCCCGCCACTTCCGGCGTCAGCGCCGTCAGGCCGGGTGGCGGCGGGGCGGCTTGCAGGCGGATCAAGGTATCGACCGCTGCGGTATAAAGCAGCCCTTCGTCGCCCGGTCTGTCCCTGATCCAACCGGCGAAATCCCTGGTGCCAAGATCGTCCAGCACCAGGAATCCCGCCGCCATATCGGACGCCAGTATCTGCGGCGCGGCAAGACCGATCCGACAAAGGTGCCGGGCGATCATGACAAAGGCGGCTACAGTTTCACCGTGATCCGGCGGTGCGTCCATGACGATGACCGATCCATCTCCGTCAGGCCCGGTCAGCCGCAGATAGCGCCGCTGCGACGCATCCCCGGTGATCGGGGTCTGTGCCCAACCGGCCCAATCGCTGCGGCGCAGGAAATCGGCCAGCAAAACGTCACGCGGAGTCAAACAGCACCCCCAGCCTTGCGGCCCATGCCGTCCCTGAAAATGTCGCAAGATGATCGGTGTCCCGCGCTGTCAGGTGCAGATGCAAGGCATCGGGCGGGGCAAGGTCGCCGAGCCGGTCAGGCCATTCGATCAGACAGATGGCAGTGTCAAACGCCGTGTCGAGCCCGAGTTCAGTCACACCCTCGAGGCCGTCCAGCCGATACAGGTCGCAATGCCAGATCGGCACCGGCCCGGCGTCGTAGATCTGCACGAGGGTGAATGTGGGCGATGGCACGTCTTCTTCCGCGCCAAGCAGGGCGCGGATCAGGCCGCGGGCGAAACAGGATTTGCCCGCGCCGATATCGCCCGACAGCAGGATCGTGTCGCCGGCCACAAGCAGCGGCGCGATCTTTGCCCCCAAGGCGGTGGTCGCCGCGTCATCCGGTAACAAGATGGGGGGCAGCAATATAGGGGGCGGGGCAAACGACATGGCCGCAGATTATGGGCTGGGGCAAGCACCGCAAGCGCAATCAGGCGCGGACCTGCCGCAAAGTCTTGGCCGGTTTGGCGGGGGTCACGATCTGCGCGACGTCGGGCGCGATGCGAAACCCGGCCAGCGTCGCCCCGCCCGGTAGAGGCGCAAAGCGACAGGTCACCCGGCGACCGTCATCAAGATGCACCGTATCCTGCCATGCCGTGCGGTCGCCCGAACCGCCGACAAAATCGCGCACACTGCCCCAGATCGGGGTCGGGGTGCAGCGGTCCTGCCAAAGCCGAACCTGATCGATGATCCCGACATCGGCCAGCCGCGCTTCGGGGTGGGCGCCCCACAGGCGGGCGTAGGCAGCGTTGGTCAGGGTCAGCGTGCCGGATCCGGAAAACACCGCCACCGCTTCGTCCATCGCGTCGATCACCGCGCGGCCGGTGTCGATTTCAGACCGGAACTGGCGGGTCAGCAGCACCTCGGCGCTGATGTCCTCGAACAGGAACGCCACAGCGCCGTCAGGGTGCGGCCGCCCGGTGACGCGGTAGGTCTGGCCATTGGGCAAATCCCAGTTTTCGCAATAGGTGCCATCCTTGGCCGCCGATTCCAGCGCCGCGAATTCCTCGCGCCATGACATGTAATTCTTGGGTTCGGGCAGCATCCGCGCCTCGCGCAGTTTATCCAGCACCATGTTGATCTGCGGCCGCCCGGACAGGAATTCGAATGGCAGGCCGGTCAGCGTCGTCAGCGCCGGGTTAAAGATCAGCAATTGCCGCTTGCGGTCGAAAATGGCCAGCCCGATGGACAGTTGGGCAAAGGTCTTGCCCAAGGTCTGCACGAAATTGCGCTGGGTCTTTTCGGCCCGCACGACCGCATTGGCGTCGATCCCGAAATGGGTCAGCGTCGCGTCGCGCTGAATCGTCGTCACTTCGAACCACAAGGGTTCGTCCAGCCGGTCGATCAGAATTGGGGTGCGGCGCACCAATGGACGAACCTGTACGCCGGGACGGTCCAGATCGCGAAACAGATTGGCGGGCGGCCAGACCGGGGTGCTATCAGGCGGCAGATTTTCGGCCCGTGCCACCAGATCAAAATAGGCGCGGTTCGCCCAGATCACGGCGCCTGCCAGATCTTCCTGCCAGATCAGTTGCGGGGCGTCTTCGGCAAGGGTGCGCAGGGTTGCCAGCTCGTCTTCGATTGCGGCCATCGCCATGCCGTCGCCCGGATGCACCTGACTGCCCGTCATTTCGTCGTGAAACGACAGCCGCGCCAGCCCGTCCCACAATTCGGCGTCAAGCCAGACGCCCGGATCGTCGGGCGATGTGATCCGCTGTCGCCCCTCTGACGCCAGCCCGGCCAGCCCTTGCCGCAAATGCGGAAATCGCGAGCCGAACACCGCCAGAAACATATCCCAATCGGTTTGATAGCGATCGCGCTGGCGCATCAGGGCGCGGGCCGCCGGGGTGGCGTCGATCAGATCGGTATCGTCGAACAGAAACGCAATCGACGCCTCGGCCTCGCGCATCAGGGAGCGCGCCGAAACCTGTCGCCGTGCCTGATAGTGCAGCGCCAGCGCCACGATCGCCCCGGCACCCAGCACGGCGACGACGGTGACATAGATCAGGTAAAGCGTTTCAAACGGCGGCATGACAGCGAATCCCGGATGTCGGTTACACCTGACCCTCGGTCACTTTGGTTAACTGATCGTTAAGGCCGGCGGCGAAACCCTGTTTCACCCCGCCAAGTGGCGATTTTCACCCAAGCCCGCCTGCGCATCGCCTGGCTCTGGTGCGATCCGGGCCAGCAACCAGACCACGGTGACGATGGCGCCGCTGGCGAATCCGTCGCGCCCTGTCCCGTCTGCATTGGCGAATGAAATCTCGGCTCCGGTGCGTTCCAGCAGGGTTTTGGCGATGAACAGACCCATCCCCATCCCATCATATCCGGGGCGGTTCAGCAGCGTTTCCGCGACCCGCCGCCGCCGCACGAAGGGGTCGCCGATTCGCCCGATGACAGAGGGCGGAAACCCCTCGCCGTCGTCGGCGATCCGCAATGTCACGGTGGTTTCGGTCCAGCCGATCTGCACCGCAACCCGCGTCGCGGCGAAATCGACCGCGTTCTGGATCAGATTGCGCAGCCCGTGAATGATCTCGGGGCGGCGCATGATGCTGGGCTGACGGGCGATATCGGCGACATCCGGCGCGACGGTCAGGCGCACGTCCTTGCCACGATGCAGATGCGGTTCGGCGGCTTCGCGCACGACGGCCTCGACCGGGGCCTGACGCATCAGCAGGTCATCCTTGCCGGCCCGGCCCATGCTGCGCAGAATATCGCGGCAACGGTCGGTCTGTTCGCGGATCAGATTGACGTCGGCGGCCAGTTCGGGATGATCACCCAATTCATCCAGCAATTCGCCGCTGACCAGTTTGATCGTCGCCAAAGGCGTGCCCAACTCGTGCGCCGCCGCCGCCACGACGCCGCCCAGATCGGTCAGCTTTTGTTCGCGGGCAAGGGCCATCTGGGTCGCCGACAGCGCCTCGGTCATGCGATGGATTTCGGTGGTGATCATCCGGGCGTAAAGCCCCAGAAACCCGACTCCGACCAGCACCGCAACCCAGAACCCAAACAGGAACAGGCCCGGCAGGCCCAGCTGGACTCCGTCGCCGGTCATCAGCGGCACATAGGCCAGCCCGAGAAGGGTCGTCACCCCGATGGCGACCAGCCCCAGCAACAGCGTGCTCCCGAGATGCAGCACCGTTGCGGCGATGGTCACGGGGGCAAGGATCAGGATCGCGAACGGGTTGTTCAACCCGCCGCTGAGGAACAACAACGCCCCCAGTTGCAACAGATCGAACAGCAACATCAGCGTCGTCTCGCTTTCGTTCAGCCGCCGGTTTGACGGAAAGACGAACGCAGCCGCGATATTGGCAAGGACCGAGGTCGCGATGGCCGCACCCGCCAGCCCCAGCGGGATCGTCAGGTCATAGACCAGCACCGCGACGCCCACCGCGACGATCTGCCCGACAATCGCGATCCAGCGCAGCGTTACATAGGTACGCAAGCGCACCCAATTGGTGTAATGCTGGTGCTGAAACGGGGCAGTGTCGGAAACGGCCATGACGTGCCCTACAGCTTTTCGGGTTAACCGGAAACATCCGGTGTTGGATTTCGCGTTCGAGCAAAGCGAGAGGCAGCGAATATCCGATTCATGTTTAACCCGAAATGCTTTAGCGCAAGTGCGACAAGCTGGCCACTTGTTAAAACGCCGTTCAATGGCGATCAACCAGCCAACAAAGTGAGCTCCGCATGTCCAACAAACCCATCCTGCTTGCCGCGACCGCCGCTGTCACCACCCTGATCATCGGGTCGGTGGTCGCTGTCCAAATCTGGCGGCCGGCAAACAGTTTCGAGGCTTGCGCCCAGTCGCAGGCAGCGGGGGCGATTGGCGGGCCGTTCACACTGGTCGATCAGACCGGCGCGACCGTGACCGATGCGGACGTGCTGATCAATCCCAGCCTGATCTATTTCGGTTTTAGCATGTGCCCCGATGTCTGTCCGATCGACAACGCCCGCAACGCCGACGCCGTCGCCCTGCTGGCGGAACAGGGGATCAGCGCGACCCCGGTTTTCATCACCATCGACCCGGCGCGTGATACACCCGCGGTGCTGGCCGATTATACCGCCAATTTCGGAGCCGGCATGGTGGGGCTGACGGGCAGCGATGCACAGGTCGCCGCAGTCGTCAGCACGTTTAAGACGTACTATCAGAAGGGTCCGGACGGCGACCCCGACTATGGCATGGACCATCAGGCCTTCACCTATATCTGGATGCCCGGCCACGGCGTTGTCGATTACATCCGCCGCGAAGCGTCACCCGAAGATGTCGCCGCCCGCGTTGCCTGCTTTGTCACCGCCTGATTGACCACAGGTCGGGTTCACCCTACCTCTACCCCGAAGGACCAGCGGGGCCAAAGGGATGACCACGGAATTGATCGATCTTGGCGACGACACGACCTTGTTGTTGGTCGACGACGACGAAGCGTTTCTGAAACGTCTTGAACGGGCGATGGAAAAGCGCGGTTTTGCGGTGCAGACCGCCGGAACCGTCGCCGATGGCAAGGCCGGTGCCACCAACCGCCCGCCCGCTTATGCGGTGGTCGATCTGCGGCTGACCGATGGCAACGGGCTGGACGTAGTCGAAGTGCTGCGCAGCCGCCGCCCCGATTGCAAGATTGTCGTGCTGACGGGCTACGGCGCGATCGCGACGGCGGTGTCGGCGGTCAAGATCGGTGCGACCGATTATCTGTCCAAACCTGCCGACGCCAACGATATCGTTGCTGCCTTGCTGTCAAATGGCGGCGACCTGCCGCCGCCGCCGGAAAACCCGATGAGCGCGGATCGGGTCCGCTGGGAGCACATCCAGCGGATCTACGAACTTTGCGACCGCAACGTCAGCGAAACCGCACGTCGGCTGTCGATGCACCGGCGGACCTTGCAGCGAATTCTGGCCAAACGCAGCCCGAAATAGGGGCTAGCCCAGCCAGGTCCGATAGTCGCTGACCAGCAGATGTGTCGGCGCTTCGTCCTCCTCGACCGAAGCGAACCGGCCGATGGATTCGCGAAAGATGTTGTCGGTTTCGTCGTCGTTCACCGTGCTGACCTCGCCGATCAGAACATCGCCGCCCTCGCCCCAAAAGGCATGCCAGTCGCCGGGCATCAGCGTGACGCTTTCGCCGGGGGCGAGTTTCAGTTTCTCACCCGGACCGAAATCGCGCCGGATTCCGTCGCAGAAAACAGTGCCGCCCTTGTCGGCGGCAAAGGCCCCCTGATCATCGGATCCGTAGAGTTCGACAACCAGGGTCGCGCCGCCCCGGTTGATGATATCCTCGGCCTTAATGACATGGGTGTGCATTGGGCTGAGTTGATCCTGTTTGGAAATCAGCAACTTCTCCGCATAACACATCCCGCCGCCGCGTTGCAGGTCGGCCAAGCGCCCGTTGCGCAGGGTGAACAGGAACAGGCCCAGCCGATCATAATCGCCAGCGCCATAGTCGGTGATGTCCCAACCACAGCGGGCGGTAATGACGTTCTGGGCGCTGTCGCGGTTGGCCCGGAACTGGTCCGGTGTCCAATACGCAAAGGGCGGCAGGACAAAGCCGTAGCGGCGGATCATCGCGTCGGCCTCGGCCATGATCTGATTGATGCGGGATCGTTTCATGCTGGGGTCCATCAGGTTTGTGGGGCGCGTCCAGATTGCCAAAACAGACGCCGGATGTCGCGCCCCATTTGCGGGCAGTGATCCATTTTCCACCCTGAACATAACGCGCGGCGATGCGCCCATCCTCAAGCGTCAACAGATGCAGCCAGCCATTGTCGAACAGGGCGCGGACCTGCGGATGACGGTCCAGCACGTCGCTGATGGCGACCTGCGGTGCGGCGATCAAGACCGTCAGGCGCAGCGGATAATGGGCCAGCCGTTCGCCATCGTGAATCGCCTGCACTGGCAGGCCGGGGCGCAGCCTTCCGCCATTACCCTGCACGACGCCGATCCCGCCGATCACGTTGTGGATCAGTTTGTTGCCGCCGCCGAATACCTCCGGCGCGACGACCGACCCGTAATATTGCAGGCTGATCCAGCTTGCGACGACGACCGGCGCGGTCAGGATCAGTTCCAGCGTGGCGAATCCAGTGTCGTCCTCCCAGTCGTAGCTGTGCAGAAACGCCCGTCCGCCCAGATCGGCGCCTGCCGTCACCGATCGGGGTGCGGCGATGAAACTGGCGCAACCGGCCAGCCCCCATTCGGGACGCACCTGCGCCCAGTCAGTCGCACGGGTCGGGATGCTGGCCGCCGTCGCGCAGGGCAGTCGCAGGGCGCGTTCGGTCCGGGCCAGCAGGGTGGCCTGATCCAGCCAAGCGCGGACCTGCGCCAGATCCACAGCGTGATCGTCTGGGTAAAGGGAGACGTGATCGGTCGTCGTGTCGTGCAGCGCGGCAATGAAATGGGTGTCGTTGGGCAGGTCGATGCCGCGTGGTGGCAGCCCGGCACGGGTTTGCGGATCGTTCAAAAGGGCGGCCAGCAGCCGTGCCGATACGGCCCCTGTCTGGCCACCGCAAGCACCGCAATGATAGGCGCTCTCATACGGATTGTTTGTGACGTTCGCCCCGTGACCCGCCAGCAAGACGATAGGGGCAAGGCCGGTTGTCATGCCCATCGCCCGCAGGACGGCGGCAGCGGTGTCGGCCTTGGCGTCGGGCGACAGGGGCGGATCGAACCGGGGGGAGGGGTCTAGCGCAGTCGTCTTTGGCGATAGCGCAAACGCGTCCTTGATCAATTTGGCACTATAAAAAGCACCTGAACCCTCGACAAACGCAAAAGACGACACAGCAGCCTGTCGAAACCGACCCCAGGCGCGGGTCGTCCGTGCGGCAATCCGGGCGGCGGTGTCAATCGCGGACGTACCTGCGCTGGTGGCCGTCATCGCGGGGTTCAGCAGGACCGGCAGATGCGTGTCAGTTACGTCAGACCCAAAGGCGCGGTGCGCCACGGGCAGACCAAAGAATCCGGCGAAACCCACCGTGGCGACAGCGGGCGATTGGGATTCAAGGGCGCGGCGAAAGACTTCGGACCGCACATCAATACAGAACGCGGCCTGCAAGGCGGGCCGCCCCTGTGGTGGAACCGATCGGCCCAGCAGGTCGCCAAGACGACGTTGATACGCTAGCTCGGCGGCGGTTTGCAGCACCGCGTCGATCTGGTCGTCACGGGTCGGCATGACCGGGGTCGCATGAATCGCTACCGCATTGGCCCAGTCTTGGCGGGTCTGCGGTGCATGCGCCAGCAGGGCTGCGTCCCATGTCAGACGGATCGCCAGAAGGTCGGTCAATGTGGCGTCGGTGCCGCCTGCCAACTCGGCCTGCCACAGCAGCCAGCGGGCGTGTTGCGCCCAGCCGCCAAGATCGCACAACAGCCGATGAAACGCGGTTTCGGCGGCGGCTTCAGTGATCCCCAGAATTGTTGCCGCCTGCACGATGGCCCGATCGGCGGTGTCAGGGGCACCGTCGACAGTGGCGCAGAACCCGCGCAAGCCGGCGATTTCCGGCGTCAGGTCGGCGCTCGCCCAAGCCCGCCAGGCCGCATAGGCTCCGCGCCCCGGCGCCGGCGACCACAGCGCCTGACCTTGGTCGAAATGGCCAGCCGCCCACAGCCCGAACGTCTTGTCGATCAATGCGGGCCAGTCGGTGCCGGTCGGCAGCGCCGCCAATGCCGCGACGGTCGGCAGGGCGCCGGGTGGCGACGGGGTCGTGCCAAGGCTGGCGTTGATATCGGCCAGCGTCAGATCACCGCGCAGCGCCGCACCAAGGTCGACGCCGGTAATTTGGCCGTTGGCGATGGCGGCTGCATAGACGTGCCGGGGCCGGGTCAGGCGAATCCCGGCGACGCGCCGCAGCCGCGCGGCGGTCTGGGCCAGTCCCAGATGCGTCTGCCCCAGAAACGGGTTCACAGCGACCGTCGCGGCCAGCGGAAATGCGGGCGGGATCGCGCGGGCTGCGGCATTGGCGGCAGCCAGCAGCGCATCGGTCTGATCGGGCGTCAGCGGGTTGGGTTTGGCGAACATGGGTGGCCTCTTAAAGTGGTTTGTCGGCACGGAACCCGCCGATCATGCGATCCAGCAGCGCGTTCAGATACAGCCCGTTGGCCAGATGCACCCGCAGGCCCGCCGTGGCAGGGTGATGCGCCCACAGCGGGAACAGCGCCTGCGCCACCGCAACCATCCCGAAAGACAGCATCGCCAGCACGATCAGCGCCCATTCCAGCGGACCGGCAACCGGGGCGGCGGGCAGACCCGGCCCCCAAAGGTGCTGCGCGATCCATTGAAAGCTGAAATAGCCGACCGTCGCCCCAAAGGCCGCGATCATCGTCTGCCGGGTCAGATCGACGGGGGCGGCATCGGCAAGCCCTTGGGCAACCAGATAAGCGACCCCGAATATCAGGATCGCGCCCAGCGCCACCGCCTGCGCCGATTTCGGCCCGGCGAGCAGATAGAACACCGTAGCGACGGCGCCGTAAACGACCAGCGCCAGACCGAACGCCTTGGCCACCGCCGCCAGATCAGGCACCGCCACCGGTCCCGGCTTGCGGAGCGACGCGACGGCGGCAACGGCCCCGCCCGCGCCCAGAAACGCATGCGCCTTGTACAGCCCATGCGCCACGATGTGCAGGAGCGCCAGCGGCCATAGCCCCAGCCCGCATTGCAACAACATAAACCCCATCTGCGCCACGGTGGACCACGCCAGCGCCGTTTTCACCGCACTTTGGGTCAGCATCACCACCGACCCAAACAGCGCCGTCGCCCCGCCCAGCATCGCGAGGGCCGCCATTGCACCGGAACTTGCGGCCAGCAGGTCGGCGTTGCGGATCAGCAGCAGACCCCCGGCATTGATGATGCCCGCATGCAGCAGGGCGGACACCGGGGTCGGCGCCTCCATCACTTCGGTCAACCAGCCGTGAAACGGAAAGGCGGCGGTTTTCAGCAGCGCGGCAAGGACGATAAGGGCGGCGGCAATATGCCCGGCAATGGGCAGGCCGCTTTTGGCCGCTGTCGCCAGCCCGGACAGGTTCAGGGTGCCAAAGGTTGCCCATAGCAACACTGCGGCGAGGACCAACGCCGCGTCACCCGCATGCCAGACCAGCGAAAACTTGGTGGCGGCGCGGCGGGCCTGTGCCCGGTCGGCGTAGAACAGCAGCAGGCGGCGCAGGCCCAGCCCGGTGGCGACAAAGGCAGGGATGATGATGCTCAGACTGCCCGCCTGCACCAGCAGCAGAACCGCTGCCAGCGTGGCGAGCATAAGGGCGTGAAACGCACCTTCGCGCGCCTCGCCGTCCAGATAGGTGCGGCCGTAGCGCATGACGACCCAGCCGATCGCACTGACCAGCAGCGCCATCGTGACCCCGACGGTATCCAGCCGCAAGATGCCAGCGCCGGTTTGCATCGGCCCGCCCATGAGCAGTTGTGCCATGCCGCCAAGGGTGAGGCAAAAGGCGATTGCCGCAGCCGCTTCGGAAACCAGCGGCAATCGCCCGGGGCGGCGGCCGGGGCGGGTGGCCATCAGGGCGGCAGTGGCCAGCAGGATCAGCGGGGCCACAAAGGAAAGGGAAATCATTGGGTGCCTCGGGCGTTGCGTTTTGATGGGGATAGCGGTTGCCCCGCACAATAGAAAATACTTATATTCACCAAAACCATTCTGTTTGGTAGAACTATTGCCCAGCTTAACCTGCATCACCTGCGCCTGTTCCGAGCGGTCGCCCGCGACGGCTGCGCATTCCGACAACATCCGGTCAGTCATTCCGGGGTATCCGGTCCGCTGAGGATCGTTGCCGCGTAGGCATGGTTTTTGATGTCAGGCCGGGAGGCCTTCGTCAGCTTTTCCCGTGGTATCGGTCGAGCGGCGCATTGAATGGCCGTCGAGTTCGAGGCGATAGGCATTGTGGACCAGGCGGTCGAGGATGGCATCGGCAAACGTGGGCTCGTCGATGACGTCGTGCCATGCTGTGACCGGGAGTTGGCTGGTGATCAGGATCGAGCCTCGCCCATGGCGGTCCTCGACGATTTCCATGAGCTCGCGGCGCTGACCGGCGGTCAAGCGATCCGGGCCCCAGTCGTCGAGACTGAGCAGGTCCGCCTTCACGAGCGATCGGAACAGGCGTGGAAATCGCCCGTCCATTGCCCGGCAGGCGACTGCACAGCAATCTGCCGAGAGGGGCCATGGGCCAGGTCGAGATCGGCGAACAGGCGCGGCTGCCACTGGTAGATGACGGTGAGGTTGTCGCGGCAGGCTCTCTGGCCCAGGGCGCAGGCAAGCCAGGTCTTCCCGACCCCGCAGGGGCCGGGAATCATCAGGTTGCGGGCGTCCCCGATCCAGCGTCCGGTGGCGCGTTGCTGGAACAGGGCCCGGTCCAGTTTGCGCGGTGTGCGGAAGT
>JBBQHC010000078.1:0-14678 GCA_038323615.1 Rhodobacterales bacterium | reverse complement strand
AGTCGCCCGCAAGGACAAAGCGACAGTTCAGCTGTGATAGGCGCTTTCGCCGTGCGAGGTTAGGTCAAGGCCCTGACGTTCGTCTTCGGCGCTGACCCGCAGACC
The DNA here is from genome assembly GCA_038323615.1 of Rhodobacterales bacterium. Lineage (GTDB taxonomy): Bacteria > Pseudomonadota > Alphaproteobacteria > Rhodobacterales > Rhodobacteraceae > JBBKXP01. Next base: position 14,573 of record JBBQHC010000078.1, on the reverse strand, counting down.
GATGGTCATGTCGACGATCTTGTAAAGGATGAACGACCCGATTCCGCTCCAGAGGATGGTGATCCCGACAGCTTCGGCCTGGATCAGCGTCTGCCCGGCGATCGAAAAGTCTTCGGCACCCATGCCGCCCAGGCTTGGCGCCGTAAAGATGCCGGTGCCGATGGCGCCGATGATGCCGCCGATACCGTGGATGCCAAAGACGTCAAGGCTGTCGTCATAGCCAAACTTGTTCTTGACCACGGAGACGAAGAAGTAACAGCCGGTCGATGCGATGGCCCCCAGCACGATCGCCCCGATCGGACCGATCGTGCCGCAGGCCGGGGTTACGGCGACCAGCCCGGTGATCATCCCCGATGCCGCGCCCAGCATCGATGCCTTGCCGCGTGTCAGGGTTTCGATCAGGCACCAGGCGAGGATCGCCGCGGCGGTGGCCACGAATGTGTTGATCATCGCCAGCGTCGCACCGCCGTTCGCCTCGAGGTTGGAACCGACGTTAAAGCCGAACCAGCCAACCCAGAGCAGGGCCGCGCCGACCAGCGTCAGGGTCATCGAATGGGGGGCCATCATGTCCTTGCCCAGACCGATCCGCTTGCCGATCAGCAGGGCACCAACCAGTGCCGCGATCCCGGCGTTGATATGGACCACCGTGCCACCGGCAAAGTCGATTGCGCCCATGTTGAATATCAGGCCCGCCGGATCCCAGACCATATGGGCGATGGGGAAGTAAACGAATGTCACCCAAAGCGCCGAGAACAGGATCACCGCCGAGAATTTGACCCGTTCCGCAAAGGCCCCGACGATCAGCGCCGGGGTAATCGCGGCAAAGGTCATCTGGAAGGCGATAAACAGGTATTCCGGGATCACGACGCCGTCGGTAAACGTCGCAGCCATGCTGTCAGGCGTGACGCCCGCCAGGAACAGTTTGCCAAGACCGCCCCAATAGGGCGAGGTGCCGCCGCCAAAGGCAAAAGAATAGCCATAGACCACCCAGATCACCATGACGACCGCGCCGATCAGGGTGCATTGCATCAGCACCGACAGCATGTTCTTGCTGCGCACCAGGCCGCCGTAGAACAGCCCCAGCCCCGGCACCAACATCATCAGCACGAGCAGGGTCGAGGTCATCATCCAGGCGACATCGCCCTTGTCCATGACGGCGGTCACTTCGGCCACCGCCTCGACAGTTTCGGTCGTGGCCTCTTGCGCCCATGCGATGACCGGCAGGGTCATCAGCGCGGCGGCGGCGGGTAGAATTCGGTTCAGTTTCATTGTCTGGTTTCCCTTTGGCTGCGATCAGATCGCATCGTCGTTGGTTTCGCCGGTGCGGACGCGCAGCGCGCTTTCCACATCCAGCGTGAAAATCTTGCCGTCACCGATCTTGTCGGTCTTGGCAGTGCGGGCGATGGTGGCCACGACCTCGTCGGCCAAGGCATCGGGCACCACGATCTCAAGCTTGACCTTGGGCACAAAGTTGACCGCGTATTCGGCCCCGCGATAGATTTCGGTATGGCCGGACTGTGCGCCGAACCCCTTGATTTCCGTCACCATCAGACCGCGCACGCCGATAGTGGTCAGCGCCTCGCGGACCTCCTCGAGCTTGAATGGTTTGATTGCCGCAATGATAAGTTTCACTGTCTGTCCTCTCGACTTGCTGTTCCCCGGCCCCCTTTGCAGGGCGCTACAGGCACGAAGGGGCGGCGATTCCGCGCGGGCCTCAAGCGAATGCTGCAGTTGCGAAGGCCAGAAATCTGCGCAAACGCACATTTTTTGCACAAATTTGCATCGATGCCTGCAAAACAGGCATAAAATAAATCCTCATCTTTGCGAGTCTTGCGGCTAAACATTCCTGACCCGGCGGGGTATGGTCGCGCAAAAGACGCGCACAAGAACGGGCAGAGCATGGCGGGATCGGGCGGCAGAAAACCCCCTTTGACAGCGGAAAAGCGGTATGCGGCGCAGGCTGCACCGGCCAAAGCCGCGCCGCGCAGGGCGTCGCGAAAGGCGCGTGCGCCTGTGCGCCGCCGACGCGGTCCGATCGGCATGGTGCTGGGCCTGTTCGCTTGGGCGTTCCGGCTGGTTTTCGGCGTCGTTTGGCGCGGCGGCGTCGTCGTGGCCCTGCTGGTCGGTCTGGCCGTCCTTTACGTGTCATCTACCCTGCCGCCGGTCAGCCAGCTGGTCGATGGCCGCGCCCGTGGGTCTGTCGTTCTGGCCGACCGCGACGGACAGGTTTTTGCCTGGCGCGGCGACCAGTACGGCGGCCTGATCACCGCCGACACGGTCTCGGCCCACCTGCGCAATGCGGTCGTCGCGACCGAGGACAAGAGGTTTTACAGCCACTTCGGCATTGATTTCTTCGGCACCGCTGCGGCAATGGTCCGCAATGTCAGCGAAAACGGCAATCCGCTGGCCGGGGCGGGCGGGTCGTCGATCACGCAACAGACAGCAAAACTGCTGTGTTTCGGTCAGAATTTCGACCCTGCAAGCGGCCAGACCGAAACTGAATACGAGGCTGACTGCCGCCGCACGACGGTTTGGCGCAAAGTGCGCGAGGCAATCTACGCGCTGGCAATGGAGGTCAAGTATTCCAAGGACGATATCCTGACCATCTATCTGAACCGTGCCTATCTGGGTGCGGGCACGCGCGGATTCGAAGCGGCGGCGCAACGCTATTTCGGCAAGTCTGCCGCCGAAGTCACCCCGACCGAGGCGGCGATGCTGGCTGGGTTGCTTAAGGCGCCGACGACATTTGCACCAACCAACAACATTGAACGGTCGCGCGACCGTGCCGCCGTGGTCATCGGACTGATGCAAGAACAGGGTTATCTGTCGGCTTCCGCCGCTGCCGAGGCACTGGCCAATCCGGCCCGCCTGTCAGCCGCCGCCGAGGCCCGCGCAGGCGGCTATTTCGCGGATTGGGTGATGGACAGCGGGCCGGAATTCTTTACCCGCGACACCACCGAAGACGTCATGATCCGTACCACCCTCGACCCGCGCATCCAGACTGCCGCCGAAACTGCGCTCGCTTCGATCTTTGCGAACAGTGTGACCGCAGGATCAAAGGCCCAAGCGGCCATCGTCGTGATGTCCGCCGATGGGGCGGTCCGGGCCATGGTCGGCGGCCGCGACACCCAGACGTCGGGCGCGTTCAACCGGGCAACGCAGGCATCGCGGCAGACAGGATCGCTGTTCAAACCGTTCATTTATGCCGCGGCGCTTGATCTTGGTGCATCGCCCCTCGACATGATCGACGACAGCCCGCTTTGCATGGACATCCCCGGTTCGGGCCGCTGGTGCCCGGCAAACTATGACCGCAAGTTCAAGGGCAGCATCACGCTGGCGCAGGCCCTGGCCGAAAGCCGCAACATACCCGCCGTGCGTCTGTCCGAACGGGTCGGGCGCGAGAATGTGCGCACGATCGCGAGCCTGTTCGGGGTCCGCAGCGAATTGGCCGCCGGGCCGGCATTGGCGCTGGGGGTGTCGGAAAGCACGCTGCTGGAAATGACCGGAGCCTATGCCGGCATCCTGAACGGCGGATCGTCGGTGACGCCCTACGGGCTGGTCGATCTGCGTCTGCAAGGCGACTCTGAACCCCTGATGGGCACCGGCGGTGGCATTGGCGAGCGGGTGATCCGCGAAGACGCCGCGCGCGAACTGACCTGGATGATGTCCCGCGTCGTTGCCGAAGGCACTGGCAAAAGAGCGCAGATCGACGGCTGGGAAACCGCAGGGAAATCGGGCACGACGCAGTCTGCCCGCGACGCATGGTTCATCGGCTTTTCAGCGGATTACGTGACCGGCGTCTGGATGGGCTACGACGACAACTCGCCGCTGACCGGGGTAACGGGTGGCGGACTGCCGGCCGAAATCTGGCGCGAAACCATGACCCGCGTGCTGGCCGGGATGGCTCCTGTGCCGCTGCCGATGCTGCCGCCGCAAGGTGCGGGCAACGGTGGCTTTATCGGGGCCGACGCGGGCTCCGAAGGGCCGATTAGCGAAATCGACCGGGCCTTGCAAGAAGTGTTCGGCAATCCGCAGGTTCCCGGCTCGGGCCCGGCGCCGGGGATGAGTTCTGATGCGCTGGCCGAACAGGTGCTGCAACAGGTCATTCAGGATATTCTGAAAGGGCAGGCCGGAAACTAGTTTTCCTTCGGCGGCTCTGTCGGCATCGGGCAGCGGTCGTATTTGAACGCGTAGCCATTCCAGACCATGATCAGGCCATCGTTTTCCTTTGACAGCATCAGCATGGCGCGTTCGGTCCAGCTTTGGTCCGGGCCGGAACAGACCATTGTGTAAAGCGTCGCGTCCATATCGACGACGTTGACCGGGCGGGTCATCCGGCATTCGACCTCGACCCCGTAAAAGATGTCGCCCTCGATTTTCAGCGATCCGCCATCGACGCCGACATTGGCACAATCGGCGTTGGCGATCTGCCGATAGGTGCCATCATAGGCTTGCGCCCCGGCCAGCATCGGGATCAACGCAATCGCTGCCGCCAGCGCACGCATCAGGCTGATTGCAAGGCAGCGATCAGGGCGTTCATGTCGCCCCGGTTGCGGTCAAGAATCGCCCCGATCTCGGTGCGTTCGGACAACAGCATGTCGATGCCTTCGATGATGATGTTGAAAAACAGCACCCGCCCCGACGCATCCGAGATGTGAAAATCGACGCGGAACGGGGCCTGACCGCGCAGCACCGCCGTCGTCTGCACAGCGATGCCACGCGGCAGGTCAGTTGCACCGTTGACCTGAATTTGGCCGCCGATGAATTCCCGGAACCGGCGGCCGTATTTGCGCGCAATGTAGCCGCTGAACGCGGTGGTAAATGCCCGCATCTGCGCCGGACTGGCGCTGCGGGCATCGCGCCCCAGTGCATAGCGGGCAATGGCTGGCACGTCGGAATACTGCGCGAACACGTTCTGGAAATCGGCGATCATCGCCGATTCGGATTTTCCCGATGAAATGATTTGATTGATCGTCGCCACGATCTGATCGACCAGCGCCGTCGCCTGCGCGGCGGTGACCGCCGCGAATGCGCCGACCGGCAACATCGCAGCGGCGAGGGCCGCGCTGGCCGTGGTCATCATCGTCCGGCGGGTCACGAACTGGGTCATGCGGGGTTCCTTACTGCGCGGCGCAGGGGTCTGCGGCCGGATCTGCATATGGGTCCTCGAAACCGCCCGCGCAAGTGTCGCCGTAGGGGTCAGTCGCGCCGCCTGTCGCGCCCTGCCCCAGTTGGAACCGGCGATTTTGCAGATACAGGATGCGGGCCTGGGCGTAGCTGTCGGCGCTGTCGTAAAGCACGGAATCGACCGTGTTGGCAAACCGCCCCCGTTTGATGACCGTACCCCCGATGCGCGTGGCTGTGACGGCGATCCGCTGATCGGCATTCAGGATATAGCCCAGCGGATCGAGGAAAATATCGACAATCTTGCCAGCCGAATCCCGTTCGGTCGAGGGGCCACGCACGGGAAGTTCGCGGTAGGCCCCCTCGGGGACGCCCCAGACGGCAAGGGTTTCGCCAAAGTCCGTGCTTTGTTCGAACAATCCGATGGCGTCGGCCGGGTCGTAAAATCCACCAATCCCGAAGGTCGAATTCAGCAGAAAACGCAATGTATTGGACGCGACGCCTTTGATATCGCCCTGCAACAGCCCGTTCACGACCATGCCGGGCAGCACGGTATTTTCGGCAAAGTTGACCACCGGATCGGTGACATCGGCGGGCAATCGGGCGACAGTCAAAGCAACCGGGCGAATGATTGCGCGGTCCAGCCCTTTGTTGAATTCATGCACCCTGCGGTTGGTCGCCTCGTAGGGGTCATGGACCTGAACGCCAGCCGGGGCGACATTGCAGGCGGCCAACAGGGTCGCGGCCACAAGGGTGCAGATTACACGCAAACGAAGGTTTCGCAGCATAGACATTGGCATTTCTTACAAGTTCTTTCTAACGTGGGTCACATAAGCAGTTTGGACACCGAAAACAGTAAAGTATTTGCCGCAGATCGGACGGCGTGAAGTTTTAGAAACAACTCGTTTACCGGGATCATGGCACATGGGAGTGACCGGGAACAACGGCAAACGGCGGAAACATGCGGATGAGTCATGACACCATCACCCACGGCGCCGCCGAACTGCGGGCCGCACGGCGCGAAAGCCAGGGACTGTACTGGGCAGTCGCAATCTTCAGCTTTTTCGTCAATGCGCTGATGCTGACCGGGCCGCTGTATATGCTCAACGTTTATGACCGGGTTCTGGGGTCGCGGTCGCTGGAAACGCTGATCGCGCTGTCGGTGCTGGTGACATTTCTTTATGGCATGATGGCGCTGCTGGATTACGTCCGCGGACGGGTCATGGCGCGGGTCGGGGCACGGTTTCAGGCCCGGCTGGATGCCCGCGTCTTTGCCGCCGCGCTGACGGCGACGACCCTCGGCAGAGCCCCAAAGGAAGCCGCGACCGCAATGCGCGATCTGGAATCGGTCCAGCGGCTGATTACTTCGCCGGTGCTGATGAGCGTCTTTGACATGCCGTTTATGCCCTTGTTCTTTTTCGGAATCTTCCTGTTTCATCCGGGTCTCGGGTATCTTGCCTTGGGCGGGGCCGGGTTTCTGGTGCTGATCGCCATCGCCAACCAGATGTCGACCAACACCGCCCTTGTCGCCGCCAACGCGACCACCCTTCAGGCCGAAGTACTGGGCATGCAAATCCGCAGTGAATCCGAGATGGTGCAGGCTTTGGGCATGCGCGGGGCCGCGTTCAGCCGCTGGAGGCTGGCCCGCGACCGCGCCCTGGACGCCAGCATCGGCGCCAGCGACGCCACTGGCGGCTATACTGCCGTGACCAAGGCCGTGCGCCTGTTCCTGCAATCGGCGATGCTGGGCCTTGGGGCCTATTATGTGCTGCGCGGCGAAATGACGCCGGGGGCGATGATTGCAGGGTCGATTCTGTTGGGACGCGCGCTTGCCCCGATTGAAATGACCATTGGCCAGTGGGCCTTGTTCCAACGGGCCCGCGAAGGTTGGACAAATCTGGCCGTTCTGCTGGGTCAGATCGGAGTCGAGGCACCACGCACCGCCCTGCCCCGGCCACGCGCCCGAATCGAAGCGCAGCAGGTCACCGTGATTCCGCCCGGCGATCAACAGGCAGCGCTGCGGATGATCAGTTTCGTTGTTGAACCGGGACAGGCCATCGGTGTCATTGGCACTTCGGGGGCCGGCAAATCGACGTTGGCCAAGGCGCTGACCGGGGTCTGGAAACCGGCAGGCGGCAAGATCAGGCTCGATGGCGCGGCGCTCGATCAATACGATCCCGACGTGCTGGGCCTGCACATCGGCTATTTGCCGCAGCGGGTGCAGTTATTTGACGGCACGATCGCGGAAAACATCGCCCGGATGTCGCTGACGCCCGACGACGAAGCCGTGGTAAAAGCGGCGCAAAAAGCCGCGGCGCACGACATGATACTCAAGCTGCCCGATGGCTACGACACGCGTGTCACGGCGGCTGGCGGGCGACTGTCGGGCGGGCAAATCCAGCGGATCGGGCTGGCCCGCGCGATGTACGGCGATCCGGTCGTGCTGGTGTTGGACGAGCCGAACTCGAACCTCGACAATGACGGGTCGCTGGCGCTGAACGACGCGATCAGGACGATGAAGGCAGCAGGCTGTGCGGTGCTGATCATGGCGCACCGTCCGGCAGCAATTCAAGAATGCGATATGCTGCTGGTCATCGAAGGCGGGGCGCGTCGCGAATTCGGACCGAAAGACGAGGTGCTGCGCAAGATGGTGCAGAATCATATGCAAATTCAAACAGCTGATACCCCCGGCGGTGTCGCGTGAGGGTCGCGCCCAAGCCAAATGGCGGCAAGCTCGCCAGTCTCGCCCCCGCCAGACCGGCCCCGGTGCAACCTGCCGCGCCGACCCCGCCCGCGCCGTGGCCCGCCGGACGTTATCTGTTGACCGGGGCGCTGACCCTGCTGGTGCTGGTTGGCGGTTTTGGGGTCTGGTCTGCGCGGGCGGAGATTTCCGGCGCCGTCATCACCGGTGGCCAGATCGAGGTCGATCAGAACCGGCAGGTGATCCAGCATCCCGACGGCGGCGTCGTGTCAGCGATCCTTGTGCAAGAAGGCGATCTGGTCGCCGAAGGCGATCTGCTGATCCAGCTTGATGCGTCGCTGATCCGGTCCGACCTGGCCGTCGTCGAAGGCCAGCTGTTCGAAATTGTCGCCCGGCGAGGCCGCTACGAGGCCGAACAGGACGGGACCGATACGATCACCTTTGATCCGCTGTTGACCGATGCCGCGAATACCGCCGCTGTCAGCCTGATGGCAGGGCAGACGCGCCTGTTTCAGGCCCGCATCGAATCCGAGATGAATGCCCAAGATCAGCTGGTCAAACGGCAGGCCCAAATCGCCAACCAGATCGAAGGATTGCAGGCCCAGCGGACCGCGCTCGACACCCAACTGGCGCTGATCGACGAAGAATTGACTAACCAGCAATCGCTGCTTGACCGTGGATTGGCGCAGGCGACACGGGTGCTGACGCTGCAACGTGAAAAGGCAAATCTGATCGGCGCGGTGGGCGATCTGGTGGCGCAATCGGCGCAGGCGCAGGAACGCATCACCGAGATCGACATCCAGATCCTGACCCTTGGCACCACCCGCCGCGAAGAAGCAATCACCCGGCTGCGCGACCTTGAATACAACGAGATCGAGCTGTCCGAACGCCGCCGCACCCTGCAACAAAAGCTGGATCGGCTGGACATCCGCGCGCCGGTGTCCGGCATCGTCTATGGTTTGCAGGTTTTCGCCCCCCGGTCGGTGATCAAACCCGCCGATCCGGTCATGTTTCTGATCCCCCAGGACCGCCCGCTGATCATCACCACGCAGGTTCCAACCAAGGACATCGACCAGCTTTTCATCGGCCAGCAGGTCGCCTTGCGGTTTTCGGCGTTCGATCAGCGACGCACGCCTGAACTGTTCGGCCATGTGATCAAGGTGTCGGCGGATGCGTTTCAGGACCAGAACCGCGGCCTGTCGTTCTATCGCGCCGAGATTGCCCTGAATGACGGCGAGGCGGCGCGTTTGCCCGCCGGTATGACGCTGATTCCGGGGATGCCGGTCGAGGCGTTCATCAGCACCGATGCGCGCAGCCCAATGGAATATTTCCTGAAACCCGTCGCCGACTTTTTTGCCAAGGCGTTCCGCGAAACCGAATAACGGGGCGCATTGCAAGGGCGGCGCACTGCGGATAGCGTCCGGCAAAATGCAACGTAAAGGATCACGCCCATGAACGGCAATTTTGAAACCCGGTTGGCCGATCTAGGTGTCACCCTGCCGAATGCGCCCGCACCTGCGGCCAATTATGTGCCCTTCGTCGTGATCGGCGATATCGTCTATGTGTCCGGTCAGGTGTCCAATGGCCCTGACGGTTTCATCACCGGGCGGCTGGGCGACGGCATGACCATCGACGCCGGGGCCGACGCCGCCCGCGCCTGTGCGATCAGCCTTTTGGCGCAGGTCAAAGCGGCCTGCGGCGGTGATCTGGATCGACTGGTGCGGGTCGTCAAACTGACGGGTTTCGTCAATTCCACCGCCGATTTCACCGACCAGCCCAAAGTGATCAACGGCTGTTCCGACTTTCTGGTCGCGGCCTTGGGCGATGCCGGACGCCATTCGCGGTCGGCTGTCGGGGTCGCGGCACTTCCCTTGGGCGTCGCTGTCGAAATCGAAGGTATCTTTCAGATCAAATGATCCTGCCCGCTGCATTTCTGAACCGCCCGCTGGCGCACCGCGGGCTGCATGACAAAACCGCCGGACGCGTAGAAAATTCGCTGGGCGCGTTTCAGGCTGCTGTCGACGCCAGGTATGGCATCGAGTTGGATGTGCAGATGTCGGCGGACGGGCGGGCCATGGTGTTCCACGATTACGATCTGGGGCGGCTCACGGGGGAAAAGGGGCCGATTGCGCAGCGCACCGCAGCCGACCTTGGCCAGATCACCCTGAACCACAGCACCGACACGATCCCGACGTTGGCGCAGGTGCTGGCGCTGGTCGCAGGCCGCGCAGCCCTGTTGATCGAAATCAAGGATCAGGATGGGGCGGTCGGCCCGAACGTCGGCCCGCTTGAGGCGGCGATTGCCACCGATCTGGCCGATTATGCCGGGCCGGTCGCGGTGATGTCGTTCAATCCCCATTCGGTTGCCGAAATGGCCCGGCTTGCCCCGGATTTGCCGCGCGGCCTGACCGTGGGTGGCGCCGGGGATTCGACCTATCGCAACGTCAAACCGGCCCGGATCGCCGAACTGACCGAAATTGCCGATTTCGACCCGGTCGGGGCCTGTTTCATCTCGCACGACCGCGAGTTATTGGGGCAAGCACCTGTGGCCCGACTTAAATCGCAGGGTGTGCCGATCATCTGCTGGACTGTGCGCAGCCCGGCGCAAGAGGCCGAAGCCCGCAAGATCGCTGACAACATCACGTTCGAGGGCTATCCGGCTTGACCCCGGCAAAACCGCGCCCACCTTTCGCCCCATGACAATCGAAATCAGCACCCACAGCGCCATCGCCGACATCGGCGCGGCCGACTGGGACGCCTGCGCCTGTCCTGAAACGGCGGACGGCGGGCGGCCCGATGACCCGTTCACGACCCATCGGTTCCTGTCGGCGCTGGAGCGCAGCGGATCGGTCGGCACCGGCACCGGCTGGCAGCCGCGCTATCTGGCGGCGCGTCAGGATGGCGAACTGATCGGGGTTGCGCCGCTTTACGCGAAATCCCATTCGCAGGGCGAATACATCTTCGACCACAACTGGGCGCAGGCGTGGGAGCGGGCGGGCGGGCGCTATTACCCGAAACTACAAATCGCGGTGCCGTTCACGCCCGCGACCGGGCGGCGGTTTCTGACCCGTCCGGGGCACGAGGCCTTGGCGATGGGCGCACTGGCGCAGGGCGCGGTGCAGATCGCGGCGGACAACAGACTTTCGTCGGTCCATGTCACGTTCTGTACCGAGGCCGAGGCGCTGGCGGGTGCCGACATGGGCCTGCTGCCCCGGACCAGCCAGCAATTCCGCTGGACCAACCACCGTTATGCCAATTTCGATGCCTTCACCGCTGCCTTATCCAGCCGCAAACGCAAGAACATCCGCCGCGAACGCGAACAGGCGCAGGGGTTCGGGGGGCAGATCGTCAGCCTGACAGGCGATCAGATCGAAACGCATCACTGGGATGCCGTCTGGGCCTTTTATCAGGATACCGGGAGCCGGAAATGGGGCACCCCTTACCTGACGCGGCGGTTCTTTGATGTGGCGCAAGAGACTTTGCGCGACGACATCCTGCTGATCCTCGCGCTGCGCGATGGCCGCCCGATTGCGGGTGCGGTGAACCTTATCGGGCGGCAGACGTTGTATGGACGTTACTGGGGCTGCACCGAACACCATGCCTGCCTGCATTTCGAACTGTGCTATTACCGCGCCATCGACTGGGCGATTCAACATGGTCTGAAATGGGTCGAGGCCGGCGCGCAGGGCGAACACAAACTGGCGCGTGGCTATTTGCCCGTCGCCACCCACTCGCTGCACTGGATCGGCGATCCGGGGTTCCGTGAGGCGGTGGCGCAATATCTGCGGGCCGAGGCACGCGCGGTCGATGATGATATCGATGTGCTGACCAGCTATGGCCCGTTTCGCAAGGATAAACAGGAGGAACAGGAATGACCGAAGCATTGACCAAAGCCGAACGCGACGAGGCGATGCCGGGGCTGCTGGATGCAGGCTGGAAACTGACCGAGGGGCGCGATGCGATCCACAAGACCTATCAGTTTTCCAATTTCATCAACGCCTTCGGGTTCATGACCCGCGCCGCCCTTTGGGCGGAAAAGTGGAACCATCACCCCGAATGGTCCAACGTCTACAAGACCGTCGCGGTGACGCTGACCACGCATGACGCGGGTGGACTTAGCGGGCTGGATGTGAAACTCGCCCGCAAAATGGACCAACTTTCGGACGCCTGATGCAAGACCTGTTGAATACGCCGATCCTGAACGGCAAATCGATTTTCGATCTGCTGACCCTCGAATTCCTCGCCTCGATCTTTGGCAATGTCCTGACCGCCATCGTCATTTTGGTGGTCGGTTTCATCTTCGCGGGCTGGGTAAACCGGCGCATCGCCGGGCTGTCGGGGCGTCACGCGCGGCTGGACGACACCCTGTTCGCGTTCTTTGCCAATATCGCCTGGTATGTGATCCTGCTGTTCACCGCGCTGTTCGTGATGAACACCTTCGGAATCCAGACGACATCCATCGTCGCCCTTTTGGGTGCGGCGGGTCTGGCCATCGGCCTGGCCTTGCAAGGTACCCTGTCGAACGTCGCCGCAGGCGTCATGATCATCTTCTTCCGCCCCTTCAAGGTCGGGGATTTCGTCGAAGTCAACGGGCAGAGCGGGACGGTGAAAGACATTTCGCTGAACAATACCGAACTGGCGCGGCTGGACAACGTGCAGATCATCGTGCCCAACAGTCAGGTCTGGGGCAACACGATCACCAACTATTCGGCCTATCCGACGCGGCGCGCCGAATGGACGTTCGGGGTGGGCTATGGGGCCGACCTGCAAACCGCGGAAACCGTGATCCGCGACACGATCATGGCCGATCCGCGATCGAAAACCGACCCTGCGCCGTTCGTGCAGGTGAACAACCTGAACGCCAGCTCGGTCGATTTTCTGGTTCGGGTCTGGTGCGACCGGGGCGATTATTTCGCCTATCAGGCCGACATGAAACGCAATGTCAAAGAGGCGCTGGACGCCGCCGGGGTGGATATTCCGTTCCCGACGACGACCCTTATGCGCGCCAAATCTTAAACGAGCGAATAGGCCTTACGCGATGGACTCCAAAAACTTGTCGCCTGTCGAAATATCACAAACACCCGGATCATCGACGCTGGCCGCCGTCACAACGCCATCCTCGACCAGCACCGCATAGCGGTTGGACCGCCCGATCAGGCCCAGCGGCGGGGCGGTAAATTCCATTTTCAGCGCGTGGGTGAAAGATCCGTCAGCATCGCCCAGATGGGTGATCCCAGCGGCTGTCGCGCCCGTCGACTCGCCCCATTCTTTCAGAACAAAGGGGTCGTTGACGGACACGCAGATCACCTCTTGCACGCCTTTCGCCTTCAGACCGTCCATCGCCTTGATGAAACTCGGGATGTGCTTGGTCGAACAGGGGCCGGTAAAGGCGCCCGGCAGACCAAACACGACGACTTTGCGTCCCGCCAGTTTGGCCGACAAATCAACCACTTCGGGGCCGTCAGCGCCCATATGGCTGAACTTTGCATCGGGGAGTTTGTCGCCAACTTTGAGTGTCATGTCGTGATCCTTGATTGCATTTCGGTTTGTGGTCGACCCTGATATAGCCGGGTCAAAGCCGAGTGCCAGAAAAAGGATAAACAGATGACCCATTTCGTTGTGATCGGGGCCGGACAGGCCGGGGCGAGTCTTGTGGCGCGGCTGCGGGCGGATGGATTTGACGGCCAGATCACCCTTGTCGGGGCCGAACCGGTGCCGCCATACCAGCGCCCGCCGTTGTCCAAAGCTTATCTTTTAGGTGAGATGACGGTCGAACGGCTGTATCTGCGGCCGTTGGAGTTTTATGCCGATCACGATATCACCCTGCGGCTGGACACCCGCGCTGTGGCAGTGGACGCGGCGGCGCGCACCGTGACGCTGTCGGACGAAACGGTGCTAAGTTACGACGCCCTTGCCCTGACGACGGGGGCGCATCCGCGCACCTTGCCGGCCGCCATCGGTGGCACGCTGGACGGCGTTTATACTGTCCGCGACCTGCGTGACGCCGACGCGATGGAGCCTGAGTTCAAGCCGGGTCGCCGGGTGTTGATCATCGGCGGCGGCTATATCGGGCTTGAGGCGGCAGCGGTGGCTGCAAAGAAGGGGCTTGAGGTGACCATCGTCGAGATGGCCGACCGGATTTTACAGCGGGTCGCCGCCCCGGTGACCAGCGACTATTTTCGGGCGTTGCACCAAACCCACGGGGTGATGATCCGCGAGTCCACCGGCTTGGAAACGTTGCTGGGCGAGGAGCGCGTGACCGGAGCGCGGCTGGCGGGCGGGATCGAGCTTGAGATCGACTTTGCGATCGTCGGGGTCGGCATCACACCGGCGACGGCGTTGGCCGAAAGTGCGGGTCTGACCATCGCCAACGGCATTGCCACCGACGCGCAGGCACGCACCTCGGACCCGCATATCTGGGCGGCGGGCGATTGTGCGTCTTTCGCCTTTCACGGCCAGCAGATCAGGCTTGAAAGTGTCGGCAATGCCATCGATCAGGCCGAAGTGGCGGCGCAGAACATGATGGGCGCGGGGATCGATTACGTGCCCGCCCCGTGGTTCTGGTCGGATCAATACGACTGCAAACTCCAAATCGCCGGGCTGAACATGGGTTACACTCAGGTCCATGTGCGCCGGGGCGACGGGGCGGTGTCGCATTGGTATTACAAGGGCGACACCCTGATTGCCGTCGATGCGATGAACGACGCACGCAACTACATGATCGGCAAGCGGCTGATCGAGGCGGGCA
>JBBQHC010000077.1:0-14773 GCA_038323615.1 Rhodobacterales bacterium | reverse complement strand
TCTGCCCAAAGTGAAAATCGAGGTCGTGTTGGCCGACGATCAGGTCGAGGCTGCGATCGCCGCAATCATCGCCGCCGCCAAGACCGACAAGATCGGTGACGGCAAGATTTTCGTTCTACCCGTCGAACAGGCGATCCGCATTCGCACCGGCGAAACCGGCGACGAAGCCCTCTGAATTCACGAACACTCCGATAAAGGAACACCAAAGATGAGCATCAAAGACGTTCTGAAAACGATCAAGGACGAAGGTGTCGATTACGTCGACATCCGTTTCACCGACCCCAAAGGCAAGCTTCAGCACGTCACGGTCGTCAGCGATCTGGTTGATGAGGATTTTCTCGAGGAAGGCTTCATGTTCGACGGTTCGTCGATTGCCGGCTGGAAATCGATCGACCAGTCCGACATGAAACTGATGCCCGACGCCGAGTCGGCCTACCTCGACCCGTTCTATGCCGAAAAGACGCTTTGCATCCATTGCAACGTCGTCGAACCCGACACGATGGAACCCTACGACCGTGACCCGCGCGGCACCGCACTCAAGGCCGAGGCCTACCTGAAATCCTCCGGAATCGGCGACACGTTCTACTGCGGCCCCGAGGCTGAATTCTTTATCTTCGACGACGTCCGCTATCAGGTGTCGATGAACAAGGTCAGTTTTCAGGTCGACGCGATCGACGGCGCCTGGAACAGCGACACCGAATATGAAATGGGCAACACCGGCCACCGCCCCGGCGTCAAAGGCGGCTATTTCCCGGTCAACCCGATCGACGACGCGCAGGATATGCGTGGCGAGATGCTGTCGACGATGAAACGCATGGGCATGAAAGTCGACAAGCATCACCACGAAGTCGCGTCGTGCCAGCACGAACTTGGCCTGATTTTCGGGACGTTGACCAAACAGGCCGACGAGATCCAGAAATACAAATACGTGATCCACAACGTCGCCCAGGCCTACGGCAAATCGGCGACCTTCATGCCCAAACCGATGTATGGCGACAACGGCAGCGGTATGCATGTCAACATGTCGATCTGGAAAGACGGTAAGCCGCTGTTTGCAGGCGACAAATACGCCGACCTGTCCCAGGAGGCCCTGTATTTCATCGGCGGCATCCTGAAACACGCCAAGGCCCTGAACGCGATCACCAACCCAGCGACCAACAGCTATAAACGCCTGATCCCCGGCTTCGAGGCACCTGTGCTCCGCGCCTATTCGGCCCGCAATCGGTCCGGTTGCGTCCGTATCCCTTGGTCGGAATCGCCCAAGGCTAAGCGGGTCGAGGCGCGCTTTCCTGACCCCGCCGCGAACCCCTATCTGGCGTTCTCTGCGCTGATGATGGCCGGCCTTGACGGGATCAAGAACAAGATGGATCCCGGCCCGGCGTCCGACAAAGACCTGTATGATCTTCCGCCCGAAGAACTGGCCGAAATCCCGACTGTTTGCGGTTCCTTGCGCGAGGCGCTCGAGGAGTTGGAGAAAGACCACGACTTCCTTCTGGCAGGCGACGTGTTCACCAAATCCCAACTCGAGGGCTACATGGCGCTCAAGTGGGAGGAGGTTTACGCCTACGAACACTGCCCGCACCCGATCGAATACAAGATGTATTACAGCTGCTAACCGGCTGATAAGGAATAACAAAGGGCGTCTCACCGGGGCGCCCTTTTTCCATGCAAAGACCGCTTGTGCAAATCCCCCCGCCTCTGGCATTCTAAATGCCATGAAAGATCTTCACCCTCTCGACGTGCGCAATCGCGATGGCGGTCTGCCGACGGCCCAGGCGGCCCAGCCTCGCGGCCTGCGACCTGCACATAAAACGGCCCAAACACCGTCACGGCAGTCCAAAGACACAGTGACTGGGCCGTGGGGCAAAACTGACCAGCCTGCCCCAAATCACGGGGTCGCCCACGGCAACAAACCGTCACCGGAGAAGGCGCGCTCGCCAACCCAGGCCACAGCATCCGCGCCGCGCCCACGACGCCGGTCCCGCCTGCCTTTCCTGATCTTCCTTGGCGTGATCGGCTATTGGGCCTACGTCAATTTCCTGCCCGCTGATGTTCAGGACCTGATCCGGGACCAGATCAAGGCCGTGACGAAATAGCCCGGCGGACCACGGTCGTATGGATGGAAAACACCACCGCCCCCGTTTGTGGCAGGCGCAGAACCGATTGCCGTTCGGATCGCTCAAAGAGGCTGTCCGCGTCCCCGACAGGTCGCGGCGCCGCCTCGGCATGCGGCTGAAACAGGTCCGGCACGTCGTAGCGCAGCAGATTCGCCCGCCACAGTCCGCGCCCCGGCTGCACCCCATCGAACATCCGCTGAACCCGCGCCCCGATGCCCGCATCATAGTGCGCGACCGGCGCATGAATACGACTCAGCGGTCGGCCCAGCTTTTCGGCCAGCGTCCATGCGGCCGGAAAACATAACAGGGCGGCTGTCAGTACATGTTCGCTGTCGTGCTTTTGCAAAATACAGAAATCCTCTTGCACGATCAGTGACAGCGTCAAAAGCGGATCGTCCATGACCGGAACGACGCAATGACCGTCAGGCCGAACGATCTCTGTGGCACCGACCTGATAGTCCGGCCGTGCGGCAAGTTCGGCCAGCACTACGGCGCACAACTCGCTTGCAGCTGCTGCTGCCGCGGGCAGCATGGCGATAACCTTGTCCCGCCGCGCCGCGATCAGCCGCGCCTTTTCAGCCAGCTGCGCCGCAAAGGCCGAATCGACATGCAACCAATCCCCCGCCTGCACCGGCTGCATCGATGGCAGGCGGGCAAGTGCCGTGGCGCGTTGGTCCTCGGGAATGATGGGCTGCAATATCGGTTCCATGCACCAGCTACCTGAATTGGGGGCGGAGAATCCACACCTGAATATGTCGATTTCAGACCTGATTTTGACTCGTGACCGGCGCAGATTGCGTGAAACAATGACAGGCAGCCCGATGAACACCCACTACAGTGCCAACCGCAAGATCGACCCGAGCCGTGGCGCCCGCCTTGCCGACGGCAGTCCGAACAACCACGACCGGGTGGAAATTGGCCCGACTGTTCTGGCTTACGCCGAATGGGCCGCTGCCGGACTGACCCTGCCGAACCTTGAAAACATGCGCGCCCATCGCCTGAAACGGCTGGTCGATGCGGTGAACAAGCGCAGCTACGGCGGGATCCTGATGTTTGACCCGCTCAACATCCGCTACGCCACCGACAGCACCAATATGCAGCTTTGGAACACCCACAACGCGTTTCGTGCCTGCCTTGTCTGCGCCGATGGCTATATGGTTGTCTGGGATTACAAGAACGCCATGTTCCTCAGCAAATTCAACGCGCTGGTGCGTGAACAACGCTCGGGCGCAGACCTGTTCTATTTTGACCGGGGCGACAAACTTGACATCGCCGCCGATCAGTTCAGCCGCGAGGTCCGCGACCTGATCACCGACCACGCCGGCGGCAACATGCGACTGGGCGTCGACAAGGTGATGATCCACGGGTTGCGCGCCCTCGAAGCCCAAGGTTTCGACGTGATCCCCGGCGAGGAACTGACCGAAAAGGCCCGCAGCATCAAAGGCCCGGACGAAATCCTTGCGATGCGCTGCGCCAGCCATGCCTGCGAAACGGCCTGTTTCGAGATGGAAAAAGCCGCCCGCGCCGGTGTCCCCGGCGGCAACATGTCCGAAGATGACATCTGGGCCGTGCTGCACGCCGAGAACATTCGGCGCGGCGGCGAATGGATTGAAACCCGGCTGCTGTCGTCAGGTCCGCGCACCAATCCGTGGTTTCAGGAATGTGGCCAGCGGCTCGTCCAGAACAACGAAATCGTCGCCTTCGATACCGATATGGTGGGCAGTTACGGCATTTGCATCGATATCAGCCGGACCTGGTGGATCGGCGACAAGCCCCCCCGCCCCGATATGATCGAAGCGATGAAGATCGGTGTTGAACACATTGAACACAATATGCAAATGCTGCGCCCCGGCGTGACGATCCCGGAACTATCGGCGAACTGCCATCGCCTCCCCGACCGCTACCAGAATCTGAAATACGGCTGCTTGATGCACGGCGTCGGGCTCTGCGATGAATGGCCGCTGGTCGCCTATCCTGATCAGATGGTGCCGGGATCGTTCGACTATGCCTTGGAACCTGGCATGACACTTTGTGTCGAGGCACTGATCAGCCCTGATGGTGGCGATTTCTCGATCAAACTTGAAGATCAGGTGCTGATCACCGAAACCGGATATGAAAACCTGACCAGATACCCTTGGGACGCAGCCCTGATGGGAACCTAGCGACTTCCTTGGTCCCTGAACCTGCGGAGCGGAGGCAGCGCCGCCGCACCGCAGGTCAGTTTTCGGCCCTACGGGTTCAGCGGCGGGCGCCACCGATCAGTTTCCATAGCCCCGGCACCAGCAAGGCCGCCAGCGCCAGCTTGATCGCGTCGCCGATCAGGAACGGTGTCAGGCCCCATGCAAAGGTCTGTGCCCAGCCATCGGCGAACTGGTGCAACCACAGCAGGCCCGGCACATAGATCAGGGCACTGCCAACCAGCATCGCCAAAGCCATCGACACGACGCCGCGATCCCACCCCTTGCGGGCAGCAAATCCCAGCGCCAGCGCCGCCAGCAGATAGCCAACCAGATAACCGCCGGTCCCGCCCATCATGTAGGTCAGCCCGGCCTTGTCAGCCGAGGATCCGGCAAATACGTCGAGGCCCAGCGCCCCAAGAAACAGATACCCGAATACCGTCAATGCACCCAAACGCGGACCATAGGCCGCGCCAATCGTCAGTACGCCGAACGTCGTCAGCGTGATCGGTACGGGGTTGCCCGGCAGGAACAGTTTGATCTTGGCGGTCAGGGCCAATGCGGCGATCCCCAAGATCACCAGCACCACCTGTTTGACCAAGCGGGCGGTGCCCTCGTTACGCCCAAACGCCTCGGTCAGTACGCTGTCGTTGATCGTCGTCGCCATCGCGGTCGTCCTTTCTGAAAATCTCTTGCCCTTCATTGCCCGACCCCGGCCCCTCGCGCAAGCCTGTCGGCAGTCACCTCTGTCGGAACGTAGGTCGTCAGAGACCTGTAGTCTTTGCGCGGCCCGCTTACCGTCCATTCGGCTTGCCATACTGGCCAAAGGCGAAAGTCGTAGCGAACGCGGTACATATCCGCCCCACAAGGATGATCCGTGCCCGCGACGCGCCCGGTCGGCTGAAACGTGTGAAACGGCGCTCCGTCAGCGAACATTACCACGACGCCGCCCCCGGCAAACCGCCACAAGTACCGCCGATCCGCCGTCATCGTTGGCCCCGATCCCAAGGCCAATCGCCCGGATTCGTGATATCGCAGTCCTGCATCTCCCTGCGCCACCATCTCGGCGGTGCCGTCAAAAACTCCGTCCGGCCCCAATCTGTCCGCGATCCGCCGCGTCACCCGCCAGACCCCAACAAAGTCATCACGCCCGAAAATCACTCGCGATAGCGGCCCGGATAGGCACTGCCGTCCTCGCCCAGAAATCGCACCACGCCATCGGCGCGATCCATGCTGTAACAGACCCAATCAGCGGACGGCGGCCAGACCGAGCAGTATTTATCGCCCTGCACGTTCCAATTGCCGAACGTGTCCTCGCCGGCGTTGTACATCGTCTCGCCCGACGCGCTGAACGTCTGGTGCGAACCGTCGTCATAGACCAGCGCCCGGTTGTTCAGGGCTGCAGTGATTTCGTCACCAGTCATCGCCTGCCAGTCCTGCGCCAGCGCGGCGACGGGCAACATTGCCAGCACGCATGCAAATCGAATCATACCGGTCTCCTGTCTTGTGACCCATCCCATGCCCCCTTATGACACGACCCATGCCCGCCCCCAAACCCAAAGGCCTGCCATGATCCCCCGCTATTCCCGCCCCGATATGGTCGCCATCTGGTCGCCCGAAACTAAATTCCGCATCTGGTTCGAGATCGAGGCGCACGCCTGCGACGCCCAGGCCGCCATTGGGGTGATCCCCAAGGAGAACGCCGCCGCCGTCTGGAAGGCCCGCGATGCCACCTTTGACGTCGCCCGTATCGACGAGATCGAGGCCGTGACCAAACACGATGTCATCGCGTTTCTGACCCATCTCGCCGAAATCATCGGCCAGGACGCGGCCCGTTTCGTGCATCAGGGAATGACCAGTTCCGACGTTCTGGATACCACGTTCAATGTCCAACTCGTACGGGCAACGGATATCTTGCTGGCCGGGATGGACCGGGTATTGACGGCTCTGAAAACCCGCGCGATGGAACACAGGGACACGGTGCGGATCGGACGCAGCCACGGTATCCACGCCGAACCGACGACGATGGGGCTGACATTCGCGCGGTTCTACGCCGAGATGAAGCGCGGGCGCGAGCGCCTTGAAAACGCACGCAAAGAAATCGCTACCGGCGCGATCAGCGGTGCCGTCGGTACTTTCGCCAACATCGATCCAAGTGTCGAAGAATATGTCTGCGCTCAACTTGGGCTGACCCCCGAACCGATCAGCACCCAAGTTATCCCGCGCGACCGCCACGCGATGTTTTTTGCCACCCTTGGGGTCATCGCCAGCAGCATCGAGAACATTGCCACCGAATTCCGGCATATGCAGCGGACCGAAGTGCTGGAGGCCGAAGAATTCTTTTCCCCCGGCCAAAAGGGGTCATCGGCAATGCCGCACAAACGCAACCCTGTGCTGACCGAAAACCTGACCGGACTGGCGCGATTGGTGCGGATGGCCGTGGTCCCGGCGCTGGAAAACGTGACGCTTTGGCACGAACGCGACATTTCCCATTCTTCCGTCGAACGCACCATTGGACCGGACACCACGATCACCCTCGATTTCGCCCTGCACCGGCTGGCAGGTGTCATCGAAAAGCTGGTGATCTACCCAGACAACATGCTGGGGAACATGAATAAATTCCGTGGCCTTGTAATGTCACAACGGGTGCTGCTGGCCCTGACGCAGGCAGGCGTCAATCGCGAAGACGCTTACCGGCTTGTCCAGCGCAATGCGATGAAGGTCTGGGAACAGGGGGCCGATTTTCAAACCGAACTGCTGGCCGACCCCGATGTCACAGCTGCGCTGGCTGCCGCCGACATCGCCGAAAAGTTCGACCTCGGCTATCACACCAAACACGTGGATACGATTTTCGCGCGGGTCTTCGGCGACTGACCAGTTATATCGCGCGTTCCGGCAAGCCGTTTTGCCGGTCTGCGCTGCACCACCCGATCTGCCCACCCCGCCGACCTGCCCACCCCCCAGTGACAGTATCAGCGGTTAGGCCAGGCGGGTCAGGCCATCGCGGGCGCGTGCAGCGGGGTCGGACGCGGGCGATGTGTCGCAGTCGGAAGGTTCGGCAAGGTCTTGTCGACCGGCATTGCCATGACGGCGTATTTGTGGCCGTCATCAGCGTTCGTATAGGGCGCACACTTCAGATCACAATCATAACCAAGCCTGCGAAGGGCCCGCTGCATCCAGAGGTTGGACAAAGCGATCAGTTCTTCGGCGCCGTTGTCTGCGGCAATCTTGGCCATACCCTCAATCACCAGACGCAAGCAGGTCGCCCGCGCAGCCACGTCGGTGATCTCGGACGCAATCACAAGCCGGGTGCATTCCCAAACCTTGCTGGAACTGATCTCCTCTTGCAGCAGCCGCGGGATCGACGACAGTTTGCCCTGCCCGGCGTCTCGCAGCATGTACGAATGTTCGCCCCACCGTGCGGTTGTCGGTAGCGCCCGCATCCCCGCGACGACCTTGCCATCCTGCAAAACCAGCGAGTATCGTGCCAGCGGATTGTCGTACTGGTCCATCTCGACGGCCCGGTTGTGGGGAATACCCCAATTCAACGAATCGACAAAGAACCGCTTGCGCAGTCCCAAATAGTCCTTGAATGCAGCCCCGTAGAGATGCTGATCCAACAATTCAAAGGTTATGTTTTCCATTTTCACTCTCCTTTATGGAGAGCCCATTTAGCGATGGAATCGGGGACTTGTTAACAGCGATTGTGTTAACGCGCCAATTGCGGTCACAAACCGCAGAGACGACCGGCGACTTATTTGGTCAGATCAGCCCGAATTCACTGGCCATCGTCGCCGCCTGCGCGCCCGTCTTGGCCTCGAGTTTGAGTTTTGCATTTTTCAGCCGCTGCTTGACTGCCCCTTCGGACACGCCCAATTCATGCGCAATTTCCTTCAGCCGGTGGCCCTGTTTCACCATCTGAAGAACTTCTAATTCTGCCGCGGTCAAATTCGAAGGTGGCGCTTTGTCAAGATGCAGACGCGTCACATAGGCAGTTAGAAGGTCGATTTCAGCGCGATTGAATTCGCGGTCGCTTCGGGCGAAAAATCCAAAACTGCGTTGTCCGTCGGCGTTATTGTCAAAACAGCTGATCGCGACGCCAAAGCGCAGGCCGAACTGCACGGCCTGACCCAATACGTTCATTGGGTCGGGAATTTTGATCTCGCTCCAGCGAATCGACCCTGTATTGGCATAGACCCACCGAATCACCGGATCGTTCAGCATGAATCGCGCAGCGGTATAATGATCGACCCAGGTCGGTGGCAACGCGTTGACTTCCTCCAGCGGGAAGGCAAAGCCAAGCCGCAGCGCAATATAGTATCCGCCGCCGGCAATTTGCATGACGTCGTTGGGGCTTTTCAGGACAGTCATGCCGGTTCACCGAATGATGCGTTCACAAAAGATCCGTCGTGTTTACATTGTTGCAGCCTTGGCAATATGCCAGACTGACTCGAAACAAGGTAGTTTGATAGGTTAACGCCCAGCAACCCTAAAGCGAGTCGGTTCCCAAAAGTGACAGGCGAAGCAGAAATCGAAGGCATTTTTGACCGTCTCAAGGCGCTTTGCCCTTCCGGTTTTGCCGTTGCTCTTCATATCCGGTTCACCACGCCGGCGTATTTCCTACAGACTTACTCTAAAAATTGGCTTGCCCGCTATGCCGAAAAAGGCATGCTGATGAATGATCCGATAGCCGTTTGGGGCTTTGCAAATACCGGATCTATCCGCTGGTCCGAACTTGCGCAAACCGACAGCGCTGGCGTTTTGCATGAGGCCAAGAGCTTTGGTATGAATTTCGGATTGGCCCATGCGACCGATGCCGATAACAGCCGAAGCGTCAGCGGGTTTTCGCGCCCTGACCGCGAATTCAGCGACTCCGAAATCCTCGAGATCGCCGATCTGATCGGTCGTTTGCATCGGTTAAGTGCGTCCCAGACGCCGCTTTCCCACGACGCCCGTGAACGCCTGCACAAGCTTTCGGTGTCGTATCCGGCACCTTGAAACCGGCCTGAGACAACCTGTGGCATAAGCCTCCTCGGTGACATGGCTTCCTCCGGCTTCGCGCCAGTCATGCCAGAAATCCGCTCGAACGGTTCCTTAACCGCATGTGCGCTAACCTCGGACCAATCGTGATCGAAAGGGCCGTGATGATTGATGCAAAAACGCGCGCAGCTGGCGGGCCTGTGTCGCAACGGCGCAAGGCGGCGATGATTGTCCAGTTGTTGCTGTCGGACGGCAAGAAACTGTCGTTGTCGCACCTGCCCGAGAATATTCAGGCGATGCTGACCCGCGAACTGGGTGCCCTGCGTATGGTCGACCGGGCGACGTTGAATGCTGTGGCGGCGGAATTTGCCGATGACCTCGATTCGGTCGCGTTGACCACCACCGGCGGGATTGAAGGGGCGCTGCATGCCCTTGCCAGGCAAATCAGCCCCGCCACCGCCGCCCGTTTGCGCGAAGAGGCGGCGCATGCCGCCGGCGGCGACCCTTGGATGCAAGTCGTCGCGATGCCGATTCTTGATCTTGTGGGCATCATGGAAACCGAGGGGGTCGAGGTTTGCGCGGTCGCCTTGTCCAAACTGCCTGTCGCCAAGGCGGCCGAACTTTTGGGGCTGCTGACCGGCGAGAGGGCGCGACGGATCAGTTATGCGGTGTCGCAGACGGCCGCCATTTCACCCGATGCGGTCGGGCGGATCGGTCATGCACTTGCCACCGAATACGGCAACCGCCCGACGGCAGCATTCGATCATCCGCCGGTGCAACGGATCGGCGCGATCTTGAACGCCAGCCCGGCGGTCACCCGTGATTCGGTGCTCGACGGTTTGGGTGGCGACGATCCGGCCTTTGCCGAACAAGTGCGCAAGGCGATCTTTACCTATCCCGATATTCCGACCCGCATCGCGCCGATGGACATCCCCAAGGTCATCCGCGGCGTCGAAGGGGCCGTATTGGTGACCGCCCTGGCTGCCGGCACTGCCGATGGCGGCGCAGCGGCAGAAACCACCGACTATGTCCTCGCTAATATGTCACAGCGCATGGCCGACCAGTTGCGCGAAGAAATCGGCGAGCGTGGCAAGGTCAAGAAATCCGATGGCGAGGCGGCACAATCGGCACTGATCGTGGCAATTCGTGCCCGGATCGACGCAGGCGAGGTGACATTGATCGAACCTGACGATCACGACGAATGATGCACCGGATAGACAAGGTGCATGTCGGCCCGTAATCTTTGTGCGATGACAGACACAGACCATCTTCACGGCAAACGCTGGCACGACATGGGTGGCGAGGCTGCGGGGGACGTACCGCAGGACCAGCATGATTTTGCCCTGTGGGAAAAACGGGTCGATGCGCTGATGATCATCGCCAGCGGCAAAGGGCATTTTACTGTCGATGGCCTGCGCCGCGTACTCGAAGATATGGGGCCGCAAGCGTTTGAAACAATGTCATATTACGACCGGTGGATCGCGGCCATCAACCAGAACCTGATCGAAGCCGGGGTGTACACCACCGCCGAACTGGCCGACCGGATGGCGGAAATCACTGCACGTGGCATGACCTACGGCAACGCCAGCAGCGTACCATGACGCAACAACGGGTCCGCGTCCGCGCCCTGATGCCGCCGGGTCACGTCCGCACACCCGCCTATCTGCGCGGCAAGACGGGCACCATCGAACGCCCGCTTGGCGCCTTTCCCAACCCCGAGGCACTGGCCTATGGTCACCCTGGCGAACCACGCGACCTGTTCCGGGTCAGGTTCCGCATGGGCGACCTTTGGGCCGATGCCACCCATCCCGATGACACGCTGGACGCGGAAATCTACGCGCACTGGCTGGAACCGTTGAAAGACTGATATGCCGCACGACCATCATGACGCCCTGTCACCCTCGGGCCACCCCTACCGGCCCGACGACGATACGCCGCTGACCTACTGGCAGACGCTTGAAATCGCCGTGCGCGAACTGCTGATCGAAAAGGGCGTGACGACCGCTGCCGACATCGCCGCCCAGATCGACCGGATGGATGCGCGCAGTCCGGCCAACGGGGCTACGGTTGTCGCCCGAGCATGGACCGACCCCGAATTCCACGCCCGCCTGATGCTGGATGCCAGCGCCGCCTGCGCCGAAATGGGCTTTGACATCGGCCCGTTGCGCCTGATTGCGGTCGAGAATACAGCCACCGTGCATAACGTGATCGTCTGTACACTGTGTTCATGCTATCCGCGCAACCTGTTGGGTCTGCCGCCCGACTGGTACAAATCCCGCGCCTACCGCAGCCGCACTGTGCGCGAACCCCGCGCAGTTCTGGCCGAATTCGGGCTGACCCTGCCTGATGCGACCACCGTGCGGGTCCACGACAGCACCGCCGATATGCGCTATATCGTGATCCCGGCACGGCCTGCCGATACCCTTGGCTGGTCGGCTGACCGCCTTGCCACGCTGGTCAGCCGGGACAGCATGATCGGCACCGCCACGGCCAGACCGGCGCTGGCTTGAGGTCGCCGAGCCACGCGGCTATCACGGCCCTACCTGATTGCGGAACCCGGCATGGCTGACGACACCCCCAGCAAAACCGATTGGCTGGCTAACCTTATCCTGCGCGGGCTGATCGGCGGCGTCATGGTCTTGCCCTATCGCCGCCGCGTACCTGTGATGGGATGGATCGTGCGCCGGATCATCGGGCCGCTGGCCGGATATCGCCGTCAGGCAATCGAGAACCTGACGCTGATCTACCCAGACATGGCCCCCGCCGAACGTAGCCGGATTGCCGATGCCGTTTGCGATAACTTCGGACGCACCCTGATCGAAAACTATTCGGGCGCTGTCTTTGGCGCGCACCTGAAAGATGCACCGATCACCGGCAACGGCCTCGCTGCCGTGGCAAAGGCGCAGGCCGAGGGCCGCCCGGTGATCTTTGTCACCGGCCATTTCGGCAATCACGAGGCGCCCCGGCAGGTGCTTACCGCGATGGGGTACATGATTGGCGGCCTGTTCCGTCCGATGCAGAACCAGTTCTTCAATGTCCACTACGCCCGCACGATGACCGAAATGTCAGGCCCGGTATTCGAACAGGGACATCGCGGCACAATGGGTTTTGTGCGATTTCTGCGCGATGGCGGGATGGGCACGCTGCTTTTCGACGTCCGTGTGGTCAAGGTGCCGAAAATCGACTTTCTGGGCCACCCGGCTCTGACCGCGACATCCGCCGCCGACTTTGCGTTAAAGTTCAATGCGCTGCTGGTGCCATACTTTGGCATCCGCCAGCCCGACGGCCTGTCGTTCGAAATCGCGATCGAAGACCCCATTGAACATACCGATGCATTGACGATGACCACAGAAATGACCCGGCGGCTCGAGGCGCGGATTGCCGAGAACCCCGAACAATGGTTCTGGGTGCATCGGCGCTGGCGCGATTAATGCGTTTTGTGTTTAACCTCAATCAGATTTGGCCCGAATTGGCATAACAGAAACCAATTGGGGTTAGCGCAATCGCGCCGCTGCCATGATCGGACCAAACCCCTCATCCTGCACGATCACGACGATGGGTGCATCGCCCGAAACTGGCGTCGTCATATCCAGCGCCGCTTGCCCGTTCCACTGGCCGACAACCTCCCAAGAGGTCACA
Source organism: Rhodobacterales bacterium (assembly GCA_038323615.1). Classification (GTDB taxonomy): domain Bacteria; phylum Pseudomonadota; class Alphaproteobacteria; order Rhodobacterales; family Rhodobacteraceae; genus JBBKXP01. The sequence goes on along the minus strand of JBBQHC010000077.1, from coordinate 1,860 downwards.
ATATTGGAATAGGCGATCGTGCGACCGGCGTTTTCGCCCCGCGTAATGGCCACCTGCGCCTCGGGCGTATACCGGACCAGCTGCACCACCATGTCGCCTCTGCCCTGCCCCGGCGTCGCCGCAATGCGCAGGTCATTGCCCGACCGGCTGAGGTTCAGGGCGATACCGCTGGAACGCTGGCCCGCGACCGCGTCCATCAATTCCATCGATTTCGCCCCGACGACGAAGTCGGCGCCGCCGATGATGAACTGCGGCGTGTAGACGGTGCGCGCCTGCGCCGCATGGGCATAGCCATTCTGGCGGCGGGTATTGGCCGGACTGCCAAAGCTATCCTTCCAGCCAATGTAGTCCCAATAATCGACATGCAGGGCCAGCGCGATGATGTCGTCGCGCCCCGCTAACGTGCGCATCATCTCGTCAGCAGGCGGACAGGACGAACAGCCCTGCGAGGTATAAAGTTCGACCACCACCGGGCTGGTCTGGGCCGCGCCTGAATTTGCCAAAAGCATCGTCGCCGACGCCAGCAAGGCCGCCATGAAATGTCGCATGATTTGTCCCGTTTTTTGCGTTGGACAGTCCTTCGCACATCCCCGCTGTAATGAAAAATCAATGATCCGCGAGACTTCAGTCAACGCCAAGGGGGTGGATTTGGCTCTCATTGTATGCAATGGTGTACAATATCCAACCACCACCCTTGTATGCCTTGCCCGCTTGGGGCAAAACCATTGCAAGCCCGTCAATGTCCACATTTTCCCGAAGGGACCGCACATGTCCATCACCGTCGGCCACGATTCCGCCAAAACCCGCAAAACGCTTACCGTCGGCGCCCAGTCCGTCGCTTATTATTCGATTCCCGCCGCCACGTCGGCAGGCCTTGGCGATTTCGCCCGCCTGCCCGCCGCGCTCAAGGTCGTGCTGGAAAACATGTTGCGGTTCGAGGATGGCAAGACGGTGACGCAGGACGACATCCGCGCATTTGCCGAATGGGGTGCCAAAGGCGGCAAGAATCCGCGCGAAATCGCCTATCGCCCGGCCCGCGTCCTGTTGCAGGATTTCACCGGGGTGCCGGCGGTGGTCGATCTGGCGGCAATGCGCGACGCGATCATCGCCCTTGGCGGCGATGCCGATCAGATCAATCCGCTGAACCCGGTCGATCTGGTGATCGACCATTCGGTGATGATCGACGAATTTGGCAATCCGCGCGCGTTCCAAATGAACGTTGACCGCGAATACGAACGCAATATGGAGCGGTATACCTTTCTGAAATGGGGCCAGAGCGCATTCAACAACTTCCGCGTTGTCCCGCCCGGCACCGGTATCTGCCATCAGGTCAACCTTGAATACCTCAGCCAGACCGTCTGGACCGACAAGGACCAGTCCGGCGAAATGGTCGCTTACCCTGACACTTTGGTAGGCACCGACAGCCACACGACAATGGTTAACGGCGCCGCCGTCCTTGGCTGGGGCGTCGGCGGGATCGAGGCCGAAGCGGCAATGCTCGGTCAGCCGATTTCAATGCTCATCCCCGAGGTCATCGGCTTTAAACTGACGGGCCGCATGTCCGAGGGCACCACCGGCACCGATCTGGTGCTGAAAGTCGTCGAAATGCTCCGCAAAAAAGGCGTGGTGAACAAATTCGTGGAATTTTACGGTCCGGGGTTGGATCATCTCCCGCTTGCTGACCGCGCGACCATCGCCAATATGGCACCAGAATACGGCGCGACCTGCGGGTTCTTCCCGATCGATGGCGAAACCCTGCGCTATCTGCGCAATACCGGGCGGGACGAGGATCGGGTAAAGCTGGTCGAGGCTTACGCACGTGAAAACGGCATGTGGCGCGGCGCGGATTACGATCCGATC
>JBBQHC010000076.1:0-14797 GCA_038323615.1 Rhodobacterales bacterium | reverse complement strand
GACCGACGAACGCGCCCGGCAGATTTTCTTTTACGGCGAAACTCCGGCGTTTCAGGTCATCATCCCCGATTTCGGCACCATCGAGGGGCCGTTTCAGGTGACCTCGATCGAATATGCCGGGAATTACAACGGCGAAGCGACGTATGAACTCTCGCTGGCGTCGGCCGGGGCGCTGACCTTTACGGCGGTGATCTGATGGTGAACCCCTGGGCAGGCGAGGTGGCGCTGGTCGTCGATGGGCAGACCCGCGTCTGCAAGCTGACCCTGGGGGCGCTGGCCGAACTTGAGGCGCAATTGCAGACGGGCACGCTGGTCGAACTGGTGCAGCGGTTTGAAACAGGTGCGTTTTCGGGCCGCGACGTGATGGCGTTGATCGTCGCGGGACTGCGCGGTGGTGGTTGGCGCGGGTCGGCAGCCGATTTGCTGAGCGCCGAAATAGCAAGCGGCCCGGTGGGCGCGGCCAAGGTTGCGGCGGAACTGCTGGCCCGTGCCTTTGCCCTGCCCGAGCAGAGTTGATGGACTGGGCCGCGCTGATGCGGGCCGGACTGCACGGCCTGCGGTTGGCCCCGGCGGATTTCTGGGCGCTGACCCCCGCCGACCTGATGCTGATGCTGGGGGCCGACAAGTCCGACGCGCCGATGGGCCGTGAGCGACTGGACGAACTGGCGCGGGCCTATCCTGACTACGTGAAAGGAGCGAGCGATGAGTGAGATTGACCGATTGGACGCGATGGATGCCGAGGTATCGGCGCTTGAACAGACCCTTGGTGACGCGTCATCGATGACGGCGGCGTTTTCGGCGCAGTTGCGCGATGTGCAAGGCACCTTGGGTGATACGACCCGCGATCTGGGCAACCTTGAACGCGGGTTTTCCGGCGGGCTGAAACGGGCATTTGACGGACTGGTGTTCGACGGGCTGAAACTGTCGGATGCCTTGGGCGTCGTTGCCAAGGCAATGGTCAACACGGCCTACAATTCCGCGACCCGCCCCGTCACCGACTATTTCGGCGGCCTGTTGGCCAACGGCGTCAACGGCTTGGTGTCGGGCCTGATGCCCTTTGCCAATGGTGCGCCGTTTTCTCAAGGCCAGGTGATGCCCTTTGCCAAGGGCGGCGTCGTCAGCAGCGCGACAGGGTTCGCGATGCGCGGCGGCATGGGGCTGATGGGCGAGGCGGGGCCGGAGGCGATCATGCCATTGGCGCGCGGCGCCGATGGTCGGTTGGGTGTGCGCGGTGGGGGCGGCGGCACCGTCAGCGTCACGATGAACATCACCACCCCAGACGCGCAGGGGTTTCAGCGCAGCCAGGGCCAGATCGCCGCGCAAATGGCGCGCGCGTTGGGCCGTGGTCAGCGGAACAGGTAGGAGAAAACCACATGTCATTTCACGAGGTCCGGTTTCCGGCATCCTTAAGCTTTGGGTCCATTGGCGGCCCTGAACGGCGCACCGAAATCGTCACCCTCGCCAATGGGTTCGAGGAGCGCAACACGCCTTGGGCGCATTCGCGGCGGCGCTATGATGCGGGGCTGGGCCTGCGATCGCTGGATGATGTCGAAACGCTGATCGCGTTCTTTGAAGCACGGCAGGGACAGCTTTATGGCTTTCGTTGGAAAGACTGGGGCGATTTCAAATCCTCCTTGCCATCGCGCCCTGTGACGGCGGGCGACCAGATCATCGGGATCGGAGACGAGGTGCGCGATGTGTTTCAGTTGGTCAAACAATACGCCTCGGGCGAACAGACCTATCTGCGGCCGATCAAGAAACCTGTGCTGGGCACGGTTTATCTGACCGTTGGCGGTGACCGTCAGCAGGAAAGTATTGATTACAGGGTGGATTACACCACGGGCGCGATCACCTTTGATCATCCGCCGGATGTCGGCGGCGAGATCCGCGCGGGGTACGAATTCGACGTCGCGGTGCGGTTCGATACTGACCGGATACAGACATCGGTCGCCAGTTTCCGCGCCGGTGATGTGCCCAATGTCCCGATTCTTGAGGTGCGGTTGTGAGCGCTGATCTAACTGCCCATTTGGCGACAGGCCGCAGCCATGTCTGCCGCTGCTGGGCCTTGGTGCGTCGCGACGGCACGGTGTTTGGCTTTACCGATCACGACCAGCCGCTGACCTTCGACGGCATCGCGTTTCGCGCCGATACCGGCATGTCGGCCAAGACCGTGACCTAGACAACCGGCCTGTCGGTGGACAATACCGAGGCGATGGGTGCCCTGAGCGATCCCGCGATCAACGAGGCCGATATCGAGGCAGGCCGCTATGACGGGGCCGAAGTGCGGTCATGGCTGGTGCGTTGGGACGATGTGACGACGCGGATGTTGCGGTTTCGTGGTACGATCGGCGAGTTGCGCCGGGCGGGTGGCGCGTTTCACGCCGAACTGCGCGGGTTGACCGAGGCATTGAACCAACCGCAGGGGCGCAGTTTTCAGCGTCAGTGCACCGCCGTGCTGGGCGACGCCCGCTGCCGGTTCGACCTGACCGCCGATGGGTATCGCGATGAGCGGGCGGTTGAGACCGTTATCGGCGCGCAGACGTTCCGCTTTGCCGCGATGAATAACTATGATCCGCGATGGTTCGAACGTGGCCGCCTGGAAATGCTGACAGGGGCCGCCAAGGGCCTGGCAGGCGTCATCAAGCATGATCGGTTCGATGCCGTGGGCGCACGGGTCATCGAACTTTGGCAGCCGTTGCAGGCAGAGGTCGTGCCGGGCGATATGGTGCGCCTTGATCCGGGTTGTGACAAGCGGGTCGAAACCTGTCGACTCAAGTTTTCCAACCTGCTGAATTTTCGTGGCTTTCCCGACATTCCCGGCGAGGATTGGCTGATGTCCGTGCCGGTCCAGGATGGTCGCAACGACGGCGGGAGTTTAGGCCGATGAGTGATGCCATCGTCGCCATTGCCCGCAGTTGGATCGGCACGCCCTACCGCCATCAGGCAGCGACCAGGGGGGCGGGGTGCGATTGTCTGGGCCTTGTACGGGGTATCTGGGCGGCCCATCTGGGCGATCTGCCGGAATCTGTCCCGCCCTACAGCCCCGATTGGTCCGAACCGCAAGGCGACGAAGCGCTGTTGCGGGCAGCGACCCGGCATCTGGTGCCCTGCGATCTGACGCCGAACGCCCCCGGTCAGGTGATCCTGTTTCGGATGCGTCAGGGGGCCGTGGCCAAACACCTTGGGATCATTGCGGCGACGGGCCCTGCGCCCAGTTTCATTCATGCCTACAGCGGTCATGGCGTGGTCGAAAGCCCGCTGACGATGCCGTGGGCCCGCCGCATCGTGGCGTGTTTTGCATTTCCTGAAAGGAGCCGCTGATGGCGACGATTGTTCTAGGGGCTGTCGGTCTGGCGGTCGGGGGGTCGGTTGGCGGGTCGGTTCTGGGCCTGTCAACGGCGATCATCGGGCGGGCCGTGGGCGCCACCCTTGGCCGGGTCATCGACCAGCGTCTGCTGGGCGCGGGCAGCGAGCCTGTCGAAACCGGCAAGATCGACCGTTTCCGTTTGACCGGGGCCAGCGAGGGCGCGTCGGTCCAGCAGGTTTACGGACGGATGCGCGTTGCCGGACAGGTGATCTGGGCGACCCGGTTCACGGAAACATCAACGACCAGCGGTGGCGGCGGCAAGGGCACGCCGCGTCGCGCCACGACCACCAGCTACGCCTATTCGATCAGTCTGGCGATCGCGCTTTGCGAGGGCGAGATTACCCGCGTGGGTCGGGTTTGGGCGGACGGAGTCGAAATAGCGCCCGACGATATGAACCTGCGGGTCTATACCGGGACCGAAGATCAGTTGCCCGATCCCAAGATCACGGCGGTGGAGGGCGCGGGCATGGTCCCGGCCTATCGCGGCATGGCCTATGTCGTGTTGGAAGATCTGGACCTGTCGCAATTCGGCAACCGGGTGCCGCAGTTTTCGTTCGAGGTATCGCGCCCGTCACAGCCGGATCAGAGCCCCGCGGCGACCGATATTGCCCGCCTGATCCGGGGTGTCGCGCTGGTGCCGGGAACCGGCGAATATGCGCTGGCAACAACGCCGGTCTATCAGACCAAGGGTTTCGGCCAGCAAGAGGCCGTCAACATCAACACGCCTGCGGGCAAGACCGATTTTCAGGTCTCGATGGATGCGTTGGACGGCGAATTGCCCGATTGCGGGTCGGTGTCGCTGGTGGTGTCGTGGTTTGGCAACGATTTGCGCTGCGATACCTGCACCCTGCGCCCCAAGGTCGAACAGACGACGACCGACCCGGCGGCAATGCCGTGGCGGGTGTCGGGATTGGGGCGGACGGCGGCGCAGCAGGTGCCGCTGGTGGATGATCGACCGCTTTATGGCGGCACCCCGGCGGATCAGTTTGTGATCGAAGCGATCCAGTCACTGAATGGGCGCGGCAAGGCGGTGGTGTTCTATCCGTTCATCCTGATGGACCAGATCGGCGGCAATACCCTGCCCGATCCTTGGACTGCCGGAACCGGACAGCCGCATCTGCCGTGGCGCGGTCGGATCACCACCAGTCTCGCACCCGGACAGGCAGGGACGCCCGACCAGACGGCTGCGGCCACCACTCAGGTCGCAAAATTCTTTGGGCAGGCCACCCCGGCGCAGTTCACAAGCGCCGGGACGACAGTGAATTACACCGGCCCGGTCGAATGGTCCTATCGGCGGTTTATCCTGCACTACGCGCAGCTTTGCGCGATGGCCGGGGGCGTTTCGGCGTTTTGCATCGGCAGCGAAATGCGCGGACTGACGCAGATCAGGGGCGCGGGCGGCAGCTTTCCGGCAGTCGATGCGATGCGTCAGCTGGCAGCGGATGTGCGCACCATTCTGGGGCCGAATTGCAAGATCGGCTATGCGGCGGATTGGTCCGAATATCACGGCTATCAGCCCGCCGGGACCGGCGACAAACTGTTCCACCTCGACCCTCTTTGGGCCGACACCAACATCGATTTCATTGGCATCGACAATTACATGCCGCTGAGTGACTGGCGCGATGGCACCGATCATACCGATGCCGGGGCAGGGGCGATTTATAACCTCGACTACCTGAAATCCAACATCGCCGGTGGCGAGGGGTTCGATTGGTTCTACGCCTCGCCCGAGTCGAGCGATGCCCAGATACGGACCCCGATTTCGGACTTCTGGGGCGAGGATTGGGTCTGGCGGTACAAGGATATCAAGGGCTGGTGGCAAAACCCGCATCACAACCGGGTCGCGGGCGAACGCCTCGCAACGGCGACCGCATGGGTGCCGGAAAGCAAACCGATCTGGTTTACCGAACTTGGTTGCGCCGCTGTCGACAAAGGCACCAATGCGCCGAACCGTTTCGTTGATCCGAAATCATCTGAATCCGGCCTGCCGCCCTATTCCAACGGATTGCGCGACGAGTTGATCCAGATGCAGTATCTGCGGGCGGTGCATCAGTATTTCGCCGACGCAACCAACAACCCTGTATCGGCCGAATTTACGCACCAGATGGTCGATATGTCGCGCGCCCATGTCTGGGCTTGGGACGCGCGGCCCTATCCGTTCTTTCCGGCCAACGCCGATCTATGGGCCGACGGGGCGAACTATGCGCGCGGGCACTGGATCAACGGGCGCACCTCGGCACGGACGCTGGCGAGCGTCGTCGCCGAGATTTGCGATCGGGCCGGCGTCGCCAATTATGACGTATCCCGCCTGTTCGGGATTGTGCGCGGTTACGGCGTCGCCGATATCGAACCGGCGCGGGCCAGTTTGCAACCCTTGATGCTGGCCTACGGGTTCGATGCGGTGGAACGCGACGGGCGGCTGAATTTTATCAGCCGTGACGGCGTCGCCAAGGCCAAGGTCGCTGCCGACAGACTGGTCCTGCACAGCGAAAGCGACTCGACGCTGGAACTGACCCGCGCCCCGGCGGCGGAAATCGCCGGGCGGGTCCAGCTGGGCTTTATCGACGCCGATGCCGATTATGAGATCCGCGCCGCCGAAGCGGTGTTTTCAGACGAGGCGACGTTCGCCGTATCCCGCTCTGACATCCCGCTGGTGCTGACCCGGGCCGAAGGACAGCGCATCGCCGAACGCTGGCTGGCCGAGGCGCGGGTGGCGCGTGACACCGCGCTATTCGCCCTGCCGCCCTCTGGCATCGGCCTTGGGGCGGGCGATGTCGTTCAGCTGGCCGGTGACGATCTGTATCGGATCGACCGCGTCGAACAGGGCGAACACCAGTTGATCGAGGCGGTGCGCGTCGACCCCGAAACCTACCGACCGCACGATACCGACGAACAGGGGATCGCCGTGCGTGCCTTTGTCGCGCCTGTACCCGTCGAGGGCCTGTTTCTGGACCTGCCCCTGTTGGCAGGAACCGAAGTGCCCCATGCGCCTTATTTCGCCGCGACGGGCGTTCCGTGGCCGGGTTCGGTCGCCTTGTATTCCGCAGCCCAGGACAACGACTATGCAGTGAACACAGTGGTCGGTCGTCCTGCGGTGATCGGAGTCACCCAGACCCCGCTGTTGCGCGCGTCCCCCGGTCTGTGGGATCGCGGTGCGGCGCTGCGTGTCAAACTGGTGCGCGGGGCGCTGTCGGGGGTCAGCCCGGACGATCTGCTGGCAGGCAAGAACGCCGCCGTGATCGGTGACGGCACGCCGGACGGCTGGGAGGTGTTCCAGTTTGGCGATGCCACACTGGTCGCGCTTGACACCTACGACCTGTCGTTCCGTCTGCGCGGGCAGGCGGGCAGCGACGGGATCGCGCCGGACGATTGGCCGGTCGGGTCGCTGTTTGTCCTGCTGAACGGCACCCCGGTGCAGATCGCGCTTGATGCGGCAGCGCGGGATGTCGAACGCCATTACCGCTACGGCCCCGCAGCCCGTCCGATAGACGATCCGGCTTATCGCTACGTCGCTGCGGCGTTCAAAGGGAACGGGTTGCGCCCCTATGCGGTCTCTCATCTGCGCAGCCTTGTCGGGGCGGGGGGTGATGTTGACGTCAGTTGGATTCGGCGCACCCGGATTGACGGTGACAACTGGGTCGGGGTCGAGGTGCCTTTGGGAGAAGAAAGCGAAAGCTATCTGGTCACCGTCATCGCCAATGGCATGGTCAAACGGCAGGCGCAGGTTGGCGCGCCGGTCTGGACCTATACCACCGCGCAGCAGGCCGCTGACGGGATCGGCGGGGCCTACCGGATTGAAGTGGCGCAGATTTCCGCCCGCTACGGGACCGGACCGGCGCGTGGGATTGTGCGGGCGGGCTGACCCGGATGCGCCCGCTTTTGCCATCCGACCTGGACGCGGCGGTGCGTGCCTTGCTGGCCGTACCGCCGTCGCAACGTCCCGCACGCGCCCGCTGGCTGCTGGACAAGGCCAACGCGGCAGACCGCTACCGCCTGCGCCAGAATCGCCCGCACCCTGACTATGGCACTGGGACGTTGCTGTCGCTTGTCGCGCTTGTCGAACGTGCGCCGCTGCCGGACTACTGCGACGCCGGTTATTGCGCGTGTCTGGCCGTATTTCTTGACGTCGTTCTGGCGCAACAGGCAGATTCCGCTGCTGATATCACACATCAGGCTTTCAACTTGGCCAACCGCCCCTATTTGGGATAAAGTAGGTCTGAAAACCAAAAGGTGCGCCATGTCGAAACCAAAACCCAACGTCGCCACCGTCGATCCGGTCTGGCACCGGATTTGCCAGGAGGCGAGCGAGGCCATCGCCGCCGAACCGTTGATGGGCGGGCTGGTCCATGCCGGCATCCTGCATCATGCCAGCTTCGAGCGGGCGCTGGCTTATCGGATTTCGATGAAGCTGGCCTCGGCCGAAATGTCCGAACAGATCATGCGTGAAATCGCCGACGTTACCTATGCCAGCGACCCAACGATCATCACGGCAGCGCGGGCCGATCTGGTCGCGGTGTTCGACCGCGATCCGGCCTGCCACCGGCTGATGCAGCCGCTGATCTACTTCAAGGGCTATCAGGCGGTGCAGGCCTATCGTTTGGGCCATGCCTTGTGGCAACAGGGGCGCCATGACCTTGCCTACTTCTTGCAAATGCGGGTCAGTGAAGTGTTCGGCGTCGATATCCACCCGGCGGCAAGAATCGGCCAGGGGATCATGATTGACCACGCCCATTCCATCGTCATCGGCGAAACCGCGGTGGTCGGCGATAACGTGTCGATGCTGCATTCGGTGACGCTTGGCGGTACCGGTAAGGAAGAAGAAGACCGTCACCCCAAGATCGGCAACGGTGTGCTGATCGGGGCCGGGGCCAAGGTTCTGGGCAATATCCACGTCGGCTATTGCAGCCGGATCGCCGCCGGATCGGTGGTGCTGGCGGATGTGCCGCCGTGCAAGACGGTTGCCGGTGTCCCGGCCCGGATCGTCGGCGAGGCCGGTTGCGATCAGCCGTCGCAGACGATGGACCAGATTTTACGCTCGCACGGCTAGGTTCGCCCTAGCCGCTGCGTGCGTCCGAGAAAATAAACCCGTCCACCGGATAGACGCGCCCGGGTTTGCCCGGCGCGGTTTCAACGCGGACCGACGACCAATCGTTGCCCGCCGACACGTCGATGACGGTCATTCCCAAAGACACTTTGTTGCGGATCCAGTTCGCATGGTCGACCGTGATCTCGCGGTCCGAGACGACACTGGACACCACCGCGATATGACCCATCGGCAGCCTCCGGGTGCCGCTAAAGGCCATCACTGCGCCAACCCGAGGCTGATCGCCACGGTCAAAGACATTGCGGGCCTGCGCCCACCAGGTGTTGGCATTGCCCCGCAGGCTGATCCCGCTGGCGTTGCGGGCAAAGGGAACGCACCAGACCCGACGGCCTGTCGCGCGAAGGCTGTTTGCCTCTGATATCGCACGCGACAACAGCGTCTGATCCAACCCTTGTGGCCCTTGTGGGGCCATAAAGGCCATTTGTTGTTGTTCCTGAACCTTTCCCGCACAGGCGGAAACGGCAAAAAGAAGCGCAAAAACAATAGGTAGACGCAGCCCAAAAGGCTGTCCGTGTAGTGAAACTCTCAACTGTCCCTCCGGTTTGCCCGAAATTATTCAACTTTGCTTTGAAACAAAGTTGAAACGCTTGTGAGGATTTCGTGAGGTTTCGCAAGGGTACGGGGCGCCAATGGGCAAAGATCCGCCAACGCGCCGATATCAGGCCAGCATGCCCATCGGGTTTTCAAGGTTATCCTTGATCGCGTTCAGCAAATTCGCCCCCAGCGCCCCGTCGATCACCCGGTGATCCACCGACAGCGTGGTCGACATGATCGTGGCGACGGCCAGTTCGCCATCCTTGCCGACAATAGGCTTTTTCACACCCGCACCCACGGCCAGAATTGCGGCGTGCGGCGGGTTGATGATCGCGTCGAAATTGTCGATGCCGAACATGCCCAGATTGGACACTGCGAACGACCCGCCCTGATATTCGTGCGGTGCCAGCTTGCGGTCGCGAGCGCGGGCGGCAAGGTCTTTCATCTCTGCCGACAGGGCCGACAACGATTTCATTTCGGCGTCGCGCAACACCGGCGTGAACAGCCCGCCTTCGATAGCAACGGCGACAGCGACGTCGGATTTGGTGAACTGCAATGTCCGGTCACCCGCCCAGACGGCGTTGGCGGCAGGCACCTGTTGCAGCGCCAGCGCGCAGGCTTTGATGATAAAGTCGTTGACCGACAGCTTGACGCCGCGCGCCTCGAGCGTCTTGTTCAGGGTCGCCCGGAACGCCATCAGCGCATCCAAGTTGATGTCGCGGCGCAGGTAGAAATGCGGCACGGATTGCTTGGCCTCGGTCAGGCGGCTGGCGATGATCTTGCGCATCCCGTCCAGCTTGACCACGCTAAAGGGACGGTCGGCATAGGTTTTCAGCACCACGTCGGTTGCCGGGCCAGCGGCCATCGTAGCAGCGGGGGCGGCGTCTGCTTTTGCGGCGGGTGCAGCGGCGGTGGCGGCACCCGGTTTGGCGTTTTCAACATCGGTTTTGACGATCCGGCCATGCGGGCCAGAACCATTGACAGTGCTCAGATCCAGCCCCTTGTCGGCAGCGATGCGGCGGGCCAGCGGGGTGGCGAACACACGGTCGCCATTGGCACCCTTGGGGGCGGCTGGGGCAGGGGCCTCGGATTTCGCCGGGGCGTCCTCGGCCTTGGTTTCTGGCTTGGCGGCAGCGGCTTTCGGTGCAGGGGCAGGGGCCGCGCCGATGTCATCAGCGCTCTCGCCCTCCTCAAGTAGCACGGCAATCGCCGTGTTCACCTTGACGCCCTCGGTGCCCGCCGCAATCAGGATTTTCCCGATCACGCCTTCGTCGACCGCCTCGAATTCCATCGTCGCCTTGTCGGTCTCGATCTCGGCCAGCAGGTCGCCCGAGGCCACTTTGTCGCCCTCCTTGACGAGCCATTTGGCGAGGGTGCCTTCCTCCATCGTCGGGGACAGGGCGGGCATCAGGATCTCGATGGGCATCAGTCTAGTTCCTCTACGAAAACGCGGTTATAGGGCGGTTCGATCGTGCCACCATCGGTTCGGGCGATCATTGCGTCCAGAATACCCGGCATATGGGTATTGACCCAGGCATGCCTCTCGGCTTCGGTTGCCGCGTCGCCGCATTCGTCGTCCAGCAATTCGCGCGACATGACGATGCGAAACTTTTGCTTGCCGTCCAGCGCGGTAAAGAACACTTCGTGACCATTATCTCGGCTCTGCAGGTCGCTGAATTTCATCGCTGCGCCTATCTATAGGTGACTTGCTTGACCGCTTCCACCACTTCATCCACCGTCAGCAACGCGTGCTTTTCCAGGTTGGCGGCATAGGGCATCGGCACGTCCTTGCCGGTGCAAGTGATCACCGGGGCGTCCAGATAATCGAACGCCTGCTGCATGATGATCCCGCTGATGTAGCCGCCGACGCTGCCCTGCGGCCAGCCTTCTTCGACGGTGACGCAGCGGTTGGTCTTTTTCACTGATTTCAGGATCGTTTCGGTATCCATCGGGCGGATCGTGCGCAGGTTGATCACCTCGGCCGCGATCCCGTCCGCCGCCAGCTTTTCGGCGGCAGCCAGGGCATAGGTCATCCCGATGCCGAAACTGACGATGGTCACGTCGTCCCCGGCACGCTCGATTTTCGCCTTGCCCAGCGGAATCGTGAAGTCGTCCATGTCAGGCACGTCGAACGATTTGCCGTAAAGGATTTCGTTTTCCAGAAAGATCACCGGGTTCGGATCGCGGATCGCCGATTTGATCAGGCCCTTATAGTCGCTCGCCGAATAGGGCACGACGACCTTGAGGCCCGGAACCTGCATATACCACGCCGTATAGTCTTGGGAATGCTGCGCCCCGACCCGTGCCGCAGCCCCGTTTGGCCCCCGGAACACCATCGGTGCCCCCATCTGACCACCCGACATATAAAGCGTCTTGGCGGCAGAGTTGATAATGTGGTCAATGGCTTGCATGGCAAAGTTAAACGTCATGAACTCGACGATCGGGCGCGTCCCGCCAAAGGCCGCGCCGACCGCGATACCCGCAAACCCGTGTTCGGTGATCGGCGTATCGATCACCCGCTTGGCGCCGAATTCGTCCAGCATCCCTTGGGAAATCTTGTAGGCGCCCTGATATTCGCCGACTTCCTCGCCCATCAGGAACACCGTTTCGTCGCGGCGCATTTCCTCGGACATGCCTTCGCGCAGGGCTTCGCGCACTGTCATTTGTTTCATCGCTGAATCGGCGGGCCAGTCAGGGCTGGCATCTGCCGGGGCAGGGACGGGCGCACCGGGTTGCGCAGCGACAGGTTGGGATTTTTCGAATGTCTCTGTTGGCGCTTCCGCCTTGGCCTCCGCCTTGGGTGCGCTGGCCTCGGGCACATCTTCGCCCTCCTCCACCAGCACCGCGATCGGGGTGTTGACCTTGACGCCTTCGGTCCCGGCGGCGATCAGGATCTTGCCGATGATGCCTTCATCGACCGCCTCGAATTCCATCGTTGCCTTGTCGGTTTCGATCTCGGCCATGATGTCGCCGGATTTGACGGCGTCGCCTTCCTTGACCAGCCATTTGGCCAGCGTGCCTTCCTCCATCGTCGGGGACAGGGCCGGCATGAGAATTTCAATAGCCATGTCTCAAGCCTCCTGCGGCACTAGGTCGGTGTAGATATCGGTCCACAGTTCTTTCAGATCAGGCTCGGGACTTTCCTTGGCGAATTCGGCGGACTGGTTGACGACGTCCTTGATCTCTTTGTCGATGGCTTTCAAATCGTCCTCGGTCGCATGGTTGCCGGTCAACAGCATAGACCGGATCGCTTCGATCGGATCGCGCTCGTCCTTCATCTTTTGCACCTCTTCGCGGGTGCGGTATTTGGCCGGATCCGACATCGAATGGCCGCGATAGCGGTAGGTCTTGACCTCAAGAATATAGGGGCCCTTGCCCGACCGGCAGTGATCCACGGCGCGTTGCCCGGCCTCTTTCACGGCCAGCACCGACATCCCGTCAACCTCTTCACCGGGAATCCCATAGGCCGCGCCGCGCTCCCACAGGGTCTTGGATTTCGTCGACCGCTTGACGCTCATCCCCATCGCATACTGGTTGTTCTCGATCACGAAAACGACGGGCAAATCCCACAGCTCGGCCATGTTGTAGGTTTCGTAAACCTGCCCCTGATTGGCGGCGCCGTCCCCGAAATAGGCGAAGGTCACCCGGCCATTGCCCAGATACTTGTCGGCAAAGGCCAGCCCGGCACCGATCGGCACCTGCGCCGCGACGATCCCGTGACCGCCGTAAAAATGCTTTTCCTTCGAGAACATGTGCATGCTCCCGCCCTTGCCTTTGGAATAGCCACCCTCGCGCCCGGTCAGTTCGGCCATGACACCCTTGGGGTCCATGCCGCAGGCCAGCATATGACCGTGATCGCGGTAGGACGTGACCCGCTTGTCGCCTTCCTCGGCCACTGCCTCAAGGCCGACAACAACCGCTTCCTGGCCGATATACAAATGGCAAAACCCGCCGATCAGGCCCATGCCATACAGCTGGCCAGCCTTTTCCTCGAAGCGTCGGATCAGCAGCATCTCGCGGTAGAAATGTTTGAGTTCGTCCGCCGACACATTGGCGTTTTTTGCGGGCTTCTTGACAGCCATCGGTCTGGACTCCTCCCCGAAAGAAATAGTTTAGCGTTAAACTAGTTTATAATCATGGCACGGCGCTGACATAGGGTCAACCGTTGGCAGGCAGGGGCAGACAATGCAAGGTTGCGTCCGTCGCGAGACGCGGGCGGATCAGCGAATGACGATTTCGTCGGTGCGGATCATGCCAAGGACGTCGCGCACCCGCTCGTCCAATAAATCAAGGTCAAGATAGGTATCGGACAGCCGCCGGGTCAGATTTTCCAATTTCGCGACCTCGACGTTCAACGCCTCAAGTTGGCCGCGCATTTCACGCGATTGCGCATCGATTTCGGCCCGCTTGAAGACGCCGTAATCGCCCGCGATGGCCGCATAAGCGAAATAGACGCTGAGCAACAGGCAACCTGCCAAGTAAAGGACGGACCCCATGCCGGGACGTGTGCGTTTGTTCATCTACCTGCCTCGCGCCGCCTCTGCCGGGCGGTTGCAGGCAGAGTCGCATATTCCCGGGGCCTTGTGAATCCCTGAAATTCAAAGATTTTCAGGTCGTCGAGGCGCGGTAGATGCTGTCAATCGTCGCCGCCAGCCTCGCGTTGAAATCCGCGTCCGATTGCTGCGCTGACAGCCCTTCGGTCAGGGCCCGCGAAAAGCTGGCGATCACGCCGGGATTTTGCGCCAGTTTGGCGTTGGCGGTGTCGCGGTCATAGCCACCCGACAGGGCGACGACGCGCATCACCTTCGGGTGGCCCACCAGCGGCGCATAAAGGCCGGGTGTGTCGGGCAGGGTCAGTTTCAGCATGACCTCGGCCTTGTCGGGCAGTGTGTCGAGGTGGCGCAGGATATCGGCCAGCAACAGCGCCTCGGCCGCGGCCTTGTCGGGAATCGTGATCGTCACTTCGGGTTCGATGATCGGGATCAGTCCGTGGCCCAGCACCTGCCGGGCGATGTCGAAATGCTGCGCGACGTTGGCGGCGATCCCTTTGGCATCGGCGCCGCCGATCACCGACCGTTCCTTGGTGCCGAACATACCCGCCTTGGCGGCGCGGACCAGCAAGGCGTCCAGCCCCGCCATCGGCCGCATAAGTTGACAGCTGTCAACTACGTCCTCAAGCCCTTGATCTATCTTGAGAAACGGCACCACATGGTTGTCGTCCCACAGCGCCTGCGCTGCGGGTTTGCCACCGATCTCACGGTCCATCGTCATCTGGAACAGGATCGCGCCGATCACCTTGTCGCCGTTGAATGCGGGCGCCGTGACGATCCGGGCGCGCATCGCATGGATCAGGTCGAACATTTCGCCGTCGTTGGCATAGGCATCCTCGGCCACACCATAAAGCCGCAGCGCCTTGGGGGTCGATCCGCCGCTTTGGTCAAGGGCGGCGATGAATCCTTTGCCGCTGCGCATCTGCCTGGCTTGTTCGGTGTTCATTGCTGCCCCCTGCATATTGGGGCTGCGCCCCGTTCAGACGGGTTTAGGCAAGGCGGCACCGTCGCGCAATTCTGGTAACGCTAACGCCTGCCGGGATTATTTGCCAAAATCAGCCAAGGGCGGCGACGCCGGGCAAGGTCTTGCCCTCCATCCATTCCAGAAACGCGCCGCCTGCGGTGGAGACATAGGTGAAATCGCTCGTGACCCCGGCCTGATTCAGCGCGGCAACCGTATCGCCGCCGCCTGCGACCGAAACCAGTTTGCCCGCCTTGGTCAGATCCGCTGCGATGCGGGCG
>JBBQHC010000075.1:0-15102 GCA_038323615.1 Rhodobacterales bacterium | reverse complement strand
ATTTGTTCACCGCGCTAAGCCTAATGTGGTGGCAGGGCAGGTCTGCGCAGGTGCAGGCGGTGAACAGGGCCGATGACAGACTCAGGCGACATTTCCATTCTGCGGCGCAAGCTGGCGGTCAGCCCTGAAACCGGGCCGCCGATGGCCGATGGTGCGATGACGCCCGAACGGGTGCTGCGGCTGGCGGTGGAAAAGGCCGTCGATCAGGCGATCGGGCTGGCGGTAACGGTGACGGACGTGGCGGTGTCGGTCGTCGGGCTGGACGAATTGATCGGTGCGCTGGCGCGTGATGATCTGCTGGTCAGCGTCGATGGGCGAGATGGGCCTGCGGGGTTGATCGGTGCGGATGCGCAGACCGTCATCGCCATTGTCGAACGTGCGACGATGGGGCGGCTGGCGGCTGCGGTTCCGGTGGCGCGGGGTCTGACGGGCACCGATCTGGCGCTGGTGCAGCCGGTGCTGGCGGCAATTCTGGGCGGCTTACCAGTGGCGGCGGTGGGCAGCGATCTGGCCGGATGGGCCGATGGCTATGGTTTGGCGGCACGTCTACCGGGGCCGCGCGCGGCGGGTTTGATCCTGGCCGAGGGCGGGTTTCGGCTGGTGCGTTTTGAGCTTGATTTCGCGGTTGCGGGGCGGGTCGGGACGTTGACTCTGGCGCTCCCGGCGCAGCGCGGCGTGCGGACGGTGTCGGCCAAGGATGTCGATGCCGGGCAATGGGCGCAGCAAATGCGCCAGTCGGTCTTGGCCGCGCCCGCCGAACTGGTCGCTGTGCTGCACCGCATGCGCCTGCCGCTGCGGGCAGTCGAAAGCTTTAGCGTCGGGCAGTTGATCGCGCTGGATGGCACCACCGTCGGGTCAGTCCGGCTGGAAGGGCCGGATGGCGCCTCCTTTGCGCAGGCGCGGTTGGGGCAGGCCGCAGGATTGCGGGCGGTGCGCATTCAGGGCGCGGTGGCGATGCAGATGCGCGATGGCGGGGTGGGCACGCGAGCAGCGACGCCGCCGAACGGCGTGCAGCCGGGGGCGGTGTTGATTGAATAGGGTTCAAAGGCGAAAACTTTACGGATCAAACTTGAATCGGATATTCGCTGCCTTTCACTTCGCTCGAACGCGAAATCCAGGCCCGGATGTTTCAGGTTGAACCCGAAAAGCTGGAATTTGGGGACCGGCCCTTCGATTGGGGCATGATCGGGCGAAACCGGAATGTGATACGCTGGCGTCATCGGCCGCGATGTGGCCGCAGCCATTTGACTGCCGACAAGCCGCACTGGGCAGACGGGTTTGGTTCCGCCCGCGATCTGGGGCCGTGCGACGTCTTCAGTCGTGTCCGGCTGCCAGCGCCTCAAGCCGGGGTTTCATCCCGGCCAGATCATAGCCCGCCTGGGCGGTTGCGGCGATGATCGCGTCGGCGTCCATCGTGGTCGCCTGCCCCAGCGACCAGACGATCGACGACCGGGTGCCAGAGGCGCAATAGGCCAGAACCGGGCCGGTCGCCGCGGTCATTGCTTCGTGCTGCAGCTGCACCATGTCCATGTTCAGGGTCTGATGCGTCACCATGTTGACCACGAATGCCAGCCCCGCCGCCTGTGCCGCCGCACCGATATCGGCGGCTTGCAGGCCTGGTGGCACCTCGGCGTCGGGGCGGTTGCAGATGATCGTGGTGAAACCGGCGGCCTTGATCGCGGCCACATCTTCGGCCGCGATTTGCGGCGATACGGCGTAAGCGGGGGTGATGCGGCGGATATCCATTCCGTTTGTTAGCCCGCCGCCGGGGCACTGTCGAGCCGTCGGCGCAACGGCGGCGCCGCCCACATGCCACCCAGCATGGCGATCAGAAAAACCAACCCGCCCCAGCCGCCATAGCTGATCGACGCCAATGCCGGACCGGGGCAAAGTCCCGACAGCCCCCAGCCGATCCCGAAAAGGACCGATCCGATCACCAGATTGCGGTCAATCACCGGGTCAGGGCGTTCAGGAAACGTGCCGCCCAAGGCGGGCCTGCGACCGCGCGTGACCTGCCATGCAATCGCCATCGGGATGATCGCGCCGCCCATCACAAAGGCCAGCGTCGGATCCCAATCGCCGAAAATATCCAGCCAGCCCTGCACCTTGCGGGTGTCGGTCATGCCCGACAAAAGCAGTCCGGTGCCGAACAGGCCGCCGGCAAGGGCAGCGAATAGATTGCGCATCAGGCGACCCCCACCAAGTTCCTGAACACGATCACCGCAAGGCCACCAGCGCCGATGTAAAACACCGTTGCAACGATTCCGCGCAGCGACAGGCGCGAAATGCCGCAAACTCCGTGCCCGGAGGTGCAACCATTGGCCAGCCGGGTGCCGATACCAACCAGCAATCCGCTTGCGACAATGACCGCGACATTGGGTGTCAGCCCGGTCCGGGCGCCGCCGATCGCCAGCGCCAGCAGCGCCGGAACGCCGATCAGTGCCGCGATGAACCAGAAACGCTCGGCCGCTTGACCCGAGGCCGATCCATCGACCAGCCCGCCGACGATGCCCGACGCGCCCATGATCCGCCCGTTCACGAGCAGGAACAGCGCTGCGGCACACCCAATCAACCCGCCCCCGAAAAGGCCCCATATCCAGTCTGACGGCATCAATTTTTCCTCATGGCGGATGGGCCAGGACCCATCTTACTGATTTGGGGTAAGATGGGTCTCGACCCATCGCCCGTTAAAGTGTGTTGATCGGCGTTTTCAGGTAACGTGTCCCATTGTCTTCGGGTTCGGGCATTCTCCCGCCGCGCATGTTCACCTGCAACGACGGCAGGATCAGCCGCGGCATCCCCAGCGTCTTGTCGCGGGCCTGCCGCATCGCCACGAATTCCTCAAGCGGACGCCCGGCGCCGATATGGACGTTCAGTGCCTTTTGTTCGCCCACTGTGGTTTCCCAGGCAAAGTCGTCACGTCCCGGCGCCTTGTAATCATGCCCGACAAAGACCCGCGTGGTGTCAGGCAGCGACAGGATTTTCTGGATCGACGCGTAGAGCTCGCTGGCCGATCCGCCCGGAAAATCGCAGCGCGCAGTGCCGAAATCGGGCATGAACAGGGTATCGCCGACAAAAGCCGCGTCGCCGATCACATAGGTCAGGCAGGCCGGCGTATGTCCGGGCGTATGCAAGACGTCGGCCCGCATCTGCCCGATATGAAAGCTGTCACCCTCTTTGAACAGCGCGTCGAACTGCGACCCGTCGCGCTGAAACCGGGTACCTTCGTTGAACACCTTGCCGAATGTATCCTGCACGACGGTGATTCGGTCGCCGATCCCGATCTTGCCGCCAAGCCGTTCCTGAATGTAGGGGGCCGCCGACAGGTGGTCGGCATGGACGTGGGTTTCGAGAATCCAGTCAAGCTTGAGCCCTTCGGCCTCGATCCATGCGATCACTCCATCGGCCGAGGCCGTGTCGGTGCGCCCTGCCGCCTGATCGTAGTCGAGTACCGAATCGATCACCGCACAGGCGGTGCCCTGCGGATCGCGCACCACATAGGATACAGTGTTGGTCGCGCTATCGAAAAAGGCTTTGACAACGGGTGACATGGGGAAACCTCCGCAGGCGGTTGGTGCATTGTAATCGTCTGTCTATATATATCAACATTGAAATGTATTGTGCAACCGGCTAGGCAAAGACATGACAGATACATTTCCCGGGCTGACCGACATGGCCAAAGCTGCCGATGCTGCAGCGGAGGTGCTGCGCGTGTTGTCCAATCCGGGCCGGTTGCGGATCCTGTGCGCCCTTGCCGATGGCGAAAAATCCGTTGGCGCGCTCGAGCAGCTTTTGGGGGCCAGGCAGGCCTATGTGTCGGGACAACTGGCCCGGTTGCGCGCCGATGGGCTGGTCAGCGCCGAACGGCATGGCCGGACGATCCGCTACCGGATTGCAGACCCGCGTGTCGCGCCGATATTGGCACGGTTGACCGAGGTTTTCTGCCCCGCCCCTGAATGATCTCGCGCTAGGCGCAGATCGCATGTCAGATAGTCACGTCGGGTGGCGGCAACTTGCCAATTTTACGTCCGGTGCCAGTCAATTCACTTGACCGTCACATTATCTGCTAAAAGGGTGGTGCCACCACGTTGCCAATTGAATCGGGGGAGACCAGATGACTTATCGTTCCGACACCCGTGAATTCGGGGTTTCGAAAGATACCGATCTGCAAAAGAAAGTTTCGCGCAAGCTGACCGAGGAATCGGCCAGCGGGGTGCCACAGCCGCGTCGCCGCAGTGATGCCGAACGCCAGGCGTGCGATGACGCTTTGGAATCCATGTTCGACAATCTGCCGGTTTGAGGCGCTGTCGCCGACGCCGCCCTTGCACATCGGACCCTGAAGCGCCCTAATGCGGGCAGTTGCGGGGTCAATCATGGTAGAACCGGTCACATTACAGATTAAGGATGGCATTGCCGTCGTCACGCTGGACGCGCCGCCGGTCAATACCCTGTCGGATAAGGTCATCGACGGACTTTCCGCCGCGTTCGTCGAAGCGACCGAGCGGGCGGGGGTTGCAGCGGTGGTGCTGGTGGCCAAAGGGTCAATGTTTTCGGCGGGGTTTGATGTCCGCGATTTTGCGACATCAGGGCCAAGGTTGTCAGCCCTGTGCGATCAGATCGAAAGCATGCCCTGTCCGGTGATCGCCGCCCTGCAAGGTGCAGCACTTGGTGGCGCCGCCGAATTGGTGTTGGCGGCGCACTACCGTCTGGCCGTGGCCGAAGCGGCGATCGGTCATCCCGAGGTGATGCTGGGCCTGATCCCTGCGGCGGGCGGAACCCAACGATTGCCCCGACTGGTGGGCGCGGCGGCGGCACTGGACATGCTGCTGGGCGGGCGCCCGGTGGCGGCAGAGGCGGCGCAGGATTTGGGGCTGATTGACGGGATCATTGCCGGTGATCTGCTGATCGCGGCGACCGGATTTGCCCGCAAACTGATCGACCAAGGCGACGGGCCTCGCCCGACACGCCACAGGCGCGGCTGGCTGGCAGACGGCCCGACCTATCTGGAGGCCGTGGTGAACCGGCGCAGCGCGTTGAAAGCCAGTCGTCTGAACGCCCCCAAACGTCTGATCGATTGCGTCGAGGCGGCTGTCCTGATGCCCTTTGACGCCGGGCAGGCCTATGCGGCGACGGCCGTGCGTGATTGTCTGGCGCATCCGCAGTCGCGCGCCTTGCTTCATATCTTTTTAGCCGAACGGCAAATTTCGGCGACCCTGCTGGCCCGCGCCGATGGAGGCTATGCGGTGACGCCCGCCGGGCAGGTGGTTGTCGATGGGGTGATGGCGGCGCTTCGTCAGGCCGGTCTGGCGCTGACGCGCGACGGCGCTGCGCAGGCGCAGGTGGACGCCGCGGCATTGGCCCTTGGGTTGCGGAACGGCGAGTTCGGGGCGGGCGATCCCGGCCTGACCGGGCCTGATCTGGCGGGCCTGCAACGTCGGTTGATTGCGGCAATGATGGCCGAGGGCGGGCGTCAGATCGCTAGTAAAGCGGTGCGCCACGCGGGCGATGTCGATGCCCTGATGGTTCACGCGGCGGGCTTTCACCGTTGGTCCGGTGGGCCGATGGCGGCGGCGCAGGCTCTTGGGTTGCTGGACCTGCGGACCGATATGGTGGCCTGGCAGGCCGAAGATCCGGTCTGGACCCCGCCGCCGATCATGCTGGCGGCGCTGAAATACGCCGACGGTTTTGACGCGCCCGAACTCCGCTAGCGCGTTTTGCGTTTCACGTGAGCAAACAAAGATCAGATTTCGCCCAATCCTGGGGCGAAGTCTGATTCAGTTTATACGCAAAACACTTTAGCTCAGCAGGATTCCGACGATCACACACATCAGCCCGATCAACGACACGCCCAGCGCCCCAAGGTTCAGCGGCAAGATCGCCGCGATCCGGTCCCGCAGGTCGGCATCCGACAATCCGGCGCGCCGGGCACGGGCGACCTGCACCATGCTCAGCACGATCCCCGCCAACCCGATCATCGCAATCGCCGCCCCGATCCAGATCAGATACTGCATGGCACGCCCCCCGCTGATTGCCCAAGGCCGATAGCCGCCGGGACGAATTATCGCAAGCCCCACCCTTGCAGGGGCCGGATCGGCGGGCTAGGGAAAGGACCACCGCAGCCCCAAGGAGCCACCCCATGCCCGATGACGTTCTTGAAAACAGCACCACCGTCGCCGGGGCCGAACTGCGCCAGTTCATCGAACGGTTCGAGCGGCTGGAGGCCGAAAAGAAAGACATCGCCGACGCCCAGAAAGAAGTCATGGCCGAGGCCAAGGGCCGCGGTTACGACGTCAAGGTGCTGCGCCAGGTGATCGCCCTGCGCAAACGCGACGCCGACGACATCGCCGAAGAAGAAGCCGTCCTTGAGATGTATAAAGCGGCGTTGGGGATGGCCTGAGTATTTTCAGGTCAAACATGAATCGGATATTCGCTGACTCTCGCTTCGTTTGAACGCGAAACTTAATGCCTGATCTTTCAGGCTTTACCTGAAAGCCAGTCATGCATCTTGCGTTTGGCCTGCATCAGACTCCGCCCCAAGATTGGGTGAAGGCCGATCCCTGTTGGCGCAGATAACACGCAAACCGCGTCAGACGCCGATGAAATTCACGCCTTCCATGCGTGAAATTTCTTCCACGTCGTCGTCGTAAATCTCGGTCAACTCGTCCAGCAGGGCTTCGGTCCAGCCGGGCAGATCGACTTCGTCCTCGATTTCGGAATCGATGGCGTATTTGTCCAGAAAGGCCGCGATAATTCGGCGTTTCTGCACTTCGGTCTGGGGCGGATGGGATTTGAGGTAGCTGAGGAAGCGGTTCATCCCCTCGGGCGACATGATCGCGGCCAGCAGATCAAAGCCGCCGACGATCTTGGTCAGCGGATCGACTCCGGACATTTCGCGGATCAGTTGCGACCAGATCAGCGGCGTATCTTCGTTGCACCAGACCGTCAGTTTGGCATCCGGCGCACAGGCGCGGATCCGTTTGACGACATCTGACCAGCGGATCTCATCCAGCGCCATGCCACGCATGAAGTTGTCGAACTTCGTGTTCTTGACGCTGTTGAAAAGCTCCGGGATCAGAGTTGCCGGATTGCGTAGCCCCAGACATAGCTCAAGTTGATCGGTGGGGAAAAGTTGCTGCAACCCGCGCACCTTGGGTTCGGCAAGATGGTAGAACACGCCATTTTCAAACACCCGGAACGGCACGCAGATGAATGTTGAATTTGACATCACCAGACGTTTTGCTGAATCGTCCTCGATGATCGCGTCGATCAGGATGTCGCGGGTATCGGGGGCCGGATCGGCACCGGCAAGGTTTTGAATGGTTTCGCGGATCAGGCGGCGGTATTTGCCGGGGCCGGGCACCTTGATGCCTTGGGCCGCAAACGCCTCGGCATTGCGCAGCATGGATTTGAGAAGCCTGTCGTTGTCCGTGCAATTCGCACCGATATGATAGACGATTTGCATGGGGTCGCGGGCCTGCCATTTTTGGTTTTGCGCCACTATAGGGGCTTTTCTGGACAGGGGAACCGGTTTCCGCTAGCGGTGCATCATGTCTGAGGGTTTCACTGGGTTATCGGGCGTTCCGCGCCGCCGTATGCGTCCCGATCCCTGGTCGCTGGGCGCCGCTGCCATTGCGGTATTGGTGGTGATGCCGATTGTCGCGGTGATCTGGTTCGCGCTGACCCCGACGGCCAATATCTGGCCGCATCTGTTGGCCACGACCTTGCCGCGCTACCTTGGCAATACGGTTCTGCTGATGGTTGCGGTTGGTATTCTGTGCGCTGCGATCGGTACCGGAGCGGCGTGGTTGGTGGTGATGTACCGGTTTCCGGGGCAGGGCGCGTTGCAATGGGCGCTGCTGATGCCCCTGGCAGTGCCGGCCTATGTCGGGGCTTATGCGCTGGTCGATTTCCTGGAATACGCCGGCCCGGTGCAGGTGGCCTTGCGCGGCACATTCGGCTGGGTCGATGCCCGCGATTACTGGTTCCCGGCGATCCGCACCCGAGGGGCGGCGGTGCTGGTGCTGTCGGCGGCACTGTATCCTTATGTCTATATTCTGGCGCGGGCGGCGTTTCGCGAACAATCGGGTGCGGGGTACGAGGTGGCGCGGGCGCTGGGCGTCGGTCCCTGGGGCCGGTTCCTGCGTGTCGGTTTGCCGCTGGCCCGCCCCGCCATCGCCGCCGGAGCCGCCGTGGCGATGATGGAGACAGTCAACGATTTCGGCACCGTCAGCTATTTCGCGGTGCAAACCCTGACGACGGGGATTTTCAGTGTCTGGTTGCAGGGCGGCAATCTGGGCGGCGCGGCGCAGATTGCGGCCAGCGTGCTGGTGTTGATCGTGGCACTGGTAACGCTGGAAAAGCAAAGCCGGCGGCGCAGCAAATCCTACGGTTCGGCGCGCGGTTCGCGCCCGGTGACGCCCGCGCGGGTAACCGGCTGGCGGGGCTGGGCGATGACAGGCGCCTGCCTGTTGCCGTTTCTGGCAGGCTTTGCGCTTCCGGTCGGTGTGCTGGCCAGCCATGCGGCGGGCGTGTCGGTCTGGGTCGCGCCGGGGCTGGGACTGGCGTTGTTTCACACGGTCACTGTCGGCGGCGTGGCGGCGGTGCTGACAGTGGCGGGGGGGCTGTTCATGGTCTACGGCGTGCGTCTGTCAGGCCGGGCTCTGCCGCGCCGCCTGATGCCGGTGACGGCGATCGGTTATGCGGCCCCCGGTGCCGTGCTGGGGTTGGGGATATTGGTGCCGCTGGCGGCCTTTGACAACTGGCTGGCGGACGGTGTGGTCGCCGTGTTCGGCGTCGATCCGGGCCTGATCCTGACCGGATCGGCGGCCGCATTGGTGCTGGCCTATGTGGTGCGGTTCTTTGCCATCGCCCAAGGGACGGCCGATGCCGCATTCGGCCGGGTATCGCCCAGCCTGCCGATGGTGGCGCGGGCCTTGGGGCAAACTGCGGGCGGGGTGCTGGTGCGGGTCCATCTGCCACTGATTCGCGCCTCTGTCGGATCGGCCCTGCTGCTGGTCTTTGTCGATTGCGTCAAGGAATTGCCCGCGACCCTGCTACTGCGTCCGTTCAACTACAACACTCTTGCCACGCGGGTTTATGAAAAGGCGTCGCTGGAAAACATCGCCCAGGCCGCGCCGGCGGCGCTGATGATCGTCGTGGTTGGTCTGGGTGCCGTGGCGCTGCTGGCGCGCGCACAACGTTGAAGGGCTTGCACGCCGCTGCCAAGGCGCGTAAATCGCCGATCAGTGCCCCTATAGCTCAGCTGGTAGAGCAACTGATTTGTAATCAGTAGGTCCGCGGTTCGAGTCCGTGTGGGGGCACCAGACAGGGCGGCATCTCGGAACGCCGAGCCATCCGCCCGTGACTTGTCCGCAGGCAGTTATTGCTTTGACGCCAGTATAGTCTATGCATGCGCACAACCAGAAAAGCAGATGAATGCAAGAAACACCACAACCCGCCCAGACGTCGCCCGAAACCCGCGTAGCGCGTGACTGGGTCAGGATTTTATCGGCCTACCGGCAACCGAACCTGCTGCGCAGTTGTTTCGAGCTTGCGGTCACGGTCGGACCGTTTGTCGCCTTTTGGGTGCTGGCCTGGCTGTCTTTGTCAGTCAGTTACTGGCTGACGCTGGCTATCTCGATCTGCAACGCGGCGTTCCTGCTGCGAATTTTTCTGATCCAGCACGATTGTGGGCATGGCGCGTTCTTTCAAAACCGCAGTGTCAGCGATTGGACGGGGCGTTTGCTTGGCGTGCTGACCCTGACGCCCTACGATGTCTGGCGCCGCTCGCATGCGATCCACCATAGTTCATCGGGCAATCTGGGCCGTCGCGGGATCGGCGATATTCATACCCTGACGGTGGCGGAATATGATGCGCGCGGGCCGTTTGACCGGCTGCTGTACCGGCTTTATCGCCATCCCGTGGTCCTGTTCGGTCTTGGGCCGGGGTATCTGTTCTTCCTCCAGAACCGGTTGCCTTTGGGCCTGATGAACAAGGCCCGCTATTGGGTCAGTGCGATGTCCACGAATGCCGCTATACTGGTCGCCTTGGGGCTGATCGGATATTTTGGCGGCCTGATGCCGATCGTGCTGATCTTTGCGCCCTCGACGCTGCTGGCGGCAACGGCGGGTGTCTGGCTGTTTTATGTGCAGCATCAATTCGAAACAACCCACTGGGCCGATGACGCCGACTGGCAGTTGCATGACGCCGCCCTCAAGGGCAGTTCGCACTATGTGCTGCCCGGCTGGCTGCAATGGCTGAGTGCGAACATCGGTATTCACCATGTCCACCATGTTCATAGCTGTATCCCGTTTTATCGATTACCCGAGGTACTGCGCAATCACGCCGATCTGGCCACCGGCAACCGGATGACAATCCGGGAAAGCCTGCGCAACGCCAGCCTGCATCTGTGGGATGAGAAATCGAAACGGCTGCTGTCGTTTGCGCAAGCCAAGGCACGCTATCGCGACGGTATCGCCTGATTGGTGGAAACGGGGCAGGGCCTGACTCGGCCCCGCCCCAATGTCCTTACTTCAGCAGTTCGGTCCAGATCGCGGTATAAAGATCGGTCGCCGATTGCGGGCAGGTCGGCAGGAACTGACCGGCGTCGGCGAATTCAGCCGGGATGACGATTTCAGGCGCCGTTTTCATGTCTTCGTCCATAAAGGTGTCCGACCCGGCGATGCCGTTGGCATAGCGCGCGAAGGACGAGATCATCGCGGCGTTTTCCGGCACCATGATGAAATCGAGGAACTTGTAAGCGGCATCGACATTCGTCGCATCGGTCAGCAAGGCCACCGAATCCATCCACAGCGGATAACCTTCCTTGGGGTAGCCATAGACCACGTCGGGGTTGTTCAGACGCGCCCGCATGGTCGATCCGTTCCAGTTGACCGATGCGGCCCAATCATTCGACGACAGCTTGTCGGTGGCGCCGTAGTCCATACCCATCCATGACGGTTTTGCGGCCACCAGGGCATCGCGGACCTTTTCCAGCACGGCAAGGTCTTCGGTGCAGGGTTCGCCACCTTCGTACATGATGGTCAGCGCCATGACATCGTTCATTTCGGGCACGACGTTGACCTTGCCGACCAGTTCGGCAGGCGGGTCGAGGAAGATGGCCGAGGTGTTCGGATCGCCACTATAGACCGAGGTGTTGACGGCGACGCCAGTGGTGCCCCATTGCCACGGGATCGTGTGTTCGCGGCCCTTGTCCCAAGCGACGTCCACCCACTCGGGCGCGATATTGCCAAAGTTGGACAGGCGGGCATGGTCCAGCGGCTGGATCAATCCCTGTTCGACCCAAGCCTGCACCCAGTTGGCGGAGGGCACGACCAGATCGAAGCCCGATCCGCCCGCCGCCACCTTGGCCAACGCGGTGGTGTTGCTGTCGTAATCGGTCACGACCACGTCGATCCCGGTTTCAGCGGTGAACTTTGTCAGCAGATCGGGGCTGGTATAGTTGCCCCAGTTATACAGGTTCAGCGTTTCCGCATTGGCACCAGCGCCGAATGCGATCAGCGCCGTTGATAGCATGAGTTTCTTCATCGTTTTCTCTCTCCTTGTTGAAACTTCAGTCTTTGCTGCGGGTGATCAGGAAAAACCCGGTCAGCAGCACCACCGTCACGCCCAAAAGCGCGGTCGAGATCGCGTTGACCTCGGGTGTCAGGGCCCGGCGCAACTGGCCAAGCATGTAGGTGGGCAGTGTATCCTGCCCGGCGGATTTTACAAATTCGGTGATGATCACGTCGTCAAGCGAGATCACAAAGGCCAGCATCGCCCCGGCAATCACCCCCGGCATCATCAGCGGCAGCGTGATCCGCCGGAACGCCTGCCAGGGCGAGGCATAGAGATCGGCCGCCGCCACCTCGAGCGCGGTATCCATGCCTTCCAGCCGGGCCCGGATCGGCAGATAGGCGAACGGGATGCAGAACGCCGCATGGGCAATGATCAGATAGCCCAGCCCGGTGTATCCGGTGGCGATCTTGACCGCCGCAGTCACGATCAGCAGGGCCACGGCGGTGACGATCTCGGGCACCATCAGCGGTTGGTTGATCATCACATAGATGAACGTCTGCCCGGTGAACCGGCCCCGCCGCGTGGTCCCAAGGGCGGCCATCATCGACACCGCGGTGGCAATCGCCGATGCCGAGGCCGCAACGACCAGCGACCTGACTGCGGCATCCTGCACCGCCGCATTGTTCCACGCGACGCCGAACCAGCGAAACGAAAACCCGCCCCACAGCGCCACCGAATTGCCGCCGTTGAACGCATAGATCACCAGCGTGACGATCGGCACGTAGAGCACCACGAATGCGGTCATCGCGATGGCGGTGAACCCCGGCAGGGTGGCGACATTGAAGGCGCGTCTAGCCACGTTCCACCTCGCGCGTTGAGACCCGGACATAGACCAGCAGGGCGATCAGGATGATCACCAGCAGCACCATCGACAGCGCCGCGCCCAAGGGCCAGTTGTTGCCTTGGCCAAACTGCAATTCGATGAAGTTGCCGATCATCATCTGTTTGCCTCCGCCCAGCACGCGCGGCGTCACATAGGCCCCCAGCGAGGGCACAAAGACAAGGATCGACCCCGCCACAATGCCAGGGCGGATGATTGGCAGTATCACCCTGCGGAACACCCGCCAGCGGCTCGCATAAAGATCATATCCGGCCTCGATCAGCTTGAAATCGAAACGGTCCATGACCGCATAGATCGGCAGGACCATCAGTGGCAAATAGACATAGGTCATCCCCAGAAACACCGCCGTATCGGTATAAAGGATCTGGATCGGTTTGCTGATCGCGCCGAGTTTCAGCAGGGCGGTGTTCAGGATGCCCTCGTTCTTGATGACCTCCATGATCGCGAAGGTACGGATCAACAGGTTGGTCCAAAACGGGATCGTCACCAGAAACAGCCAGAAGGCGCGCCATTTAACGGGCCTAGTGGCGATGAACCACGCGGTCGGCAGACCCAGGAACAGGGTGATAACTGTCGTTGCGAGTGACAGTTTGACCGACCGCCAGAAGATCGAAATATGCGCGTCGGCAAGGCTGACCGTGCCGTTGAAAATATCGCGTTCAAACAGCACCCGAAACCAGCCGTCGCCGGAAAAATCCCAGATCACGCCGGAATATTGTCCCTTGGTCAGCACCGAATAGACCGCCATGACCAACAGCGGCCCGGCCGCCGCAAAGATCAGTACAATCAGCGCCGGAGTGGACAGCAACCAGCCATTGCGGGTGACCTCGCGTTGCCGTGCGGTTTCGGTTCCGATGCCCATCAGTCGTCCAGAACCTGGACAGCGTTGGGGGTGATCCGCAAGCCGACGGTGGCCCCTTTGGTCAGTCCCTCAGCCGTATGGCTCTGCATCCGCGCCACAACCTGCGACCCATCCGCCAGCGCCAGATGATAGTGCGTATCGGTGCCGAAATAGATCGTCCCGGTGATCGTCGCCCGCATTGCGCCAGCCGTATCGGCAGGCACGATATCCACGTGTTCGGGGCGCAAGGCGATGGTGACTTGCCCGGCGTGGCCGTTGACCGGGGCGGCCAGCACATCGCCCGAGGGCAGACGCACCGCGCCGTTGTCCACGGTGCCGATCAGAAAGTTCGTCTCGCCAATGAAATCGGCGACGAAACGGTTGGCCGGACGGTCGTAAATCTCGCGCGGGGGGCCGACCTGCAACAGTTTGCCCGCCGACATCACGCCGATCCGGTCGGACATGGTCAGCGCCTCTTCCTGATCGTGGGTGACGAAAACGAAGGTGATCCCGGTTTCCGATTGCAGCCGTTTCAGTTCGGATTGCATTTCCTTGCGCAGTTTCAGGTCCAGCGCCGACAACGGTTCGTCCAGCAGCAGCACTTTGGGGGCAGGGGCCAGTGCGCGGGCCAGCGCCACCCTTTGTTGCTGCCCGCCCGATAGTTGCTGCGGGGCGCGGTCGGCGAATTCGTCAAGCTTGACCAGCGCCAGCATCCGCGCCACGGTTTCGGTCACTTCGGCCTTGGGTTTGCCCAGCATTTCCAGCGAAAACGCGATGTTGCGGGCGACCGACAGATGCGGGAACAGCGCGTAGGACTGGAACACCGTGTTCACCGGACGTTTGTTCGGCGGCAGATCGGTGATGTCGGTGCCGTCCAGCAGGATGGTGCCCGATGTTGGCGTTTCAAACCCGGCGATGCAGCGCAGAAGCGTCGTCTTGCCACAGCCCGACGGCCCCAGCAGCGTAAAGAATTCGCCTTGCCGGATTTCGACCGATACATCGTCCAGTGCGTTGACCGCATGGGTTCCAGCACCAAACGTCTTGACCGTGTGCTGTGCGGCGACAGCGATGGCGTCTGGCAATATGCGTCCCCCGTTTGTGCGGCCATCTTGGCACCTCGCCACAAGGTTTGGCAAGGTTTTGATCAAATTTGGGATGTCGAACCGAAGCTCAAGCCGCAGTCAGGCCACCCATTTCGGCAATTATCGCAGCGAATTGAGTGGCCCCAGTGCCATGCCGCAAGGCACTGAATGTAATAAACATACTGCCGTGAATCCGCATGTTCTCGCGCTGCATGAAGTCCAGCGAGGCAGCCACATGCGGGGCCAGATCGGTCTTGTTGATTATCGGAATATCCGACCGGGTGATGGCCGGGCCGCAGTTGCGCGAAATCCCTCCGTTTGCCGTCAGGTTGATCACACAGACGGTCAGATCGGCCAGTTCGGGGCTGATCGTGGCCGACTAACTGTCGTCGTCTGATTCGATCGGGATCAGTTCCAGATTGGCGTGCCGGGCATAAGGCTCGGTTACGGCAACAAGGTTGATCTATGCGTCCTCACGGATCGCGGTATGCGTGCAGCCGCCGGTCTCGACGCCGACAATCCGTCCCCGCGACACGACTTCTAAGAAACCGTGCCACAGCGGCATTCACCTCATTCTGCGCTGCCATTGCGTCGGCGGCGATGCCAGACAACCATCTGCCTGTCTGACATCAGCACCTATGGGTCCAAATAGGGCAGTTTGATAAGAGAGGGTTTCTGGCTCATCGTAACCACAAGGAGTGGGACATGAGACAGACATCCGAAGCACGGAAAAGCCCTGGCGAGAAGATCGTCAATGATA
>JBBQHC010000074.1:0-15103 GCA_038323615.1 Rhodobacterales bacterium | reverse complement strand
CCCCGATATCCCAGACAACGAACGCAAGGCCGACCGGGCCAAGGCCCAGGCCGATAACCGCGGCCCAACCGATAGGCGATGATGGCCAAACCGTCGTTTCGACGGCCAGATGGGTCAGACCGGATAACACCGCGGTGGCCTGACAGAACACCGCCACGCTGCCCGTCGGCACCGCACCGAACCAGCGCGACCCGACTGAATATGCCGCCCACGTAATTGCGCAAAGCAGGGCCAGACCATAGCCCGGCAGATTGTCGGCGGCGAAACCACCCGCGCCGTTGGCCACGATCAACGCTGCCCCGGCAAAGGCGACCACGGCACCCGCGACATGACCGCCGCGCAACCTCTCGCCCGGCAAAAGCCCGGACAGCAGCACGATCAGCAGCGGCCAGAGGTAGGCGATCAGCCCCGCCTCGGCCGCCGGGGCGACGCGCAAGGCACTGAAATACAAGGCGTGATAGCCAAACAACCCCGCCGTGCCGAACACATAGACCCGCAAAGGCACCTGCGCGAGGGTCGCAAATCCGCCCGTCACCCCCAGCCACACCAACCCGATGCAGCCACCTATGGCGAACGACATCGCCGACAATTGGAACGGCGGCACCGGGGCCGATCCGACCGTAAACAGGGCCAACAGCGCCCAAAGCAGGACGGCAACGAACCCGGTCAGGGTAGCGGCGCGGCGGTTCACGGGTATGTCAGGCGAGGGTCGGCGTCAGGACAGGTACTGACCGCCATTGGCCGATATCGTCGATCCGGTAATGAACCCGGCGGCGTCCGACGCAAGGAAGACCACACAACGCGCGATCTCGTCCGCTTCGCCCAGACGGCCGACCGGAATCTGCGGCAAAATCACCTCGTTCATCACCTTTTCAGGGATCGTCGCCATCATCTCGGTGTTGATATAGCCCGGCGCGATGACGTTGACGGTAATCCCGGCCCGCGCGCCTTCTTGCGCCAGTGATTTGGTGAAGCCGATATCGCCTGCCTTGGACGCGGCATAGTTGGCTTGGGCGAACTGACCCTTTTGGCCGTTGATCGACGAGATTGTGATGATTCGCCCGAACTTGCGCTCGCGCATCCCCGGCCAGACCGGGTGGGTCATGTTGAACACGCCGTTCAGGTTGGTGCCGATGACCTCGTTCCACTGCTGCGGGGTCATCTTGTGGAACGGCGCGTCGCGGGTGATGCCCGCGTTGTTGACCAGCACATCGATTGGTCCCAGATCCTCGGCGACCTGTGCGACACCCTTGGCGCAGGCGTCGTAACTGGCCACATCCCACTTGTAAGTCTTGATCCCGGTTTCATCCGTGAACGCCTTGGCCTTTTCGTCGTTGCCGGCGTAGGTTGCGGCGACGGCGTAGCCTTCGGCCTGTAGCGCCTTGGATATCGCAGCACCGATTCCGCGTGATCCGCCGGTGACAAGGGCTGTTCTGGGCATAGTGGTTCCTCCGAAAATATTGAGCTTGGAATGATGTTACGGGGACGCGATCAAAGGCGCAACTTTATTGCGCCCCTGATCCGAGCGCCTTACGGACGTTCAACGCACATCGCGACACCCATGCCACCACCGATGCAGAGCGTCGCCAGACCCTTTTTCGCCCCGCGCCGCTGCATTTCGAACAGCAACGTGTTCAGCACGCGGGCACCCGAGGCACCGATCGGGTGGCCGATCGCGATGGCGCCGCCGTTGACGTTAACAATCGACGGATCCCAGCCCATGTCCTTGTTGACCGCACAGGCCTGCGCCGCGAAGGCTTCGTTGGCTTCGACCAGATCAAGATCGGCGACCTTCCAACCGGCCTTGGCCAGCGCCTTGCGCGACGCCATCACCGGGCCGACGCCCATGATCGCGGGGTCCAGACCTGCAGTTGCATAGGAGACGATCCGCGCCAGCGGCGTGATTCCGCGCTTTTCCGCCTCGTCCGCCGTCATCAGCAACGTCGCCGCCGCCCCGTCGTTCAGGCCCGATGCGTTGGCGGCGGTGACGGTGCCGTCTTTGGTAAACGCTGGGCGCAGTTTCTGCATCGATTCCAGCGTTGCGCCGTGCCGGATGTATTCATCCTGATCGACGACGGTTTCGCCCTTGCGGGTTTTGATGGTGAACGCCGCGATCTCGTCCGTGAACTTGCCGGCTTTTTGCGCCGCCTCTGCCTTGTTCTGCGAGGCCACCGCAAATTCGTCCTGCTGTTCGCGCGAAATCTGCCACTTTTCAGCGACGTTTTCGGCCGTCTGGCCCATGTGATAGCCGTTGAAGGCATCCCACAATCCGTCGCGGATCATCGTGTCGATATAGGTGACATCGCCCATTTTATGCCCGGCACGCAGGTGCGCGGCATGAGTGGACATCGACATGTTTTCCTGCCCGCCCGCGATGATGATGGCAGCGTCGCCCAACTGGATATGCTGAGCAGCCAGCGCGACGGCACGCAGGCCCGATCCGCAGACCTGATTGATGCTCCACGCCGCGCTTTCCACCGGCAGACCGGCGTTGATATGGGCCTGGCGCGCGGGGTTCTGGCCCTGCGCCGCGGTCAGCACCTGGCCCAGAATGGTTTCCGACACATCGGCCTTGTCGATCCCGGCCCGTTCGACCACGGCTTGCAGCACGGCTGCCCCCAGATCATGCGCCGGGGTGGCGGCAAAGGCCCCCATGAAACTGCCCACAGGGGTGCGGGCGGCGGATGCGATAACGACATTGGTCATGGGGATTCCTCTCGGGCGTTGCAGGCTGCACGACGCGAGAGGGCGGTCATCGACTGCGTGCCCCCCGCCGCGCAAATTACGTCTGTCTTAGGCGAAAGGCAGCGTCAGGGCAATGCGAACCAACACTGTGAGGCGGACGGATTAACGGGTATGTGCTTGCCAGATATCGCGATCAAAGGCTGAATTTCGGGATTCCGAAATGATAGCCCTGCATACAATCGACGCCCAGTGCCTGTAGCACCGCCACCTCGGCCGCGGTTTCGACGCCTTGGGCCACCGCAAACATTTCGAACTGATGGGTGACGGTGATCAACGCCTCGGTCAGCACCTGATTGTCAGGCGAGGCCTGAATGTCGCGGATGAAATGGCGGTCGATCTTGACCAGATCGAAAAAGAAATCCTTCAAATAGCGAAATGCTGTCAGCCCGGCGCCGAAATCGTCCAAAGCGAATGCGACACCATGCGGCTGCAATTCGTTCATGAATCTGATCACCACCTCATGCAGCTGCATCGCCGAGCTTTCGCCGATTTCGAGAATCAGGCGTTCGCCGAGGCGAGGTTGCGCGTCAAGACGCGTGCGCAAAACGTCGCGCCATTCGCCGTCGCCGATCGACCGGGCCGACATATTCACCGACAGCCGCAGCGACGGATTCGCGGCCAGCTTGTCGAACGCCAGCCGCAGCCCGGCACAATCGATATCGCGCCCGAGTTCGGTATCCGCCACATCCGACATGAAATGTTGCGCCGGGATGACCCGCCCGGTCGCGTCATGCAGGCGAATCAACCCCTCGTAAAAGGCGATTCTGCCGTGATCGCCCGTTGTCACAACCGGCTGGAACGCCAGTTGCGCGTTTCCCGCATCCAGCGCCGTGCGCACCATGTTCAAGACATCGTTGTCACGCATCGCCACGGCATATTGAAGCGGGTCCAGTTCGGCACCTTCGTCAAGGCTGATCTTGGCTGTGTTTGGCGGGCTCATTTGATCGGGTCCGTTGGTTGCCCTGACCTTGTGCCAGCCGCATGCCTAAGACGGGGTAAAGGTTCCCAATTTTAGAACAATTCGCTATGTTTTCCCGAAAACTGCCAAAAGACGCCCGTCACCTGCCAAAGGAAGATTCTTGATGCATCGCTGCGCATGGGCCGGACCCGACCAGATTTATCTGGACTATCATGACGCCGAATGGGGCCGTCCCGAACGCGATTCCCGCGCCCTGTGGGAAAAGCTGGTGCTGGACGGATTTCAGGCCGGCCTTAGCTGGATCACGATCCTGAAAAAGCGCGACAATTTCCGCGCGGCGTTCAATGGCTTCGACCCTGTGGAAATCGCGACCTGGGGCGAGGCTGACATCAGCCGCCTGCTGGCCGACCCCGGTATCATCCGGCACCGCGGCAAGATCGCCGCGACCATCACCAACGCGCAGGCCTATCTGACCATCCCCGATTTCGCAGACTGGTGCTGGTCCTATGTCGACGGCGTGCCATTGCAACCACGCCGGGCCGATATGGCAGCGGTGCCGCCGCAAACGCCGCTATCGGTGCAAATGTCCAAAGACCTGAAAAAGGCCGGGTTCAAATTCTGCGGCCCGACCATCGTTTATGCCTGGATGCAGGCGGTCGGCATGGTGAACGACCATGTCGTGACCTGCCATTGCCACGCCGACCTCGCCTGAGCGATCACCAGCGTTTCAGCGCATCCTCGTCGTCGTCCGTGGCGGCAACCCATGTCGCCCCGTCTCCGGTCACTTCCTGTTTCCAGAACGG
This sequence comes from Rhodobacterales bacterium, assembly GCA_038323615.1. Classification (GTDB taxonomy): domain Bacteria; phylum Pseudomonadota; class Alphaproteobacteria; order Rhodobacterales; family Rhodobacteraceae; genus JBBKXP01. Next base: position 10,636 of record JBBQHC010000074.1, on the reverse strand, counting down.
CGCCCGCGATTTTAGGTAGTCCATCAGAAATTCGGCCGCCTGAAACGCCGCCATACGGTGCGGCGCAGCGGTCGCGACCATCATGATCGGCGCGCCCGGTGCCAAATCGCCGTAGCGGTGGATGACCAGAACGCTTGTCAGGCCCCAGCGCCCAACCGCCTGATCGGCCATCCCGGCGATCGCCCGTTCGGTCATCCCCGGATAATGTTCGATCCGCATGTGCAGCAACCCGCCCGCCACATCCCGAACGACACCGGTAAAACTGACGACCGCGCCCGCGCCCGCAGTTTGACCCGCAGTCTGAAATGCGTTCAGTTCCGCGCCTGCGTCGAACAGTTCGGCCTGCACCCGGACGGTCACCTTAGCCCCCAGTCATCGGCGGAAAGAACGCCACCTCTCGCGCCCCGGCAAGGGGCGCATCGAACCCGGTCAATTCCTGATCGACCGCCACCCGCAAGGCCCGCAGATCGGCGAAAGCGGCGGCGTGATAATCGTCGCGGGCCGCCAGTTCGGTGACCAGATCGGCCACTGTCGCAGCCTTTGTGTCGACGCGTTCACGCGGCACCCCGATCCGTTCGCGGACCCATGCGAAATACAACACGTCGATCATCGGCTTTCTCGCAAATAAGGTAGCGCCTTGCGGAAATAGTCCCACCCGGTGACAAGCGTCAACGCCGCCGCAATCCACAACAGCACGACACCGGCGCTCCAGCTATACAGATACCCCGCCGCGATGCCGCGCAGCCCCAGATGGTCGCGGATACGGCCCGTCAGGATCGCGTCGACCATCGCCTGATCCATCCCCTGGGTCCATGCAAACATGTAGTGTTCGAACACGCCCTTGGCGAACAGGACGGCAATGGCGATCATCTGCGCGGTGGTTTTCCACTTGGCCAGTTTGGTGACCTTGAGCGTCCCGGCCGTATCGCCCAGAAATTCGCGCAGGCCGGACACGAAGACCTCGCGGAACAGGATCAGCGTCGCGGGCAGTAATATCCACGGGTCCATCGACGATCGCTCGACCGACGACAGCGCCACCAGCACCGCAATGGCGATAACCACCATCGCCTTGTCGGCAATCGGGTCCAGCATGGCGCCAAACTTGCTTTCCTGCTTCCATGCCCGCGCAAGGTAACCATCGACGAAATCGGTCAGGGCGGCGACCACGAACAGCACCAGCGCAAACCAGTCGGCATAGGGCCGCGCGAAATAAAGGAACATGACCGCGACGCCGGGGGCCGCGAACAGGCGTAGAACGGTCAGGATATTGGGCAGGTTCCAGATCATGCGCCCTGCTTAGCGCCAATTCGCGGCCCCTGCCAGTCGGCCCCGCGCTTTGGTTCCTTCCGAGCGTAATTGCTGACACCGCAGGCATCCTTTCGCAGCGATCAGCCCTTTTCGTGAAAGTAGGCGTAGATCGTCTCGGCTATCGTGCCGGAAATTCCTTCCACCGCCTTCAGATCGGCCAGATCGGCGCGTGCCACGGCCTTGGCGCTGCCGAAATGCGCCAGCAAGGCCCGCTTGCGGGTCGCACCGACCCCCGGCACATCGTCCAGCGGGGTCGCACCAATCGCTTTGGACCGTTTGGCGCGGTGGGTGCCGATGGCAAAGCGATGCACCTCGTCACGCATCCGCTGGATGAAATATAGCACCGGATCGTTGTGGCGCAGGGCCATGACGGGTTTGCCGGTGCGGTGAAATTCCTCTTTCCCGGCATCCCGGTCGATGCCTTTGGCGACCCCGACCATCGGCACATCGCCGACGCCCAATTCGGTCATGATCTGGCGCACCGCGCTGACCTGTCCGGCGCCGCCATCGATCAACAGCAGGTCGGGCCAGGTGCCTGCCTTGCGTTCGGGATCTTCTTTTATCAGCCGCTGAAACCGGCGCATCAACACTTCTTTCATCATCCCGAAATCATCACCGGGGGTCAGGTCGTCGCCACGGATGTTGAATTTGCGATACTGGCCCTTTTCAAACCCCTCCGGCCCCGCAACGATCATCGCGCCGACGGCATGGGCGCCCTGAATGTGGCTGTTGTCGTAAACCTCGATCCGGCGCGGGGTCTTTTCCAGCCCGAACGCCTCGGCCAGACCCTTCAGAAGTTTGCCCTGCGTCGCCGTCTCGGACATTTTCCGGGCCAGCGATTCCCGCGCGTTGCGCAGCGCCCCACCCACCAGTTCGGCCTTTTCGCCCCGTTGCGGCACCGCAATCTCAACCTTGCGACCGGCCTTTTCGCTCAAGGCCTCGGCCATCAGATCGGGGTCATCCAGCCCGTGCGACAGCAACACGACCCGCGGCGGTTCGCGGTCGGTGTAAAACTGCCCGACAAAGGCCTGCATGACCTCCGAAGGTTGTTCGTCGCCACCGATCCGGGGGTAAAAGTCGTGGTTGCCCCAATTCTGGTTGGCGCGGATGAAAAACACCTGCACACACGCCTGCCCGCCGTCGATATGCAGGGCAATCACATCGGCCTCGGCAACGCCGCGCGGGTTGATGCCTTGGGTGCCTTGAACGATTGTCAGTGCCTTGATGCGGTCGCGCAGCGCCCCGGCGCGCTCGAACTCCATCGCCTCTGACGCGTCGGCCATCTGCTCTGCCAGACTCTCCTGCATCTCGGTCGATTTGCCTGACAGGAACCGTTCGGCGTCGCGGACCAGCACCGCATAATCGGGGGCCGCGATATGACCGACGCAGGGCGCCGAACAGCGTTTGATCTGATACAGCAGGCAAGGGCGACTGCGGGTTTCGAAATCGCTGTCGGAACAGGTGCGCAGCAGAAACGCCCGCTGCAACTGGTTCAGGGTCCGGTTGACCGCCCCGGCGCTGGCGAACGGGCCGTAATAGTCGCCCTTTTCCTTTTTCGCGCCACGATGTTTTTTGACCTGCGGAAACGCATGTTCGCGGCTTACCAGAATGTTCGGAAATGATTTGTCGTCGCGCAGCAGGACGTTGTAGCGCGGTTTCAACTGCTTGATCAGGTTCTGTTCCAGCAGCAGCGCCTCGGTTTCGGTCCGGGTGGTCAGGAACATCATCGATGCGGTGTCGCGGATCATCCGGTCGATGCGCGGACTGTGGCCACCGGGGCGGGCGTAATTCGATACGCGAGCCTTGAGATTGCGGGCCTTGCCGACATACAGAACCCGCGCCTGCGAATCGAGCATGCGATAAACCCCGGGCGACGCGTCCAGCGTGCGCAGATAGCCCTGAATGACGTCGAACCCCTTGGCGACGGGGGTGATTTCGGTGTGTTCGGTCATACCCCAAGGTCCGTGATTCTGAAGGGTGGCTGCAACCCTATATCGGCAGGGGCAAGAGAAAAGGCATCCCCCATTTCTGGGGATAACTGCGGGGGCAAAACCGGGTCAGGTGAATTTTTCCCTGCAATTTGGCACCCTTCGTGACGTTGCCTATTTTTTAGGCACCAATCCAAAATCTTGAAATTGTTGAAAACTTTTTTGACCAACTGGCAAGAGACTGAAATCGCTAACGAATTATGACTGAAATGTGACGACTGCGTGAGGAGGTGCACAACTTCTGCGGGCTTTCAAGCGGAATGACGTTCGATGGAATCGCAATTCGCCCCAAGATCAGGCGATTTGCGATGAGTTTGGTTCAGTCAAAAGTCATTCCGCGCTAGCTCAGTCCCAGTTCATCCGGGGTTTGCCAGTTGAGGTGTTGACCGCCATCGACGCAAATCAACTGCCCCGTCACCGCGGACGCATCCAGCAGATATCCCAGCGCCGCCGTGATGTCGGCAGGGTTGACCCCGCGCTGCAAAATCGTCGCCTTGCGCTGTGCCGCGAAATGCGCGTCGGACTGTCGGTGCCCCTGCAACGTCGGTCCCGGCCCGATCGCATTGACCCGGCAACGTGGCCCCAGCGCCTGTGCCGCCGTACGCGTCAGCGTCCACAGCGCCGATTTGGCCAGCGTATAGGTCATGAATTCGGGCGTCAGTTTGCGCACCTTCTGGTCAATCATATTGACGACCAGACCGGGCGCGACAGGTTCGCCCATGTCGTCGTTGACCGGGGCAGGCAAGGCCGCCGCGACCGCCTGCAACAGCACGAAAGGCGCCCGCAGGTTGCTGTTCAAATGTCTGTCCCAGCTTTTGCGGGTCGCCGTCTTCAGCCGGTCATATTCAAAAACCGACGCATTGTTGACCAGACAGGTGATCGGCCCGCCAAGGCCCGCCATCGCCGCCGGCACCAGTGCCTGTGTCGCATCCTCGTCCAGCAAATCGGCCTGCAAGGTGATCGCCTGCCGCCCCTTGGCGCGGATCATCGCGGCGGTTTCCTCGGCGCCCTCTGCCGAAGTCGCATAATGCACCGCCACGTCATAGCCGCGCCCGGCAAGGTAAACCGCCATCGCCCGGCCCAACCGCGCCCCCGCACCCGTGACCAGCGCCCGGTTCATGCCAGCACCGCCAGCAGATAGGCGACATAGGCCAGCGTCAGGCCGATGCCCCAGACGCGGGTAATGTCCCGGCGCAGAAATACGAAAGGAATCAACAACAGCGCGGCCCCCAGCATCACCCACAGATCGAACGACAGGAATTGCGGATCGATCGGCACCGGGCCGACCAAGGTCGCGACGCCCATGATCCCCAGCAGGTTGAACATATTCGACCCGATAACATTGCCCAACGCAACATCCGCCTGTCGGCGCAGGGCGGCAACGACAGTCGTCGCCAGTTCCGGCAGCGAGGTGCCGACAGCGACCAGCGTCAGGCCAATCACCGTTTCACTGATCCCGAAACTGCGGGCGATTCCGCTGGCCCCGTCGATCAGCAAATTCGCCCCCAGCGGCAGCCCGATCAGGCCAAGCACCAGAAACAGGGTGATCTTGACCCAGGGCATATCGGGATCGGCACCCTCGACATCTGCGACGGCGGCGCACTGGGCGCGCCGGTGGCGTTTCACCTCGACAATGGCGTGGATCAGCATCGCGGCAAGGGCCGCAAGCAAGATCAATCCGCTGATCCACGTCAGCACGCCAAAGAAACACAAGCCGATGAAAAGCACTGTCGCGCCGATCATCTGCAAAAAGCTGGCGCGGGTATCACATTCGCTGGTGTGCATCGTCGCCAGCAGCGCGGGGATACCCAGGACCAGCAAGATATTTGCGACGTTGGATCCGACAACGTTGCCGATGGCAAGGCCGGGCAAACCCTCCACGATGGCCTGCACCGAGATCAGCAATTCGGGGGCCGAAGTGCCGAAGGCGACCACGGTCAGCGACACGATCAGCGCCGGAATCCCGACCCGCAACGCCAGATTGACCGCCCCTTTGACCAGCGCATCGCCCGCCAGCAGCAGGATCGCCAGCCCGAGGAGCGTATAGCCCCAGTCCATCAGCATCCTAGGCGCGCCCGCATTTGCACGGCCCCTTGCCGATCCGATAGCGACCGCAACCGGGACATTTGGCTGCCGCCAGCCGGTCCTGCCCCGGAAACCGGACCCGGCCGATAATCGCCAGCACGGCCATGCCGATCATGAACAGCGAAATGATCTTGAATATCATGCCTAAAGGCCGAACCGGGCGAAAGCCGCCCGTTCCTCGACCCCGGCGAACGCATCGTCGACGATCTGCGCGCCAAAGCGGCGGAACAGCGATTTGCGCGGGCCGTAGCGGCGGAATTTGACCTTGTCACCGAACCGCGCCTGCATCACCGGCACCAGATGGCCGATGCCGTCGGCCAGCCCCTGTTCGACGCCCTTTTGCCCGATCCAGACCTCGCCCGTGAAAATGTCGGGGTTGTCCGCCAGTTTGGCCCCGCGCCGCGCCTTGACCTGGGCGATGAACGACCCGTGAATATCGTCCAGCCAGCCCTTGAGCCGCTTGACGTCCGCAGGTTTTTCCGGCTGGAACGGGTCCAGCATGCTTTTGGATTTGCCCGCCGTATGGACCCGGCGTTCGACACCAAAACGCGCCACTGCGTCCTGCACGCCAAACCCGGCTGAAATCACTCCGATTGATCCGATCACCGATGACGGATCGACAAATATCTCGTCCGCCGCGCAGGCGAGCCAGTAGCCGCCCGATGCCGCAACATCCTCGACAAACGCGAAAACCGGCACCTTGTGGCGATCCGCCAGTCGCCGGATCCGCGCCCCGATCAGCGACGACTGCACGGGCGACCCGCCGGGACAGTTGATTTCCAGCGCGACGGCGGCGGGTTTGCCTTTGGTAAATGCCTTGTCCATGACCGGCCCAAGGCTGAGGTCATCAATGCCCCGCGACCCGTTCGCGATGGCCCCTTGCAGGCGGATGACCGACACCACGGGGGCGGATTTGACGAAGGGGATAAGGTGCTTCATGCGCAATCATGTATGCCGGGGGCAAGCGATGGACAACCCTTGCGCCAAGCCTACTGGCGAATCCGCCAGCCGGTCCGGAAAATCCACCAGATCGCCGCCAGACACAGACCCATGAACGCCGCGATAGCGATCAGCGAAATACCCACCGGCACGTCGGCTATGCCGAAAAACGACCAGCGGAAACCGGAAATCAGGTAATGCACCGGGTTGAACAGGGTCACGGCCTGCCAGAACGGCGGCAACATGGTGGTCGAATAGAAACTACCGCCAAGGAAAACCAGTGGCGTGATGATCAGCAGCGGGATCAGTTGCAACTGTTCGAAGCTCTTGGCCCAGATGCCGATGATGAACCCGAACAACGCAAAGCTGAGACAGGTCATCACCAGAAACGCCAGCATCGCCAACGGATGCGCGATCTGGACATTGACGAACAGGAACGACGTGGCAAGGATCACCAGCCCGATGATCAACGCCTTGGTCGCCGCCGCCCCGACATAACCGATGGTGATTTCGATGAAATTGACCGGGGCCGACAGCACTTCGTAGATCGTGCCGATGAATTTCGGGAAATAGATGCCGAACGATGCGTTTGACGTGGCCTGGGTCATCACCGCCAGCATGATCAGACCGGGGACGATAAAGGCACCGTAACTGACCCCCTCGACCTCGGTGATCCGGCTGCCGATGGCGGCGCCGAAGACCACGAAATACAGCGAGGTCGAAATGACCGGAGACAGCAGGCTTTGCATTACGGTGCGAAAGAACCGCGTCATTTCATAGCGATAGATCGATTGGACGGCGATGAAATTCATGATGCTTCCTTGACCAGCCCGACAAAAATGTCCTCGAGGCTGCTTTGCTGGGTTTGCAGGTCTTTCATCTGCAATCCGGCCTTTTGCAGATCGTTCAGCAGGGTGGTGATGCCCGTGCGTTCGGCCTTGGTATTGTAGGTAAAGACCAGCGTGCGGCCATCGTCGGCGCGTTCCAGGCCGTAACGCGACAGGGCGTCAGGCACCCTATCGACCGCCTTGGTCAGTTCGACCCGAAGTTGCTTTTTGCCCATCTGCGCCATCAGCTCGGCCTTGTTCTGCACCAGCAGAATCTCGCCATTGGCGATGATGCCGATCCGGTCGGCAATCGCCTCGGCTTCCTCGATATAGTGGGTCGTCAGAATGATCGTGACGCCTGTCGCCTTGAGGGCGGCTACGACCTTCCACATATCCTTGCGCAGTTCGACATCGACCCCGGCGGTGGGTTCGTCAAGAAACAAAACGCGGGGTTCATGTGCCAGCGCCTTGGCGATCAGGACCCGGCGTTTCATGCCGCCTGACAGGGTCATGATCTTGGCGTCGCGCTTATCGAGCAGAGACAGTTGGCCCAGCACCTTTTCCAGAAACGCATCATTGCGCGGTTTGCCGAACAACCCACGCGAAAACCGAGTGGTGTTCATGACCGTTTCAAACGGTTCAAGGTTGATTTCCTGCGGCACCAGCCCGATCAGCGCCCGCGCTGCGCGGAACTCGGTCTGCACGTCATGTCCGCCCACGGTGATCTTTCCGCTGGTCGGCACCGTGATCCCGCAGATCGTCGAAATCAGCGTCGTTTTGCCCGCGCCGTTGGGGCCCAACAAGGCGATAATCTCGCCTTCGGCAATATCAAGGCTGACGTTGTTCAGGGCTTTGAACCCGGTTGAATAGGTTTTTGTCAGGTCTTTGACCCGAACGATGACAGTCATGTGGGATGCTTTCGCGTTATTCGCGAGACTATCTAGTGCGACCGGCGCGAAAGTTAAACGGTCAATCGTCCTGTGCCAGATAGGCAGCCAGTTCGGCCTCGTCAGCGAACCCGATCAAAATACCCGCCGCCACATCTGCGCGGTCGGTGTTGGCGGCCACCTGCGCGTCGCTGACCGTGACGCGCTGGCGTTCGCGACGCGTCCATTCGAAGATCGCAGCGGTCAGGCGGTCGCGCACCTCTTGCATCGCTGGATCGCGACCCAGATCGCGCAACTCCTGCGGGTCGGCCTCCAGATCGAACAGCATCGGCGGAAACCCTTCGCAATGGATCATTTTCCACCGTGTATCGCAGACCATGATCAGCTTGGCATCGCGCAAGCTCCGGCCCAATGCGGCCCGGCCGGGCAGATGCACATAATCGTATTCGGAAAACGCGACCTCGCGCCAATCGGCCGGGATTTCGCCGCGCAGCAGCGGCAACAGCGATTTCCCCTCCATCCGGTGCGACTGATCCGGGCCGTCGTAATAGGCGTTGAATGTCGGGGCCAGATCGATCGATTCGACCAAGGCATCGCAGACCTGCCCGCGCAGCGCCCGCGCATCCGGGTCACGGATGATCAGCGGTACCTTGACTGCCGGCTCGTGAAACAGATCCTTTTCGCCCAGCCAATGGTCACCCAGATAATCGCCGTGATCCGAGGTGAATACGATCAGCGTGTCGTCCCACAGACCCCGTTCGCGCAGGAAGGCAAACAGCAGGCCGATCTGATCGTCGATCTGCTTGATCAGGCCCATGTAGGCCGGCAACACGGCGTTGCGCACCGCGTCACGGTTGAACGCGCGGCTGACCCGCAGGTCCATGAACGCCTTGTAGACCGGGTGCGGATCGGTGCGCTCGGCCTCGTCCCGCACCGGCGGCAACCACGTATCGGGGCCAAACATCGCGTGATAGGGGGCGGGCACGACATAGGGCCAATGCGGCTTGATGAACGACAGATGGCAGCACCACGGGGTATCGTCCGTGCGGCTGTCGACAAAATCCATGAAACGGCGGGTCAGATAGGGCGTCTCGCTGTCCGCCTCCGCCACCTTGGCGGGGCGGTCGGAATTTTGCAGGAACCAGCCGCTGCCCTTGTCCGTGGAATTGGCGGCGCTGTGCCACGGGTTTGCACCCGCGTAACCCTTGGCGGTCATTGCACGGTTATAGGCCGGGGCGCGGGCATAGCCGCTGTCGGGGTGCAGCCCGTCGTCCCGCTCGAACGCATCGAACCCGCATTCCGACAGCCGCGCCCCGATCACTGTATCGGGGTCCAGCCCGTAACGCTGCATGGCCTCGCGATCCGGGCGCATGTGGGTTTTGCCGACCAGCACCGTGTCCACACCCAAGGGACGCAGATAATCGCCCAGCGTCATCTCGCCCAGTCGCAGCGGATAGCCGTTCATCAGCGAACCGTGCGAGCGGACATAGCGACCCGTATAGGTCGACATCCGGCTCGGGCCACAGATCGGTGACTGGACATAGGCGCGACTGAACCGCGTGCCATCGGCGGCCAGCGCGTCGATATGCGGGGTCGTCAGATGCGGATGCCCGGTGCAGCCAAGGTAATCGTGGCGCAACTGGTCGCACATGATGAACAGGATGTTACGCGCCATGGCCCTGACCTGCACCCGAAACGCAGATCGGTCAACCGGGTTCGATTTTGATTGCAAAACCATCATCCTTGGGCAAGTCATGCAAAGAATGCGTCAGGGGGTGCGATGGGCCACAGACCGACTGTGCAAGACGTCGCCGCCCGCGCCAAGGTCAGCGTCGCCACCGTTGACCGGGTGCTGAACGGCCGCGCCAAGGTGCGCGAGGAAACCGCGCGCAAGGTCTACGAGTCGGCGCGTGAGATCGGCTATCACGCTGCCGGGCTGATCCACCAGCGGATGCAGGCCGACAAACCCGTGGTGCGACTGGGCTTTGTGCTGAACAAGGAACGACAGGCGTTTTATCGCGACCTTGTCACCCAGATCGAAACCGCCTGCCGCGAAGCGTTGCAGGTCCGCGCGATCCCGCGGATCGTGTTTTCGCCATCCCAGTCGCCGGGCGACTTCGCCGCCTGCATGGAAGGGCTGGCGGGCGAGGTTGACGTGATTGCGGCCACCGCCGTCAGTCACAGCACGATCACCCAAAAGGTCATCGACCTGAAGCGGCGCGGCGTGCCCTGCATCGCGATGATGAACGATTTCGCCCAAGGCGAGCGACTATTATACATTGGTCTCAATAACATGAAGGTCGGGCGCATTGCCGCGTCGATGATTCATATGGCCGTCCCCGGCCCCGGCAAGGTCGCCGTTTTCGTCGGCGGCTATCGCTGGCACGGACACGAACTGCGTGAAACGGGCTTTCGCAGTTACATGCGCGAACACGGGGTCGGGTTGCAGATGCTCGACACTCTTGTCAATCTTGAGACCCGGCAATTGACTTACGAAGCGACGCTGGACCTGCTGGATCGCAACCCCGACCTGCGCGGCATCTATTGCGCAGGTGGCGGGATGGAGGGAGCGATTGCGGCGCTGCGCGAGGCCCGCGCCCCC
>JBBQHC010000073.1:0-15112 GCA_038323615.1 Rhodobacterales bacterium | reverse complement strand
AACAAACTTTTCTCACTTTCGGGTTCCTCTCTCGTCGTTTCTCCTTATATGAACGCCGACCGCAAGATCATCGGCGCGGTAGGGGTCATTGGCCCGACCCGCCTTAACTACGGGCGCATCGTGCCCATCGTGAATTACACCGCCCAGCTGGTCGGCAAACTGTTGTCCGACCGGACCTGAAGGAGAAGACCCAAGATGGCCGAACCGAAATCCGAACCGCAAAGCCTTGATGACATGGCCGCCGAGGCTGACACCATCGCCGCCGAGATCGAGGCGGCACTGGCCGACGATCCCACCGCGGCGCTGATCGCTGAACGGGACGAGTACCGTGACAAATTCATGCGTGCCCTGGCGGATGCCGAAAATACCCGAAAACGCGCCGAACGTGATCGCCGTGAGGCGGAAAACTATGGCGGTTCCAAACTCGCCCGCGATCTGCTGCCGGTTTACGACAACCTGCGCCGCGCCTTGCAGGCCGCCGCCGACGAACCGCAAGAGGTCTCAAAGGGTCTGATCGAAGGCATCGAACTGACCATGCGCGAGCTGATTTCGGTGTTCAAGAAACACGGCATCGACCCCATCGTGCCCGAGGTCGGCGACAAATTCGATCCGCAAAACCATCAGGCGATGTTCGAGGCCCCGGTCCCCGGCACCCGCGCCGGCGAGATCATTCAGGTGATGACCGAAGGTTTCTTTTTGCACGACCGCCTGTTGCGCCCCGCCCAGGTCGGCGTGTCCTCGACTCCCGCATCGTAGGACGGGCAATCTGCCCTAACCCTTCAACAGGTCCTGCAATTCATACAACAATTCCAGCGCCTCGCGCGGTGTCAGACTATCCGGCAAAACCTCTTTCAGCCGTGCCTCGACCGCCGATTCCCTGACTTTGGCGGGAGCGGTGGCGGGGATCGCCGCAAACAATGGCAGATCGTCGATCAACGCCTTCCGCGCCCCGCCGCCCTCGCGTTCGCCCTTTTCCAGGGCCTCCAAAACCACTTTGGCCCGCGCAACTACCACGGGCGGTAATCCCGCCAACCGCGCCACTTGGACCCCGTAGCTGCGGTCTGCGGTTCCCTGTCGAACTTCGTGCAGGAAAATCACGTCGCCTTCCCACTCTTTCACCGTCACCGTCGCGTTTTCGACCCCGTCCAACTTGGCCGACAGCGCCGCCATTTCATGATAATGGGTGGCGAACAGGGCGCGGCAACGGTTCACATCGTGCAGATGTTCCAGCGTCGCCCAGGCGATCGACAGCCCGTCATAGGTTGCCGTCCCGCGTCCGATTTCATCCAGAATGACCAAGGCACGGTCGTCCGCCTGATTGAGAATCGCGGCGGTTTCCACCATTTCGACCATGAATGTCGAACGCCCCCGCGCCAGATCGTCCGCCGCACCGACCCGGCTGAAGACCTGACTGACGATCCCGATATGGGCCGTATCCGCGGGAACGTAACTACCCATCTGCGCCAGAATTGCGATCAGGGCGTTCTGGCGCAAAAACGTCGATTTTCCGGCCATGTTTGGTCCGGTCAGTAACCAGATCGGCGCGTCCGTCAGGGCGCAATCATTGGCAACAAACGGCGTGCCGTTGCGTTTCAACGCCTGCTCCACAACCGGATGCCGGCCGCCCGTGATGTCAAACGCGCGGCTGTCGTCAACTTTCGGTTGGCACCAGTTTTCGGCCTTGGCGATCTGGGCAAGGGCCGCCGCCAGATCCAGTTCCGAGACGATCCGCGCCAGCGCCGCCAAGGCCCCGGCTTGCGCGACAATCGCCCCCGTCAGGCCAGTATAGAGCCGCTTTTCAATGTCCAATGCCCGACCGCCGGCATTCAAGATCCGGGTTTCGATCTCGCTGAGCGCTACAGTCGTGAACCGCACCTGATTGGCTGTGGTCTGGCGGTGGATAAAGGTATCGTTCAGCGGCGGCGCCATCATCTTTTCGGCATGGGTCGCAGTGGTTTCGATGAAGTAACCCAGGACGTTGTTGTGTTTGATCTTGAGCGACGGAACCCCAGACATCGCCACAAATTCCGCCTGCATCGCCGCGATCACTGACCGCCCCTCGTCACGCAAGGTCCGCGCTTCGTCCAGTTCCGCGTCATACCCCGGCGCGATGAAGCCGCCGTCGCGGGCCAGCAGCGGCGGTTCGACCACCAGCGCCTGATCGAGCAAGTTCAACAGCGTGTCGTGCCCGGTCAGATCGCCGATCCCCTCTGCCAAAATTTCCGGCAAATCGGTCTTGTCCAACAGCCGTGCAATCTGCACCGCTTCGCCCAGCGCATTCCTGATCGCGGCCAGATCGCGCGGCCCGCCCCGGTCCAGCGCCAGACGTGACAGCGCCCGATCCACATCCGGCACCGCCCGCAGTCGGTCGCGCAGCTCCGCGCCCAGCCGTCCTTGGTCAATGAAAAATGCCACTGTGTCCTGTCGCGCCTGGATAATCGTGCGGGTGCAGGATGGACTGGCAAGGCGGCGTTCCAACAACCGCGCCCCGCCCGCCGTCACCGTTCGGTCGATACACGCCAGCAATGACCCGGCCCGGCCGCCACCCAAAGCATGGGTCAGTTCCAGCGACCGCCGTGTCGTGGCATCAATCTGCATCGCGCTCGCCTGTGCCTCTTGGACCGGCGGGCGCAACAGGGGCAGGTTCCCTTTTTGCGTGATCTCAAGGTATTCGACCACGGCCGCCATTGCCGCCACTTCGGCCCGACCAAAGGTGCCGTAGGCATCCAGCGAAGCAATACCAAACAGCCGACACAATCGCTTTTCCCCAGCCGTGCTGTCGAACGCGGCACGACCCAGATTGGTCACGGCGGCCCCGGATTCAGACACGATATCGGCCAGACCCGCCTCGCTCCCCTCGGCCAGCAACACCTCTTGCGGCCCCAGTCGCGCCAGTTCCGGCCCCAGCCGCAACAGGGTACATGGCGTCACATGAAACGCCCCGGTTGAAATATCGACCCAGGCCAACGCACTTTCATCACGGACCTGGGCAAAGGCTGCCAGATAATTGTGCCGCCGCGCGTCCAACAGCGATTCTTCGGTCAGCGTGCCGGGTGTGACCAGCCGCACCACGTCGCGCCGCACGATCGATTTGTATCCCCGCTTTTTCGCCTCGGCGGGGTCTTCCATCTGTTCACAGACCGCCACCCGAAATCCCTTGCGGATCAAGGACAGCAGATACCCCTCGGCGGCATGAACAGGCACGCCGCACATCGGAATATCGGTGTCCAGATGTTTGCCCCGCTTGGTGAGCGCGATGTCCAGCGCCCCGGCTGCCGCGACGGCATCGTCAAAAAACATTTCGTAGAAATCGCCCATCCGGTAGAACAGCAAGGCGTCGGGATACCCGGCCTTGAGGCCCAGATACTGCTCCATCATCGGTGTGATCGTATCGCTCATGCGTCCCCCGGCGCGACCCTAGCCAGCCCTGCCAAACGGCGAAAGGCGAAAACGCGTTGCCGTCGGGGTGGTTCACGGCCAATCTGGTGACACGGCGATATCAACGCACAGGATGGACTGACGGCATGGCAATCTGGAATCTAGGGTCTATCAACGCCGACTTGATCTATTCGGTACCCCATATTCCGGGCCCCGGCGAAACCCTGTCGTCAACCGAACGGCAGATGTTCCTGGGCGGCAAGGGGGCCAATATGTCTGTGGCGATTGCCCGCGCCGGCGGTCGGGTCAACCATATTGGTGCGGTCGGGGCCGACGGGGCGTGGGCAGTCGAACGCCTGCTGGAATACGGCGTCGATACACGCCACATCACGACGGTCGATACTGAAACCGCGCAGGCCATCATCATGGTGGACCCGCAAGGCGAGAACGCGATCATCCTGCACGCAGGTGCCAATGGCGTGATCCCGCAGACGACTCTGCAATCGGCAATGACCGAGGCGCAGACGGGCGATTGGCTGGTCATGCAGAATGAAACCAACCTGCAAAGGACCGCCGCCGCGCTGGGCCGCAAGATGGGCCTGCGGGTCGCCTATGCCGCCGCGCCGTTTGATGCGGAACGGGTGCAAGCGGTGCTGCCGCACCTTGATTTCCTGATCCTGAACGCGGTCGAGGCGGACCAGTTGCGCGCGGCGACCGGCCTTGGCCCCGACGCATTGCCGGTGCAGGACGTCATCGTGACGCTGGGCGCGGACGGTGCGACGTGGTTTGGCCCTGATGGCGCGGTGGATGTCGCGGCGATGCCGGTGACGCCGGTCGATACCACCGGCGCGGGCGATACGTTCACCGGCTATGTGCTGGCGGGGCTGGATCAGGGTCAGCTGATGTTGCAGGCGATGAAACAGGCGACAAAGGCCGCGGCGCTGATGGTCACGCGTCGCGGCACCGCTGATGTGATCCCCGATCTGGCCGAAGTGCGGGGGTTTCGGCCCTAGTGATTGACGAAAGGCGCGGCTGATCCCCACAGCTGACGCACCCGTGCATCGCGCCCGCAGCCGTCCCGGTATCGCTTGTAGGCTTCGGCGTCGGTCAGATTCAGGCCGACGCTGCGCACGAACCGGGTTGTCGTGCTTTTATAGTAATTCTGGTGGTAGGCTTCGGCCTCGGCAAAGTTCGGGTTGCCGCGGATCGGCGTCACGATGTTGCGGCCCAATGCGGCCTGCGCTTCGGCCTTGGCGGCTTCGGCGGCGGTCTGTTGGGCGCGCGTCGTCACGAAAATCGCAGTCGTATAACTGTCGCCCCGATCACAGAATTGACCGCCCGCATCGGTCGGGTCGATCGAGCGAAAGAACAGGCCCAACAGCGCCTCGGCGCCGATCTGATCAGCGTCATACGTGATCGTCACGGCCTCGGTATAACCGGAATGGTTTTGGTAGGTGGGGTTCGGCGCTGTGCCGCCGGCATAGCCTGACACCACACCGGACACGCCTGGCACCGATTCGAAATCGGATTCGACGCACCAGAAACAGCCGCCCGCGACGACGATCTGCTCGATCTGGCGGGCCTCGGCCCGGTGCGATTGGGCGAAAATTCCTGCGGCGATGGCGACACCAAGGGTGGCAAGGCGGATCGGATCGGATTTTGTTGACATGGCGTAACTCCTTTGGGCCGACAGTGGCAACGTAGGCACGGCTGCCGCAACTCACCCCGCCGTGATGTCACGCGCTGTTTACCCCTTGGAACATTTTCGGGCCGGTTCTCAAGTGGATCAGGTTTTTCAAAAAGAGAAAAACTGGAAATCGCGTTCGAGCGTAGCGAGAGGCAGCGAATTCCGATTCCGGTGAAACCTGAACCGCTGTAGCCTGCCGCAAGGGGGACGCCATGACCGATCACGTGACCACACACCAGGCCGCCGACGATGTGCGCAACGATGCCATCCTGATCTACGTCGACGGGCGCATTGTGCCAAAGGCGCAGGCGGTGGTCAGCGTCTATGACAGCGGTTTCATGCTGGGCGATGGGGTCTGGGAGGGGGTGCGGCTTTATGCCGGGCGTTGGGCGTTTCTGGCCGAACATATCGACCGGCTTTTCGAGGCCGCCAAGGCGATTGATCTGGATATCGGGATGGATCGCGATGGGGTCATTCAAGCCTTGTTCGACACGCAAGCCGCTAATGCCATAACCACCGACGCCCATGCCCGCATCATGATCACGCGCGGCGTCAAGGTGCGCCCGTTTCAGCATCCGTCGTTGTCACAGTCCGGCCCGACCATTGTCATCATCATGGAACATTCGCAGCCGAAAATCCCCCGACCCATCACCCTTGCCACGGTGCCGCACATCCGTGGGTTGCCGATGACCCAAGACCCCAAATTGAACAGCCATTCCAAACTAAATTGCATCCTTGCCTGCATCGCCGCGCAAAAAGCGGGCGCCGACGAGGCGTTGATGCTGGATGTGCATGGTTTCGTGAACACGACCAACGCCTGTAACTTTTTCATCGTCCGCAAGGGCGCGGTTTGGACCAGCACGGGCGACTACTGTATGAATGGGATCACCCGTCAAAAGGTGATCGACCTGTGCCGCGCCAACGGCGTGCCGGTGTTCGAACGCAATTTCAGCCTTGTCGATACCTATGGCGCGGACGAGGCGTTCTTGACCGGTACGTTCGGGGCGCAGACCCCCGTCGGTGTGATCGACGGGCGGCAGATCGGCACCGGGCAGATGGGTCCGGTGACGCAGCGGTTGCGCGATCTTTACAAGGCGCTTGTCCAGCCATGAAAATCGCGATGTGGTCCGGGCCGCGCAATCTATCTACCGCGATGATGTATTCATTCGGCGCGCGCGATGATATCGCGGTCTGGGACGAGCCGTTTTATGCGCCCTATCTGGCGGCGACGGGCATCGACCATCCGCTGCGGGACGCGATCATCGCGGCACATGAAACCGATCCGAAAAAGGTCGCTTTGGCCTGTGCAGGGTCAGTTCCGAACGGCAAGCCGCATTTCTATATGAAGCATATGGGCCTGCATATGATCCCCGGTTTTCCGATGGATTGGGCGCGGGAGTGCGTCAACGTCCACCTGATCCGCCATCCGGCCCGCGTCGTCGCCAGTTATGGTGCCAAGCGGGACGCGGTGACGCAGGACGATATCGGGTTCCGCCAGCAGGCAGAGGTTTACGCGCAGGTCGGCGGCGTGGTGATCGACAGCGCCGATATCCGCGCCGATCCCGACACCATGCTGCGCAAACTTTGCGCTGCAATCGGTCTGCCCTACGACCCCGCGATGCTGCACTGGCCGGCGGGCGGTCATCCGGCTGATGGGGTTTGGGCGGCGCATTGGTATGGTGCGATCCACCGCAGCACGAGTTTCGCCGGGGCCGAAGGTGCATTGCCTGATTTGACCGGGCATGACGCCGATCTGGTCAGTGCGGCGATGCCGTTTTACGAAAGTTTGTCCCAACATCGGTTGTGATCCGGCGGCATCATGCCAGAAATTGCGCGCATCAATGTAAAAGCCTGAAACTCTTTGCGGTCGCCCAACGTGACTACTGCTCATGTCGGGGCCAACGTTCCGACAACCTAGTCAGGAGAGTCCGATGAAAAAGTTCTTGTTCACTACAGCCATCATTGCCACTGCGGGTACGGCTTTTGCTGCCGCGCATAGCATGTCGCCAATGGTCGAAGCCGCCAATCAAAGCGCCGAAAATGGCATCGTGAGCGCCGATCAGATCGTCGCGGGCGCGAACGGCTGGATGGTTGTGCATCGCACCGACGCCGATATGAAGCCGGGCGCCGTTGTCGGCTATGCGCCGCTGCGGATGGGCGAAAACATGGATGTCGCCGCGATCCTGACCGAAGCGGTCGCGCCCGGTGACATGCTGATGCTGATGGTCCACTCCGAAGAGAACGGCATGCAGACCGGCGTTTTCGAATATACGCTGGGGGCGACCGAAGACGGTCCGATCCGGATCGACGACAAGCTGGTCATGGCGACGATCACCGTCGAATAACATTGGCAGATCAACGCCGCCCGCTATTTCCAGCGGGCGGCGTTATCGTCTCCGCTATCCGGTCCGCCGATTGCGCGCAGCGATCAGTTTCAGGCGCAGGGCGTTCAGTTGAATGAAGCCTTGCGCATCCTTTTGGTCATAGGCGCCCGCGTCGTCCTCGAACGTCACATGCGCCTCGGAATACAGGCTGTGATCGGACCAGCGGGCGACGGTCCGCGCCGATCCTTTGTACAGCTGGACGCGCACCGTGCCGGTCACATGGTCCTGCGATTTGTCGATCAGGGCTTGCAGCATTTCGCGTTCCGGGCTGAACCAGAACCCGTTATAGATCAGTTCGGCATAGCGCGGCATGATCGAATCCTGGAGGTGCCCGGCGCCGCTGTCCAGCGTGATCTGTTCGATCCCGCGATGTGCTTCAAGCAGGATCGTGCCGCCCGGCGTTTCATAGATGCCCCGCGATTTCATCCCGATGAACCGATTTTCCACAAGGTCGAGCCGCCCGACGCCGTGCTTGCCGCCGAGTTCATTCAGCCGGGTCAGGATCGTCGCGGGTGACATCGCCACGCCGTCGATGGCGACGGCATCGCCGCGTTCGAAACTGATCTCGATCAGTTCGGGTTGGTTCGGCGCATCAATGGGATCGACGGTGCGCTGATAGACGTAGTCAGGGGCTGCCTCGCGCGGATTTTCCAGCACTTTGCCCTCGGACGAGGTGTGCAGCAGGTTCGCATCGACAGAAAACGGCGCATCGCCGCGCTTGTCCTTGGCGACCGGAATCTGGTGCGTTTCGGCAAACTCGAGCAGCCTTGTGCGGCTCGTCAGATTCCATTCACGCCAGGGCGCAATCACCTTGATTTCGGGGTTCAGCGCATAGGCCGCCAGTTCGAAGCGGACCTGATCATTACCCTTGCCGGTAGCCCCGTGGGCAACGGCATCGGCGCCCTCGATCGCGGCAATTTCGACCAGTCGTTTGGAAATCAGCGGTCGGGCGATGGATGTGCCCAGCAGATACAGCCCCTCGTACAGCGCATTGGCGCGGAACATCGGAAACACGAAATCGCGGACGAATTCTTCGCGCAGGTCTTCGATGTAGATGGATTTGGCGCCCATCATCTCGGCCTTTTTGCGGGCCGGTTCCAGTTCTTCGCCCTGCCCCAGATCGGCGGTGAACGTCACCACCTCGCAGCCATATTCGGTTTGCAGCCATTTCAGGATGATCGAGGTGTCCAGACCGCCGGAATAGGCAAGGACGACTTTCTTGGGGGCGGGCATATGGCTCTCCGATCACGGGCGTTCGGATGCGGCGGATAACGGGTTTCGCGATGCGGGGCAAGGATCGGTCATTGACCGACGCGCCTGCCAGTGCGACCAAGGCTGAAATCGACAAAAAGGGACAGCGGGATGAGTTGGCATATCGTGCGACACGCGTTTCAGATGGTGTTCGGCAACTTTGCTGAGGCGCTCAAGGTATCGGTCGGGCCGGTTCTGATTCTTGTGGTGATCTATTTCGGCATGTTGCAGATCCTGGGCCTGCCGATGAATTTCTACATCGTGCTTGAAACACAGCCAGAGACGGCTGGTGCAGCACTTTTGGCGGTGCTCGTCATGGTGGTGGCCTATCTGGTGGTGTTTTCGTGGGTCGCCGTCGCATGGCACCGCTTTGTCCTGCTAGAAGAATACCCCGGTATGTTGCCTGCTTTCGGTGGCCGCCCCGTATTGCCTTATCTGGGCAAGACGCTGTTGGTGGCGCTGCTTCTGATGTTGATCGTGATCCCGCTATTATTGCTTGTCGGTCTGGCGCTGGGCCCGCTGATGGCCGCGTCGCCGCTGATCGGCGGGCTTTTGGTCGGGCTGATGCTGGGTGTGGTGTTCAGCTATTTCTGGCTGCGGTTTGCCGTTTGTCTGCCGGCAACTGCGGTAGGTAAGCCGATGAAGATTGGCCAATCGTGGGCGGCGACGGCGCCGTTGTCGGGGATCATTTTTGGGGTGACGGTGATCATTACCGCGCTCAACCTCGCGGCGTCGGTCATTGCCGGCCAGCTTGCGAATCTGTCTGAAGTCTTGGGCACGGTCGTTGATCTGGGGATCACATGGGTCACGATGATGGTCGGCGTCAGCATCCTGACGACGCTTTACGGTCATGTCGTCGAAGGCCGCGAACTGGTCTGAAACCGGGCGATAAACGCCGCGTCGCCGTCTACCGCGACAGACAGCATCGCGTCTTCGGGTGACATCCAGACTGCGGTATGTGCGGCCTCGCGCGGGGGTCCGTGTGGGCGCACCGGGTCGGCGCGGTAAATGTGGCACAGTTTTTCGGCGTAGATCTCGTATTCGGGCATGAACACGAACCGCCGGAATGCGCCCAGACGACGCGGATTGGCGATGCGCCAGCCAGTTTCCTCGAACACTTCGCGGTGCAGCGCCTGAAGCGGAGTTTCGCCGGGGTCGATGCCGCCGCCGGGAAGCTGAAATTCGAAATGCGGTGCGTCCTGATAGGTCAGCAACAGTTGCCCGTCCTGCGGCAATATCGCGTAAACGCCGGGGCGATGGCGGTAGCGCGTCCCGTTTTGTGGCGTGTCGCCATACCGTCTGATCATGGCTTCTCCTGTTCGGGCCCCTTTGGTCGCCCGCTTGCCCTGCCTATATAGGCGCGGTATGCCCAAAATTGACCCGTGAGGAAAGCCCATGACCCTTGGCAGCCAAATTGCGTGGGACGATACCGTTCTGCCGTTTCAACTTGATAACGCCGACATTCGCGGCCGCGTCGCCCGTCTGGACGGTGTGCTGGACCGTGTGCTGGCGCAGCACGACTATCCGCCGCTGATCGAAGCCCTGGTGGCCGAGATGTGTTTGCTGACAGCACTTATCGGCCAAACGATCAAGCTGCGCTGGAAACTCTCGTTGCAGGTGCGCGGTGATGGTCCGGCGCGGTTGATCGCGACCGATTATTATGGCCCCGGCGAGGACGGCAGCCCGGCCCGGATTCGTGCCTATGCCAGTTACGATGCTGACCGGCTGGACGAAAAGGCGGTGCCGTTTTCGCAGATCGGCAAGGGATATTTCGCGATCCTGATTGATCAGGGCGAGGGGACGGAACCCTATCAGGGGATCACGCCGATTGCTGGCAATTCGCTTTCGGCCTGTGCAGAGACGTATTTTGCGCAGTCCGAACAATTGCCGACCCGGTTCAGCCTGACCTTTGGCCGCTCGCAACTGCCCGGTGCCGGTGAACGCTGGCGCGCTGGTGGCGTCATGATACAGACCATGCCCAAGGCGTCGCCGTTCGTGGCGTCCGAGGGTGGGTCGGGCGAGGGCGGGTTGCTGAACGCGACGGACATTCTGGACGCGGACGAGGGCGAAAACTGGACCCGCGCAAACGTCCTGTTGGATACGGTAGAGGAAATCGAGCTGATCGGCCCGACCGTGCAGCCGACCGACCTGCTAGTGCGTCTGTTCCATCAGGAAGGCCCGCGTGTCTTTGACGCCCAGCGGATCGTCTTTGGCTGTTCGTGTTCCGATGACAAGGTGCGCCAAAGCCTGTCGATCTATTCGGCCAAGGACATCGCTCATATGACGACCGACGCCGGGATCGTCACCGCCGATTGCCAGTTTTGCGGGGCTCATTACGAATTCGACCCCGAGACACTGGGTTTCGAGGCAAAGGGTGACGCCTGATCTGCAATCCCGCCTGCTGGCCGCATTGGCCCGGCCGGGCGGCGATTCGTCAGATTTCGATCTGAACCCCGACGTGACCCTGCCCGCTGGCCGGGTCTTGCGCCCCGCCGCCGTGCTGATCGCGGTCACGGCGGCGGGCGATGTGATTTTGACCAAACGGTCGGCCCGGCTGCAGCACCATCCGGGGCAGATCGCGTTTCCCGGCGGCAAACAGGACGCCGGCGATCCGACTCCGGTTGATGCCGCACTGCGCGAGGCCGAGGAAGAAATCGGGTTGCCGCGCGGGCAGGTTCAGGTGCTTGGCTGTCTGCCGACCCATGAAACGGTGACGAATTTCGATGTTACGCCTGTGTTGGCTCTGGTTTCCGGTGATTTCATTCCGCGTCCCGAGGCGGGCGAAGTTGACGAAGTGTTCACTGTGCCTCTGGCGCACCTTTCGGACCCTCGCATGTTTCGCGTCGAAGCCCGCCACTGGCAGGGGCGGTTGCGCCATTATTACGTGGTCCCTTACGGCCCCTATTACGTCTGGGGCGCGACGGCGCGGATCTTGCGGGCCTTGGCAGAACGGATGCAACCATGATGATCGACGCCGACTGGCTACGCGACCCGGATGCGCAAACCGTCTGCGCGATGTTGACCGAGGCCGGCCATCAGGCGTGGTTCGTCGGTGGCTGCGTGCGCAATGCGTTGCTGGGGGCGCCCGTGGCCGATCTGGATCTTTGCACCGATGCCCACCCTGAAACGGTGGTGGCTTTGGCGGGCGCGAAGGGGCTGCGCATAGTTCCCACAGGCATCGACCACGGTACGGTCACGGTGATCGCAGGCGGCAAACCGTTCGAGGTGACGACATTCCGCCGCGACGTTGCGACCGATGGCCGCCGCGCTGTCGTAGCCTTTGCCGATGACATGGAAACCGACGCGCGGCGGCGGGATTTCACGATGAATGCGCTCTATGCCGCCCCCGATGGCGCGCTGGCCGATCCACTGCGGGGCTTGCCGGATTTACAGGCGCGGCGGGTACGATTCATCGACGACGCGGGGCAGCGGATTCGCGAGGACTACCTGCGCATCCTGCGGTTTTTCCGGTTTCATGCCTGGTATGGCGACTCCGACGCCGGGATCGACGCCGAAGGGTTGGCCGCCTGTGCCGATCATATCGAGGGCATTGCGCAACTGTCGCGCGAGCGCATCGGCCATGAGATGCGCAAACTGCTGGCCGCCCCCGATCCGGCCCCGGCCTTGGCGGCGATGGCGGCCTGCGGGGCGTTGGCGCAGGTCATGCCGGGTGCGTCCGCTGCGCTGTTGGCCGTGCTGGTGCATGTCGAACAGGCGGCGGGGCTGTCCCCCGATTGGCTGCGGCGGCTGGCGATGCTGGGGGGTGAAACCGACAGATTGCGCCTGACCAACGCCGAAGGGCGGCAATTGGAAATACTGCAAGCCGACGCCGGGCAAACTCCGGCTGTGCTTGGCTATCTTTACGGGGTGGAAACGGCGCTTTCGATTCTGGCGATCCGGGCCGCTATCGCTGGTCGGACGATGTTAAAAACAGACCCTATGCAGGCACAATACGGGGCCGCGCAGGTCTTTCCCCTGACCGCTGCCGATCTGATGCCCGCTTTGCAGGGTCCGGCGCTGGGCGAGGCGCTGAACGATGCCGAACAAAAATGGATCGCATCCGGTTTTGCGCTGACCCGCGCTGACCTGTTGGATGGTGCGTAATTTCGGGATGACAGTTGCGCCTGTTTCCGCTATCCCCACGGCACCAACATGGAGGCTAGCGATGCGACACGGGTTTATCATTCCTGACTGCTGACAGGACCTGACCCGTGCGGGCGGCCTGACCAGTTCAGTTACCGCCATCCATCATCGTTAAAATTTTTCACCGCAAGGTGCCTCCCATGTTCCGTTTCTTTGAAAATCTTGTCGATCCCTATATCGCCTATCCCGACAACAACACGCCGCCACGGCAGTTGTGGCCGTTCCTGCGCGACCTGTCCCGGCCGTTCCGGTCGGTGTTCTGGGTCACCGGGATCCTGTCGGTCGTGATCGCCGGGGTCGAGGTCTGGCTGATCGCCTATATGGGCCGCGTCGTCGATATGTTGACGGGCCGCGCCCCGTCCGAGGTCTGGGCGCTCTACGGTGTCGAATTGTTGCTGGTCGCGCTGTTCATCCTGACCGTGCGGCCCGCCCTGCACATCGCGCAGGTCGCCCTGCTGAACAACACGATCGTGCCGAACTATGGCACTTTGTTCCGCTGGCGGGCGCACAAGCACGTGCTGCGCCAATCGGTCGGCTGGTTCGAGAATGACTTTGCCGGGCGCATCGCCAACCGGATCATGCAGGCCCCCCCGGCGGCGGGCGAGGTCGTGTTTCAGCTCTTCGACGCGATCACCTTCGCCATTGCCTATCTGATCGGCGCGATGATCCTGCTGGGCGACGCCGATGTGCGTCTGCTGATCCCGATGATGCTGTGGCTGCTGCCCTACCTTGTCCTGCTGCGCTGGACCGTCCTGAAAATCGGCCCCGCGTCCGAGGCGGCATCGAACGCCCGCAGCGCCGTGACGGGCCGCGTTGTCGACAGCTATACCAACATCCATGCGGTCAAGATGTTTGCCCATCACGACAGCGAACTGGCCTATGGCAAAGAGGTGATCGAGGAGGCGCGGCTGAAATTCTTTGCCGAACAGCGCCTTTATACCATCATGGACCTCAGCCTGATGCTGCTGAACGGTGTCCTGATCGTCGGCGTTGTCGGCTGGGCAATCTGGCTGTGGTTTGGCGGTACGGCAACTGTCGGCGTGGTGGCTGCGGCGACTGCAATGGCGCTGCGCCTGAACGCAATGTCCGGCTGGATCATGTGGGCGGTGTCGAACTTTTTCCGCAGTCTGGGGATCGTGGCCGAGGGGATGCAGACCATTGCCCAACCGATCACGCTGATCGACCGGCCCGGTGCAGTGCCGTTGGCGCGCGGGCCGGGCCAGATTGAGCTGCGTGGCTTGACCCATCATTATGGCAAGGATTCTGGTGGACTTGACCGCATTGATCTGGTCGTGCGGCCCGGTGAAAAGGTCGGGCTGGTGGGTCGTTCCGGCGCGGGGAAATCGACCCTCGTCAAGCTGCTTTTGCGGTTTTACGATGCCGACGGCGGGCAGGTTCTGATCGATGGACAGGACATTGCTGGCGTCACACAAGGCAGCCTGCGGCAGATGATCGGGATGGTGCAACAGGACACCGCGCTGTTGCACCGGTCGGTGCGCGACAACATTCTGTACGGCAGCCCGGACGCGACCGAGGCCGAGATGGTGGTAGCGGCGCAGAAGGCCGAGGCGCACGAATTTGTGCTGGACCTCGAGGATTCCGAGGGCCGCAAGGGTTATGACGCCAAGGTGGGCGAGCGTGGCGTGAAATTGTCGGGCGGCCAGCGGCAGCGGATTGCCTTGGCCCGCGTGATCCTGAAAGACGCGCCGATCCTGCTGCTGGACGAGGCGACATCGGCGCTGGATTCCGAAGTCGAGGCGGCGATTCAATCGACCCTATACGGCATGATGGAGGGCAAAACGGTCATCGCCATCGCCCACCGGCTGTCCACCATCGCCCGGATGGACCGGATCGTGGTGATGGATCAGGGTCGGATCGTCGAGGACGGCAGTCATGACGATTTGTTGGCGCGGGGCGGTCTTTACAGCCGGTTCTGGGCGCGGCAATCTGGTGGCTTCCTGAGCGAGGCAGCCGAATGACGGCGCTAGACCTGATCGACCCGTTCCGCGCCGCTGAAGGGCCGCCGCCGCGCAGGTTGTGGCCGTTTTTCGCGTGGTGCCTCAAGGGGTCGGGCTGGCTGCTGTTCATCGCGGGAGTCTTGTCGGCGCTGGCCGGTGTGACCGAGGTTTACGCCGCGCTGATGCTCGGCTGGGTCGTCGATGCGGCATTGGCCAGCGACAAGGCGTCGTTCTGGTCGGAGAATCTGTGGCTGGTCATCGGCGCGGTGGCGCTGTTTCTGGGGGTTCGGCCGCTGACGTTTACGGTGTCG